>CAYZVR010000093.1:1286-12346 GCA_964481715.1 uncultured Acidobacteriota bacterium | reverse complement strand
CCAGACCTCGAAGCGAGGCGAGCACCTGGTGCTCCGCATCTTCCCAACGGAGGCGGGCCGCGGCCTCCGCCACCTGAGAAGCTCCGGGACAGTGACTGGCGTCGCCGCCGCACTGGCACATGATCACTTTCTGCGTGGCGATCAGAAGGGCGTCAGGGTCGTGCCGCTCGGAAATCTGGTAGGCCTCGTAGTCCGACAGGTCCGGGCAATCCGCTCCCCCGCGATTCAGCCTGCCGCGTGGCTGAAGGTGAACGAGCGCCTCGTGCAGCTTGTCGCGGTCGGCGGTGAAAGCCAGAACGCCTTGCCCGGATGAGGTGAAGATCCCCACGCGCTCGTCCGGGTGAAGCTCCGTCCCGAAGTAGTGCTCGGCCGCGTCGCGCGTCCGCACGACGTCTTCAAATTTCATCATCAGGTCGTCAAAGTAAAATGCCGCAAACCGACTGGGGATTACGGGCGCGTCACTCCTTCCGGTTTTCGTCGCAGGCTCGCTCACAACGGGCTTCGCGGCCGCTTCGCCCGGCGCTCCACCCTCAACAGAAAACTGAGTGATCGTCTGCCGCTTGCCGTTGTCGTAGAGCTCAAAGTCGTCTTGGTTGAGGTTTCGGAGCGGCTTCCCGTCCTTGTCGCGGATCACCACGCGAACGAGCACTACATTTCGTTCGACCCGCAACTTGAATTCGGAGTCTTGCCTGTCACCCCTGACGAGACCTGGGACTTCGTCGGGTGCCTGAACTGCGGTGAGTCCTCCCACGAACGAAAGCAAGAAGCAGAAAATTGTGCAGGTGAGGAAAGTACGCACGGCGGCAGTATGGAAGAGGCGATTTTGCCTGTCAAACCATGTTGTATTTTGACGGCGCGGCATTAAACTAAGTGCCGCCAATTTCTCGCGAGACTTGGAGAAAACGATGCCCGAACGCCCACGAGCCTGGAGGCACTCATGAAGCAGATCGTAGCCTGTCTGATCTTCGCCTGTCTGGTTTTCGCGCCCACCGCGCGCGCTTCAGATTTGCCGGCAGCGGTGGGCTGGCCCCCGCCGAAGGAAGGCGACTTCACCATCCGCGACTTTCATTTCGAAAGTGGCGAGACATTGGCGCAACTTCGGCTGCATTACCGGACGCTCGGCGAGCCAAAGAAAAACTCCAAGGGGATGGTTGAGAACGCGGTCCTCGTCCTGCACGGCACGACCGGCTCCGGGCAACAATTCCTGTCAGACAATTTTGCCGGAGTGCTCTTCGGGCCAGGCCAGCTCCTTGACGCGACGCGCTACTACATCATTCTGCCCGACGACATCGGCCACGGACAGTCGTCCAAGCCGAGTGACGGCCTGCACGCGCGCTTTCCGCATTACGACTATCACGACATGGTGCGGGCGGAGTATCTCCTCGTCACCGAAGGCTTGGGGGTGAAGCACCTGCGGCTGGTCGTGGGCACCTCGATGGGCGCCATGCATACCTGGATGTGGGGCGAAATGTATCCGGACTTCATGCAGGCGTTGATGCCGCTCGCGTGCCTGCCCATTCAGATTTCCGGCCGCAATCGCATGATGCGCGACATGATTATGGATTCAATCCGCAACGACCCCGCGTGGAATTACGGCGAGTATTCCACGCAGCCGCCCGGCCTCGTCTCTGCCATCCACCTGTTGCTCTTTATGGTCTCGAGCCCGCTCCAGTGGCAGAAGGAAGCTCCCACCCAACAAGCCGCGGACGCCATGCTGAAGCGCATGATCGAAAGATACGCGGCGCTCGAGGACGCGAACGACATGCTCTACGCCATCGACGCTTCGCGCGACTATAACCCGGAGCCCGAGCTCGAAAGAATCCAGTCTCCGCTCCTCGCCGTCAACTCCGCCGACGACCAGGTAAACCCGCCCGAGCTCGGCATCGTGGAAGCGTTAATCAAGCGCGTCAAACGCGGAAGATTCATCCTGCTTCCCATCACCGACCAGACGCGCGGCCACGGCACGCATTCCTATCCCGCGATTTGGAAGCAATACCTCGCCGAGTTGCTCAAGGAGAGCCGCAAGGGTTGGGAGTGAAGCGGCGACCACTTCACGAAGTGGGATGGCACCCGGCCTCTCTCCCCCACCCGCGCTACTCGACTTTATCCGGAAACGAAAACACCGGGTCAACGTCCACCGGCACATGGGCCGAGGATTTAAGCGCGGCGGCAAGTTCAGCGGGCATCTGATCGTATTTCGCGAGCAGCGCCTCGGCGCGCGCGCGGTCTCCTGTGGCTTCGATCTCAAGCAGCTCCTGGGTGAGTTGGGCGAGCGCCTTCGGGATGCGATCGAAATCCACCGCATAGCGTCCTGTCGAGGTATTGCGAGTGATGGCCTTTTGCTCGGAGAGGTAATTGAATTCCATCATCTCCGCGCGGCCGTGCGCCTCGCCCGTGCCGTAGCGCACGGTGCGGAAAATCCCGCCTACGTAAGAAGCATAAAATTCCTCGAGGCGCTCCTTGGGAAGCGCTCCGTGGTCTATCAACCACTTCAAGCCGAACATGCCGGTCACGTCCGCCTTGGCTTCTTCCAGCGCCGAGTAGGCGGGCCCGAGGGCTTCGCGAATGTCCATCTGTTTTCCCCCCACGCGCGCATACGACGGCCCCAGGCCGTGGGAAATTTCGTGGAGCACGGTGCTTGCCATGTAGCCTTCACCCGAAACCTTGGCCGCCTGATTCCGGCGCATCAGGCGCTTGGCGAGCGGCAGGATGACTGTGTTCACCCGCGCGTCCATGAAATTCTTGAAAAAGACTTTCTTGGTTCCCTTCTCCTCGTGTATCCGTGGATCGTTTGGGAGATTGTCAGCCACCGCCTGATAACCGTGCCGCAGGTCGCCACCGCGGTAAGGCGCGTCCATCACTTCCATGGGCGTCAGGTGGCCACGCTTGGAGGGTTTGTCTTCAGCCGCGATGGGAAGCGCGTCTTGAATATCCGACACGTATTTCTGGTAGAGCTCGAGCTTGCGGCTTTCCTCTTCGTTGCGGACGAGCACCGCCGCGCCGTACGAACCTTTCACGCCCAGCACGCCGTCGAGGTAGACCTCGTAGGGCGCCATGATGACGTCGAACTTGGGGTTTTTGAGATCGAGCCAGGCGAGATCGCTCGCATAGTAGTCGTCGCTGAGCAATGCGTCCGCCCGCAGCCGAAGGAATTTTGCGAATTGCTCTTCATCGGCGAGCGCCGCTGCGTCGCGTAGCGCCTTGGCGGCTGGCTCGAGGAATTGTTTATAGGCTTCGTGGTACGGAACCGCCACGAGGTTTTCACCATCGCGGCGAACGACGGTGGTTGGGCTATAAATCGCTTCCTTCTGGTCCGGGTGGGCCTTCACGTAAGATTCAATTTCGTCGCGCGTCAGGTGTGGGGGATAAAGCCCGCCGCCGGGCGGGATCGGCGCCGACCCGACAAAGGGCCGGTTATCATCGAGCACGTCAAAACGGCCGCCGTTAATCATCAGGAAGCGGCGAAGCTGGTTGCTGAATTCGTCGGTCTTTCCCTCGAGAGATTTATAGAGTTCGAGCGCCTTCGGATCGCTCTGCCGCCAGTAGATTTGGTCGAAGAGCTGTGACGCTTCTACGAGCTTTTCCACCAACTGCCGCTCACGCTCGCTCAAGCCCGCCGAGTTGAACGGCATCTCAACCCGCCGCCACTTGGCCAGGCGAGGGCTGAGGTCCGGCGACACCCAAAGCGCGGACTCCGCCGGGCGAGACTCTTGCGCGTCGGGATTCGACTTTGCTCCCAGCTTCAAACCCATGGCTGCCAAAAATATAATCGCACCGGCCAGGACCATTCGTTTCATGAGAATCCATCCTACTACGGTTCCCCGACCAGATGACTCGCAAAGAAATCTGCCGCGGCGTGATAGGCCCGCAGCCAGTTCGCATGCAGAAGAAAGTCGTGGATCTCGTCCGGAAAGATGAGTTGCTGGAATTCAACGTGCTGCTTGCGCAGCGCTTCGGCCAGACGAATCGTTTGAGTAAACAGGACATTGCGGTCCTGGTCGCCCTGAATCAGCAGCACGGGCGAGCGCCAGGTCGACACGGAAGCGAGCGGCGACGATTCCCACGCCACGCGCGCCGCGTCCTTTTGTTCGCGCGGGTCGTATTCGGGTGCAAAGTTAGGAATTTCCAGGTTCCAGTCGTGGACGCCATGCACGTCCACGCCCGCGGCAAAAAGGTCAGAAGCCCGCGCAAGGCCAAGCGCGGTGAGATACCCGCCGTAAGACCCGCCCCATAGGCCGATGCGCTCGGGGTCCACGTCCGAGCGGCTGCGCAGGTAAAGGCCCGCTCCCTGAACGTCGTTGAATTCGCTTGCGCCGGCTGCGCCGTAGTTCAGCGCTTCCCGAAATTCCATGCCGTAACCGATGCCGCTGCGGTAATTCACCGAGAGCACCACATAGCCGCGGCTGGCGAGGTACTGATTCATGGCATAAGCATTGTGGTAGTAGCCCATGTAATGCCATCCGAGCAGCATTTGCCGACGCGATCCGCCGTGGAAAAACACCACCGCCGGATGCTGCTCGCCGGGTTTGGAATCTTTGGGCAGAAATAGCTGGCCGTTAAGCTGCATTCCGTCCGCGCCGGAAAGTATGACCTGTTGGGGGACAACCAATCGTGCTGCGGGGAAATCTGCGGGAATTGCCCCCGGGGTCAGGTCGCGAATCTCCCCGCTCGCCGAGAGCACGGCGGGCCGCGCGGGACGCTGCGCGTCCGAACGCAACACGGCGATGACCTTTCCGTCGCTCGCCATCACCGGCGACCATTCGATGCCTTCGCCGCTCGTCACCGCAGTCGGGTGATCGCCCGTAACGGATTCCCGCCAAATGTGCCGGCGGTCGACGTCGTTCTGATTTGAATTGAAGACCAGCTCGCTCCGGTCGGGACTGAGCGAAACGGATTCGACTTCAAAATCACCCGGCGTCAGGAGCTTGGCCGCTCCGCCATCAACGGAAACGGAATACAAATGAGTCCAGCCGTCGCGCTCCCAGGGAAAAACCAGCCGGTCTCCCGCGCCCCACAGCAATTGATTGTCCGCGACGATCTCCCGAAAAACGCTTCCCTTCCCCTCCTCGGCCTTCCACACTTCACGCCCTGCGCCAGTTGAAACGTCGGCGACGCGGATGGACCATGGCTGTCCTGAGCGATTAGGGCCGAAAGCGAAATCGACCCGAGTCGAGGGGAGCCGGATGTAGGCGACGCGCTTGGAATCCGGCGACCAAACAGGCTCCATATCACGGTCAACGCTCGGATCGAGGTAATGAAGCTCTTTGTGCGCGAGGTCGTAAACGCCGATCAGGCTGTGTTCCTTGCGCCGACTCACGAAAGCGAGCCCTTTGCCGTCCGGCGACCAGCGGAGCGATTCGCTCTTTCCTTCCGAGTGGATGAGTTGCTCGGCCTTCGCCTGCCCTTCAATACCGGCAAGCCAGATCTGATCCTTGAAAACAAAAGCGACCTGCTTGCCGTCCGGCGAAACGGGCGGCGAGTGGCCCTCGCCAAGTTTGCGCGGCGCGCCGCCCGCGACCGAAATCGCCCACACGTTTTGCTCGACGCCCGCCGGATTGTTTGCCGGGTTGGGATAACTTTGCTCGGGAAATTCCAGGTCTCCGCCGCGCGTGTAAACGATGGTTTTGCCGTCGGGAGTCGAGTCAAGCTCACCGATATCCTGGCCGTCGTCTTGAATGTAGTTCGTAACTTGACGTCCATTGTAAGCGGGCGGCTCTGCCACCCAGATGTTGCGCGCCCCGCGCGCGTTCGAGACCCACGCGAAGCCGCCTTTCGCCGCCACCAGGCCTGACGGAAAAGGCGAACTCATCACCTGCTCAAGCATGAAAGGTTTCTCTTGGGCGGAAACCCTGACTGCCGTAAACAAGATGGCGACGAGCACGAATACATGGGGATAACGGTCTCGCTTCTGCATGGATGAAGTGCTCCTTTGAAGCCAGCCTGATCTTTGATCCCTTGCGGCCCACCATGCTATGTCACGAGGTTGCGCACATCAAGGATAGATTCCCAGCAAGTCGGCGGGGCGGCGGTTTTCTTCAGTGCCCATCATCCGAGTGGTATAATTCCGCGCACCAAAGCCCCGGCTTAAAGAATTATCCTTTGCCTTTTGGGCACAAAGGACTGCAGGGAGGCTGACCGTGAAATCCAATCGCACTCACCTTTCTCTCGGAGCTATCTTGCTTCTCGTCGCATTTACCCTGACGCTCGTGCTTACCACCCGAGGCGCCGGGCCGGGAACGCCGGCTGCGCACCCGGTGGCCGACCCGGCTTCCGGCACATATCAGGTCGTTCACGGATGGCCTGTGCTGCCGGAAGGGTTCGCTCTGGGCCACGTTCCCGGGGTGGCAGTGGATGCGCACAACCACGTCTTCGTGTTCCACCGCGCGGAGCATTCTATTCTGCAAAAGACCTTCGATGAACCGATTGCCTCTCCTGCCATCCTTTGTTTCGAGGGTGAATCGGGGAAACTCATCGCGTCCTGGGGAGCCGGAATTTTCTTCAATCCACACGGGCTACGTGTGGACCGGCACGATAACGTCTGGGCCACCGACATCGGGTTGCATCAGGTGTTCGAATTCAGCCATGACGGAAAGCTCCTTTTGACCCTGGGCGAAAAGGGCGTTGCGGGTCTCGACGGAACCCACTTCAACAAACCCACTGACCTGGCCGTCGCGCCCGACGGTTCTCTTTTTGTGAGCGACGGATACGGAAACAGCCGTGTGGCCAAATTCGCCCCGGATGGAAAGTTCCTTTTCGACTGGGGGCACAAGGGGTCGAAGCCCGGCGAGTTCGACTTGCCCCACGGCATCACTTTAGACCAGGAAGGCCGTGTTTACGTCGCCGATCGCTCCAACGACCGCGTTCAGGTTTTCAAGGGAGACGGAACGTTTCTCCATGAGTGGAAGAGCGCCGACCTGGGACGCCCGTGGGCAGTGACGGTCGGCCCGGACGGCTATCTTTACGTGGTGGACGGAGGCGACCTTCACGACTGGCCGCCGGACCGGAACCACATCCTGAAACTTGATCTGCAAGGCCGCATCCTCGAAAAGTGGGCGAGCTTCGGCAATTACGACGGCCAGTTGTATTGGGGACACGATATCGCCGTTGGCCGCGACGGTGCGGTCTATTCCGGCGACATCATCGGCAGGCGCGTGCAAAAGTTCACCAAGCGTTGAGTACCTCGCCAGGGACCTCTACGTCGCCTTCGCGGAAGCTTGTCAGCCACGGGGCCTGAAACGGTTCGTGATGTCGCCGCGCTCACCCAAACTGAATGGTCATGTCGCGTGCGCCAACCGGGACTTGACTTCCGGCTGTTGACTCTAATATCATCCCCGCCCATCAGGCTGAGAGACAGCCCAGGCATGACTGACTTGAATTCCTGGAAACTCCCACCACTGACCCGCCCTGACTAGCGGCACAACCAAGGAGAAAATCCATGAACGCGATAATCGGCCGACAGATGGTTGCAAAAATTCTTGTGTGTCTGACATTTATCACGCTGGGCCTGTTGATCGCGCCGGGGAGAGCTCCGGCACAGACTTTTCGCGGCGCAATTCTAGGATCGGTACTCGACCAGTCCCAGGCGGCGGTGCCCGACGCCAAGGTGACGGTGAAGAATCAGGCAACGGGTTTGACGCGCACGACCGTGACAGGTGATGCGGGAACGTACAGCGTCCCCGAATTGCCCATCGGCGACTACATGGTCACGATCGAGAAACAGGGCTTCGCAACGGTGACGCAGGGAAGTGTTCACGTGGGCGTGGCTGACGAGCAGCGTGTGGACGCAACGCTCCAGCCGGGGGCGGTTCAAACCACGGTGGAAGTGACCTCACAAGTCCCGACGATTGCGACGACCACCAACATCATGGGCGGGACCTTGGAGGCACAGCAAATCGCCAACCTTCCCGTTAACGGCCGCGATTACACCAAATTGATCTTCCTGAATCCTGGGGCAACGGGTTCCCCGGATCAGATCACAGATTCTCCCGGCTCGTACGGCGTGTTTTCGATGAATGGCGCGCGCGGGCGTTCCAACAATTTCCTGCTGGACGGTACGGATATGAATGACGGCTACCGGAATGATCCCGCGATCAACGAAGCCGGCGTTTTCGGAACTCCTGCCACGATTCTTCCGGTCGATGCCGTGGCCGAGCTTGCCGTGCTTTCCAACTTCGAGGCGGAATACGGGCGCAATGCCGGCGCGGTGGTCAACATCGTCACCAAGTCCGGCACCAACCAGTTCCACGGCACCGCGGCGGACTATTTCCGCAATGCCGCGCTCGATGCGCGTAATTATTTCAATTCCGGCTCGCAACCAAAAGCCGCGTTTCACAACAATCAATTCGGCGGATCGCTGGGCGGGCCGATTGCCCGCGACAAGACTTTTTTTTACGGGGATTACGAAGGGCAGCGGGAGACAGTAGGCGTGGTGACCTTGGGCTGCGTCCCCGTCGGGACGGCGTCGGACGGTTCACTCAGCCCCGGCCAGGCGAGCAATTCCGTTATCGCCGCCTTGCTGGAACGGCATCCGTGGCCGGCTCCAAACCTTGGCACCGGCACACCCTGCCCAAACTCTTCCGTCATCTCTCCCTCTTTCAACCGGCTAACCAGCGTCATCGGCAAGATCGATCACAATTTCAGCTCAAGCAACATTCTGACGGGACGGTATTTTTTCGGTGACAGCACCCAGTCGTTTCCGCTGGCGTTGACGGCCAGCGGCGGTCAGCTTCCGGGCTTCAACACGTTTACCCCGACGCGCGTGCAGTTGGTCTCTATTTCTTATGTGCATACGTTTGGACCCACCAAGGTGAATGAATTGCGGTTCGGCTGGAACCGGTTTGCGGAGGGATTTTTCCCGGAAGACCGGAACTTTCATCCGAGCTCGATCGGCCTCTGCGCTGCGAGCACCACGGCTGACTGCTCAGAAACGGGATTCTCGGATTCGGGCTTGCCCATCATCCTCGTGAGCGGCGTTGCTCAGCTCGGCTCCACCAGCAGCGTTCCCCGTCACCGCTTCGACATCAACTACCAGGCGATCGATAATTTCTCCTGGAAGCTCAACAAGCACGAGGTGAAGGTCGGGTTCGAGTTTCGCCGCACGACTATCGAACAGTATTTTGCCAAGTACTTCCGCGGCAGATTGAGTTTCGATAGCTTGCCGGATTTCCTTTCCGGCACGGTAGACGGGGGCTTTCAGTATTCCGGAGATTCCACTCGCCATACCTTCGAGAACAGCTACGGCTTTTACGCCCAGGACAGCTACCGTGTGGCCCCGCGGCTGACGTTGAACTATGGCCTGCGTTGGGACTACTTCGGCGTGGTGGGCGAAAAGAACCACCTGCTGAGTAACATCACGAATTTGGATACGGCCGCCGGCACGTTCACCCTCACGCAGGTGGGACAATCCGGCCTGAGCAGTTTGTACCAGCCGGACTACAAGAATTTTGCTCCGCGGGTCAGTGTCGCGTGGGATGTGACCGGCAAGAGCAGGACTGTGGTTCGCGCCGGATTCGGCCTTTTCTTTGACGCCTTCTCTCAGGACATGGTCCTCGGACACCTCCCCTATCCTCCGTTCTTTGATCCCGGCCCGGCGTACAACCCACTCCCCGAGGCATCGCCCATTTATTCTGCGGGTGTGACGGGAGCCATCGCCCCGGGTGTGCCGGTGTTTGGAGATGAGACTGCCTGCAATTTCGAGTGCGATGCTTTCGCCTTCGACCGGAATATCAAGACACCGTACATGATGAACTACAACCTGAACATCCAGCAGCAGATAACCAACAAAGTAGCGCTGGAGGTGGGTTATGTAGGATCACGGGGCCGAAGGCTTTGGCGGTTTTTCGACCTCAACCAGCCGAGCCCGGCGACGATCAATGCGTCCGATCTCGCCTGCACGCCAGCCCCATGTATCACGGGCGACTACAGCGTTTCACGGCCTTTTGAAAACAACCCGTACGGGGCCTTCTACATCATGCAGGAAAATTCGACCGGGCACTCGAACTACAATTCCTTGCAGACCAGCCTGCGCGTAACCGGGTGGCATGGAATCATGTCCATCGTGAACTACGTGTGGTCGCGATCGCTGGACAACTCTAGCGACGGCGAAGATTTCGAGCCCAATGCGGCGCAGCCTAACGACAGCACCCGGCCAGACCTCGAGTACGGGCCTTCCAACTTCAATGTTCCCCACCGATTTACCTGGATCCTCGGTTACGAGATTCCGAAGATGGATGGAAGCTGGCAGCGGCTGAAAAACGGCTGGGGCTTCAACAGCAGCACCACGCTGCAAAGCGGGCAACCCTTCCAGTTCAATTACAATTTCGAGGCCGATTTCAGCGGGAGCGGCGAGGGCTTTGACCGCCCCGATTCGCTGGGACCGGCGGTGTATCATCCCAACGATCCGCTGCATTACGTTGACCTGAACACCTTCGCGATTCCCTGCACGGTTACGGCTGCCACGGGCTCAGTTTCCGATTGCGTTCCTGGCACCCGTCACTTTGGCAACGAGGGCCGCAATTCGCTGCACGGGCCGACATTCAAACAGTTGGATTTTGCGATTTTTAAGAACACGCCGATCACGGAACGCGTGAACTTGCAGTTTCGCGCCGACTTTTTCAACCTGCTGAACCATCCCAATTTCGCCAATCCGTTCTTGCCCGCCTTCCTCGCTGATCCTGGGATCAACGGCTTCGCGCTCAGCGGAAACCACGAAGTGGGCGCCGGAGGTTTTCCCATCACTGCCACTGGCGACGTAGGAGTGGGCAACCCGTTCCTGGGAGGCGGCGGGCCGCGCGGTATTCAATTGGGATTGAAATTTACGTTCTAGCCAAATGAAACCGGGGGCGATGTCTTGAATCGCCCCCAACTCCCGCCTTCACCCGCGATTTAGCCGCCTGTTATAATCTCCGCTCTCGAATCGCGCATCCGAAAGGACAGTTCTCATGCTTCCTGAACATTCGCTGGAAGTCGGATGCGGAACGGGGACCCCTTGCCTTCCTCGCTCTCTACAGTGATGTCGCCGCCCATCATTTGGCAGAAATGGCGACTGATAGCCAGACCCA
>CAYZVR010000093.1:0-1276 GCA_964481715.1 uncultured Acidobacteriota bacterium | reverse complement strand
GTCCAAACCGACGTGCGCGTTCCGGAGCAAGTGGACCGCATGTGCGACGAAGCCGTCCGTCGCTTCGGGTCACTCGACATCCTGGTGAACAACGCCGCCGGCAACTTCATCTGTACCGCCGAAAAACTTTCGCCGAACGGCTGGAACGCGGTTGTCAACATTGTGCTCAACGGAACGTTTTATTGTTCTCGTGCGGCGGGTCTCAAGATGATCGAAAGCAAGCGCGGCGGGAATATTCTCAACATCGTCGCCGCATACGCCTGGACGGGCGGGCCGGGGACGATTCATTCGGCTTGTGCGAAAGCAGGAGTCGTGACCATGACGCGCACGCTCGCCGTCGAATGGGCTCGCTTCAAAATTCGCGTCAACGCCATTTCGCCCGGCCCGGTTGAAACCGAGGGCGCAGGGTCAAAACTGTGGGGCACGCCGGAAGCCCGCGAGGCCATGCTGAAATCCATTCCGCGCGGCCGCATCGGCGAGACTCGCGAAATCGCGCACGCCGCGGCTTACCTGGTATCGGATTTTGCCGATTTCATTACCGGCGACGTACTGGTGGTTGACGGAGGCCAGTGGCTCGGAAAGGGGATGTTTGGCGAAGGAAGGATTTTATCGGATCATTGAGCCATCGAACCATCTAAGAACGAATCTGAAGAGTTCCCTCACTTATAGATAACCCCATGAGCCGATGGCTCGATCCCGCGATGCGGGATGGCTTGATTTTCCATGAGCGGCTCACCTGAGTTGGGAAACGCCTGCAGGCGCCGAAGGAAGGAGCCGCTTCAAAGCGGATTCAACTTCAGCGGGCTTGAAGCCGTAGGGGCCGGGCTGGCTTTTGTAGGACACGCGGCCGTCGCGGTCAATCACATAAAGCCGGTCCGGCCAACCGGTATAAGCGGTTTCGGTGGAATTATTGAGGTCGTCCACGAGCGGCGGAATCTCGATCGAGAGTTTCGTCACACAAGTTTCCGCCGTGGCACAACGCTCGGCTTCGGTCTTGGCTGAAGTGACCGCAATCTTGTCCTTCTGGTTGTCCTCATCCTGCCACGCGTCGAGAGGATGCGCTTCCAGGATATAAACCACATAGAACGCCGCGCGGTCCTTGTATTCCTTGTACAGCTTGTTGAGGGCGGGAACCTCCCGCCGAAAGGGCGGTCAACTGTAGCTGCCGAAGATAAGCACCACAGGTTTCTGCCCGCGCAGCGTTGATAGCTTGACGTAGGATTTCTTGTCCAAGGTGGGGAGATTGAAATCGGGTGCCGGGTCACCAACCTTCAGC
>CAYZVR010000092.1:2959-12462 GCA_964481715.1 uncultured Acidobacteriota bacterium | reverse complement strand
CTGGCCGTTTTTGGATCTTACTTGGCGGCTTCGATCGCGCTGACCTGAATCGTGTCCCCGTCCAGAGTCCCAGTCACTTTTACCTTCTGGCCCGCGAACTCCTTGGGTTTATCCTGATCGCTCAGGTCGTAGATTTTCCCTTTGGGTGCCGCGAGAACGAACTGGCTGCCTGACTCGACACACTTGAGAGTACATTCCTTCGCGCCGCCTTCCATCATGTGCTTGGCGCCGCACATTTTGTCACTAATCTCACCGACAAATGCCTTCCCTTTCGATGGCTCCTTGGGCGCGGCAATGCTCATGCCGGCTGCCAGAAAAAGGGCAAATCCGAAATACGCAAGCTTCTTCATCGTTTGCCTCCAGAAGTCGAATCCAACGCCCGATGCAATCGTTTCCATCCTGCTTCGAATTCTCTGACTTTTTGATGGGTGCTGGAACACCCTAAGTTGGATGCGAAGACCTAAGCGTCGTTACACAAATTCTGCGCCACGAAAACCGCCGGGAACCGCCCAAGGCCGATGGAAGCCGCCGTATGACAGCGCGCAAAAAACTAGGGCCGCCTCTCAATGCGGGACGGCCCTGATTAACCAAACCCCCGGGTCGCGACTGCCTAATTTCCGGTGTCTTCGTCGGCAGAGGCTTCCTCGACGGATTCAACCGTGATCGAGTCGTCTTTCATCGAGCCAGTAACCTTGACGGATTTGCCCGCCAGATCCGCGAACTTGTCCTGCGCGTCCAGGTTGTAAACTTTTTCTTCCGAAACCAGAACATACTTGGCGCCGCCCTTAACACACTTGGCCACGCACATTTCAGCGCCTTCACTGGCGGTCGCGTGCTTTGCCCCGCAATGCGAATCGCTGACAGTCCCAGTCCACGAGTCAGAGGCCCAGGCCATACAACCCGTAACCAACAGAGTGACAACCAACATCCAGAATTTCTTGCCCATTAAATTTCCTCCTTCAAACATTCCGCCATTTCTGGCCAGGTGAATTAAGCCGAAAAGCCCAATCCCCACTTTCCCAAAATGCCGGCGCGAAAAACCGAATCTCCCCCGGCATTCCAATCTTTAGCGAGTAACTCAGAGTTATGCCCTGGTGCGTTCTCAAGAACTCAACGCAGCCGCCATTGTACCCGCGATTTGACACATAACGCAAGGTTTGGGTTGCCTGCCCCATTCGGACTTAACTCTCCGGGGACCCCACCCTGACGCAATCCTGCCAAGGTGGGCTGCGGCGCAATTTCCTCCGCAATTTGTTGGATGTGCTTTTAGAGGAAGCAACAATGATGCCAGGGGTCGCGCCCCCATGGCCGATCATGGGTCACTCCGCCCCTGAGAAGATTACTCAATACGGATATTTCCGGAGCCCGTTTCCAGATCGAGGCGCAGGCCGCCGCCGCCGACTTTGCCGCGAAGCTCGTGCCGGCTGAGATTTCCCTGAACCGTAATGGGATGGCTGGTCGTGATGCCGCCCGAACCGGAGTGGGCATTCAAATCGAAGCCGAGATTGGAAGGGATTCTCACCACAAGGTTTCCGGAACCAGTCTGCAAGAACCAGTCACCGGTTGGTTCACCCTCGGCGGTGATGCCTCCACTGCCCGTTTGCGCGTGCAATGAGCCGCGCACTCCGGAGAGGTCGGCGCTGCCCGAACCGGACTCTACTTTCACCGGCCCCGGAGCGGTCTGTACGAGCCTAACATTGCCGCTGCCGGTCCCGGCCGTTATCCCGCCGCCGATGCCGTCACCGCGTATCGAGCCGCTTCCTGTATTGAGGTAAACAGTGCCGCGCACCGATGCAATTTCAATGTCCCCGGACCCCGTTTCGGCCCGCACTTGGTCTCCGATATTCGCAACCTTCAGACTCCCCGAACCCGAACCGACTTTGACCGGGCCGCGGATCCCCTGGACCGTCTGACTGCCCGACCCCGTCTTCGAATTCAACTGAGAGTCGGCCGGGACCACGAGTTCATAACTGATCGAGATGTCGCGGCGCAAATCGGGGTCCTGAATGTGCCCGATGCGAATGATATTGCCCGTCTGCTCGATGGGAGGATTCGACTCGAGCGCGCGAACCTTGCGCTCGGCTTCGTCCTCACTCAAACGCCAGCCTTCGCGGGCTCGAATCGTCCCGTGGACGCGCACGACACCGGCCTCCCCGGCGCGCACGCTAATGCTGCCCGAGCCTGTTGTGACGTCGAGAGCAGCGGGGCCAGTCACTTTCAAGGTGCGATCGAACGAGCCTTCAGCCGGCCTGGCAGGCCTGGCTGTGGCTGCAATGGATAGCAATACGGCTAGCGCCGCCCAACCTATTTTTCTGTGCAGATCAAAGTTCATACGCATCGTCTTCCTTTTCGAAAGCGATATTCCGGCTGCAAGTCAATGTCTCAAACGCCGGGGCCGATTCTCTATCGCAGGTGAATGTCTCCCGAACCTGTTTGGATTATGACCGCCGACCCTCCGCCGCGCACCTTGCCTCGCAGTTCGCCTTCGCGTGTGACCGCGGAGTCAACTGTCATCCCCGACTCCATCGAAATTTCGCCGGACCCAGTGCGCGCAGTAAGGTCGAAACCTCCCTCGGACGGCAGCCCGGCCACGACATCTCCGGAACCGGTTTGAATTTCAATTTCGCCGCCGCCAGTTTGATTCACGCTCACGTCGCCACTGCCTGTCGTCAGTCGCACGCTCCCCTTCACCGACTCGACGCTTACGTCACCCGAGCCCGTCTGAACTTCCACCCGCGCAAGAGGTCCTGAAAGGGACAAGTCCCCCGAGCCGGTTTTGGCGATCAGATCACTGCCGGGAGGGACGACCAGCTCGTAATCAATGGAATAGTTTCGGTGCCCGGACATTTCTTCCAGATGACCGATGCGAACCGAGTTGCCCTCCTGCTCGATGGGAGGGTGCTGCTCGAGGTCGCGCAGCTTCGCCTCCGCATCACCGTCCTCCCAGTTTCGGTCATTCATGTGAATGGTCCCCCGGATGCGAACGGTTGATTCATCCCCAGTACGCAGCGAAATGTCGCCCGATCCCGTCCGAACATCCACCTTGGCAGCGCCGCTTACCTTCAGGGTTTGCTCGAATTTTCCTTTCAGTTCCGAGGCGTGCCCCGTCGAGGCAAACGCACCTGCGAAAATCCATGCCGCCAAAACTCCCGCAACCCCGAGAATCCGAAACCTCATGACCCTATCCTCCTTCGGCGCGCCGCCGCCCGGCGTTGTGCGCCACTCATTCATTGCAGGGTGAGACGGTGCGCTCGGGGAATGGTTAGCCGTTCGAGCACAACTTTTTGCGCCCCTTCGCTATTCGTAACGAAGCGCCTCAACCGGGTGCAGGTTGGACGCACGGAGGGCGGGCACAATCCCGCTGATTACGCCCACCAGGAAAAGTATGCCGGTCGAGGCGATGACGGTCGCAAAGGATATGGTCAGGTGGATATCGCCCTTGCCGGAGGTGTCTTCATACAAGGGCCCATAAAAGGGCACCGTCCCGACGGCGGTCGCGATCGCATAGGCCACCAGGATTCCGACTACCCCGCCGATCAGCGTTAAGACCATCGCTTCGCAAAGAAACTGCGCGCGGATGTGACGGCGGCGGGCGCCGAGCGCGCGGCGCAGCCCGATTTCGCGGATACGCTCTTCCACTGAAACCAGCATGATGTTCATCACGCCCACACCACCGATGCCCAGCGTCAACGCGCCGACAAAGGCGAAGAGGAGCTGAAGGCCAATCGTAATGGCGTCAATCACGGGGCGAAACTGCTCGCGGCCGAACATCATGATGGCGCGTTCGTCGGTCGGCGAATAGCGCTGGCGCTTGGCGACAGCCGCCCGCACCTGCTGCATGGATTCCTTCTCAAAGCGTGGGGCGATAGGCTCAAACACCAGCACCGACGCGTAACGCGTGTTCCACAGATCGCCCGCCGCGGTGTAAGGAATCCAGGCGGATTCGTCGTCGCTCGTGAAGTAGTTGCTGTCTTGAATCTTCAGCCCCATCGTGCCGATGACCGTGAAGCGCACGCCGGAAATGCGCACCGTCTCACCCACCGCGGGCCTTCCGGCAAAAAGCTTCTCGCGAAGGCGGTAGCCGATAAACACCACGCGCCGGCGCTCCAGCATGTCTTCGGCGCTGATCCAGCGGCCCTGCTCCGCAACCTCGTTGCGCATCTCGCCGTACTCGGGACACACGCCGCGGATCGCGGTGCTGGCCATCCGGTCGCCGAATGAGATGCCCTGCCAGCGCACGGATTCCATGCAGATGGTCTTGACCAGCGTCGCATCCTGGCGGATGACATCCACATCTTCCTGCTCGAAGCGAACTTGCTTGCCGGCGCGCTGTCCGCCCGCCTGCTCGCTGGTCTGCGCCGGCCAGCAGACCACGGCGCCCTTGCCGAAGGCGTCAAACGCCGCCACCACGACCGAGCGCATGCTGGTGCCGTAGGCGATCAGCAGGGCGACGGCGACAATCCCCCAAACGATCCCCAGCATGGTGAGGAAGCTGCGCAGCTTGTTACGAACCAGCGCGCCCCAGGCTTGCATGAATATTTCCTTCAGCATTAAGGTCAGGCTCCTCGTGCTCAGCGTTCAATCACCCGGTCTAACTCCGCAAGCTTTCCTACCCGCCCGCCTCATAGCGCAGCGCTTCGATGGGGTCCACGGTCGCTGCACGTCGCGCTGGATACATAGCGGAGAGAATGGAAATCGATCCCAGCATGAAAAATGAAACCAAGGCGACGCGCCAGGTGGGCAGCAAACCCGCAAAAAAGGGCGGCATGGGAAGCAGGTTTACGAGCGCGCAGAGCCCGTAAGCGACGCCCATGCCAACGGCGCCGCTCAGCGCGGCTACGATCACGCTCTCAATAAAGAATTGTCTCAAAATCGCCTTCGAGCTCGCTCCCACGGCTTTGCGAACTCCAATCTCCCGCGTCCGCTCGCGCACCGCAACCAGCATGACGTTCATCACGCCGATTCCACCGAGGAGGAGGGTGGTTAAACCCACCGCGCCTAGAAAATATTTCATGCTGTCAATCAGCAGTTGGAAGGCCTTGGCGTTTTCGACCGTGTCCCAAATGGGGGCCGCTTCCTTGTCGCGAGGATCGAAATTGTGGATGCGGCCCAGCGCGGCGCGCACCTCCAACTTGCAATCTTCGTGCAGCGCGAGCGACTTCGGCGTCACAAGGAGATGATCGATTTGGTGGTTCGTCGCGGGAGGCTTTTCGGGAAAATCGCGCATGATGGCGCTGAAGGGGATAAACACTTTGTCCACGTCCCAGCCGTCGTAGCTCGAGTTCTGGTCCTTGCTCTCCATGACGCCGATGACCGTATAGGGGATATTGTTGATGTAAATCGAAGCGCCCAGGGCCGGCCGGGTCGCAAAGAGCTGCTTCTTGATATTCGATCCCAGGAAAGCTACGCGCCGAGCCTGGTTCTGGTCGTCCCAGTTGTAGAACCGTCCCTCCCCAACCGCGATGGAGCGGATCTCCGCGAACGTCGGCATCGAGCCGACGACTTGTGGGGAGCCGTTGTTGAACGCGCTGTGAACCGTCAGGCCGCCCCGGCCGAGTTCGGGAAGCACGTACCGGCAGGCGGGCGCCTGTTCCGCGACGGAAAGATAATCTTTGTCGTCCCAGCGCATGTCGCGCCCGGCGCGCAGCCCGCCGGCCTGCATGCTGGTCCGGCCGCTGAAAACGATCAGCAGGTCTTTGGCAAACGTCTCCTGCTGTTTTTGGACCCCCTTGCCCAAGCCTTCCCCCGCCGCCACCATCAAGGTGATGGAAACAATTCCCCAGGCGATTCCGAACATGGTCAGAAACGTGCGCAGCTTGTGCGACCAGAGGGTGCGAAGTGTGTCGAGAAGAAGGTCTCGGAAGGTCATGGTGGTCAGTTGTCAGTGGTCAGTCGTCAGTTGCCTCTGGCCTCTTGTCCTTTGTCCCATGTCCCTTGTCCTTTGGTCATAGCTTCTCTGTCGCGGGCCATCGAATTCGTGCCATGGCCACCGACAACGGACTACGGAAAAAGGACATCTTTATTGCAGGATTACTTTGTCCCCTTCCTTCAGGCCGCTGAGAAGCTCTGTCTTGACACCGTTCGATATGCCGAGCTTCGCCGCGACCTTGCGCCGGCCGTTTTCAGCCTTGGGGTCGGGCACTTCGAGGGAGGTATTCCGGTCCTTGTCGTATATGACCGCCGCCTCGGGAATCAGCAGGACGTTCTTTTTTTCTTCCTGAATGATCTCCGCGTTGGCGCTCATGTTGGCCTTGAGTTCGCCGCTCGGGTTGCGGATGGAAACGCGCACTTCAAACGTGGTGACGTTGTCTTTTTCAACGCCTAGGGGAGAAATCTTGGTCACCTTGCCTTCGAATTTCTTGCCCTTGAGTGATTCCACCGTGATGCGCGCCTGCTGGCCGAAGTAAACCTTGCTGATATCGGCCTCATCCACTTTACCCTTCACGTACACTTCGCTCACATCACCCAATGTCGCCACAAGCGTCGCCTGCGAGCCGAGGACCAGGATGGAACTGACGGCATCACCCACTTCTACGTCGCGCGAAAGCACCAGACCGTCCATGGTGCTGACGATGGTGGAATTGCGCAAATCCTCTTCATCGCGGTCGAGGACGGCCTCGGCCTGGGCAACCTGGGCCTGCGCTCGGGCCTCATCCGCGCGCCCGACGGCCAGGTTTCGAATCGCCGACATCTGCCTGTTCAGGGCGAGCTGGTAAGCCTTTTCTGCGTCTTCCATGACCGCCTGTGAAATCAGTCCATCGGTGTGAAGCTGGCGGGCACGTTCCATGCTGGCTTTGAGAAAGGGCACTTCGGGACCTTCCGCATCAACCTTGTTGCGCTCGTAAGTGGCCTGAGCGGACTTGGCGGCGGCTTGCGCGGCCAGGAGATTCGCTTTGGCCTCGCGCACGCGCGCCTGGAGTTCTTCCTTGTCGAGTTCGACCAGCACTTGCCCCATCTTGACCTGGTCGCCGTAGTCCACAAAGACCTGCTTCGCGATCCCGCTGGCCTTGGACTTCACTTCCACCGTGGTCAGGGGCTCAATTTTTCCGGTGGCCACAACGGATCGGGCGATATCGCCGTGCTCGATGGCGGCGAGCTTCGAAGGGTCAACGGCATGATTGGGCCTCAAGGCCACAGCGATGCCGACAATCCCGCCCACCAGCGCCACGGCCACAACCCCAATAATGATCCGCCGCTTCTTTTTGTGATAGTTCTTGTTATTGCTTGCCATAGCCTGACCCCGCCTTCGGACGCTTGCCTTGGCCCTATCCTCCACTACGAGTCCCGAGGGGTAAAGGTTCCGTAATCACTTGGACGAGCTGCGGCTGGAAAGGTTAGGCAAGAGAGTGGAATCGAGATGGCCAGGTCTGGCGGGACCGGTCAGGGTTTTAATTCAACCAGATAGCGGCCCAGGTAAAGCATAACTTTCCCGGTCGCCATCTTGACCTGAAGGGGAGAAGGGTGCTCAAGGGCGGCATCGGCCTTGACAGCGCAATCCATGACCTTTTTGCCCGCCTGGTTGTAGAGGACAAACTGGGCGTCGCCGGACGCGCCGGATTTTACAATTCCAAATCCGTAGCTGCCCACACCGACAGTATTTCCGCAGACCGAAACGGATCCCTCGCTGATGAGCATTCCGAGGTACTTTTCCTGCACCTGCGAGCTGTAACCGGTGGTGTCGAGCAGCGCGACAACCAGGCGCGAGCCCGCCGGAGTCTTCAGCAGTCCGGCATTTCGTTTCTGGGTGGGGATGGCATTGCCCTCCAGATAAAAGTCCTTGGGCAAAGCGTTGTCAAAAACTTTTCCGGTAATGTATTCAAAAGTTCCCTGGGCACGAGACACGCGAGCCCCGGCAGCCAGCATTGCGAGCAAGAACAATGAACAAATGATGGTCAACTTCTTCTTCATGTAGTTTCCTCCACGAATCGTTTGCGAGGGAACGCCGAGGTCCCCGAATCAGAACACACGCTAAGAAGACGAGCAGTGTAACATGACGAGGCCCAAAACGGTCGGCCTTTCGTCCTCGACGAGCCGCCGCTTCGAACGTCGAGCGACGTGTAGCCAGCCGCTTTCGACGCTCGAATCATCGCCCATCGGGCCGAAAGGGGGCGATGATTGACGCCAAATCTACCTTTTGTCGGGGAGCGATGACGCTCCCGCCCGGCCGCGGCGGAACGATTTCCTTTCCCTTCATGAAAGTCACATTGTAAAGCTCGGCAAACAGAAACGGATGCGCGGCGCCTCCCTGCCCGCCCACGACCTCCGAACCGCGGCGGACGTTGTCCATCATGCGCGCGGGTTGGCGCAGGTGATAGGGGTTCCGCGAGACTTCATCGCCGTGCTCGGCCGTGGCCATCAATTGAATGGCTACGATTTCCGGTGTCACGCCGACCATCAGGTTGGGCGCAAACATCTGGTGCCAAAATTCGGTCTCAATGAGCGGCAAGGGACCGCGCCCGCTGCGTTCGAGGTGCATCCCGAGAGCATCGGTGACTAGAAAATGCGTCCCGATGTGCGTGGAGTTGAAGTCCTCGGCGTGGGGAGCAAAAACCGCGTCGGGCTTTTCGTGGTCAAAGATTTCGGCGAGGGTTTCTACTTTGGCCGCCCACTCTTTGGGTTCCTTGGTGCGCGTCGCCTGATTCACGTGATCGAATCCCTGAGGTCCGGAACCGGTGTCGGGCACGACCATGCTGAAACCCAGCACGCGGCAAGCGGATTCGAGTTCCCTGAGGCGCCGCTCGCGCTGGCCCAGGTTGCTGCCCAGCGTGACGGCGCAATCCACCACGCGCGCGCCCGACTCCATGCGCAGCCGCAGCGGAAGCGCGCCGATCAGCGCTTCGTCATCCGGGTGAGGCGAACAGACGATGACCGTGGGGGCGCCCGCCGCGGGCGGCGAGACTCCGGGAAGAATCAAGGGAGTGGAAGACGGGCCGAGCGGAACGATTGCGCCGCTGTCCAAAGTCTTCCCGACTTCCACCACATATTCGAGCCATCGCCAGTAAAGCGCGTCCCAAGTTCGCGAAGGGTCATCAGCCATAAGAGCACCTCCCAATCGGGGTCGGAATATGAAACCGCTAGTGTAAGACGAGTCGGAGAAAATCGAAAGTTCCGAATATGCTGCTTGACTGACCAAATGGCCGCGCAGGACGCGCGTCTCATGGTCATAGACGGAAATCAATGTCGCGGTCTACACTTCGAGCAATGTCCGAACTTTCGAACCCTCTCGCATCTCCCCGCTGTTCTGTGTAGAATGTCCCCTTACGCCGAAGTCATCTTCAACCCTTTGAGGTGAATCATGCTGAAACGAAGTCTGCTGGCTTTCATTGTCACCTGCGCCCTTTGCTCGCTTCCTGCCGCTGCCGAGGATTCGGGCTGGACCGCGCTTTTTAACGGCAAGGACCTGAACGGGTGGAAGCACGTCGGTCCCGGACACATGAGCGTCGAGGACGGCCTGATCGAGACCCACGGCGGGGAGTCGGTCGTGCTCACGCTCGGCCCGGCCG
>CAYZVR010000092.1:0-2949 GCA_964481715.1 uncultured Acidobacteriota bacterium | reverse complement strand
AAACGCACGGCGGGATGGGCCTGCTTTATTACCCCGAGCAGAAGATGTGCGACTGCAAGATCCGCGTGGTCTTCAAAATGCGCGACAAGAACGACAACTCCGGAATTTTCATCCGCATTCCCGTCGAGCCGCGCGAAGAGTGGATGCCCGTCCACTACGGATACGAAGTGCAAATTGACAATCATCCAGAAACGTCGAATGAGGACGACACCCACATCACCGGCTCGCTTTACTCGCTGACCAAGCCGCTCGCCAAGTCGGGCAAGCCCGGCCCGGAGTGGAACACCATGGAGATTACGCTCGACGGCCCGCACACCGTGGTCATGGTCAACGGCCAGAAAGTGACCGACTACACGGAAGGCGATCCCGTGCCGGAAATGAAATTCGACTTCGAGCCGCAGCGCGGACGCCGGCCCGACTGCGGCTACTTCGGCTTGCAGAACCACAGCGACAAAGATGTGGTCTTCTTCAAGACCGTCGAGGTCATGCCGCTTAAAAAGTAAGTCAGCTATGAGTCTCCGCGCGCGCTGCGGGCGGAGACTCCCAGACCGTTTCGCGACCACTCCTTCCAAACCAGGGCGGAGGTGTATTTCCGGTGCAGACCCGAACTCCTCGCAGACATTTTATCAAGACGGCAGGCGCGGCGGCGCTGGCCGGCGCCAGACTTGCCCTGCCTACCTCGCTTCGCTCCGGCGCGCGCGCGGACGAGAAGCACACGCCGTTGACGGCGCGCCTGCTGGTCGGGTGCTGCGCCTATTCCTTCCGAAAAGATTTCGAGAGCAGAAAGATGACGATGGAGGAT
Source organism: uncultured Acidobacteriota bacterium (assembly GCA_964481715.1). GTDB lineage: Bacteria > Acidobacteriota > Terriglobia > UBA7540 > UBA7540 > JAHEKS01. The sequence goes on along the minus strand of CAYZVR010000092.1, from coordinate 2,147 downwards.
TTTATCCTCAAGGGCGTGGAAATGGGCGTGGACGGCGTGGACATCACCACCTACTGGCTGAAATCAACTGAGCCCGAATACCTGGCTTCGCTTCGCCACCTGGCGTTCAAGAACGCAATGTCCTTTTCGGGGGCGGCAATCTCCACCAACCTGTGCGAGCCGGACGCGGCCAAGCGCGCGGAGCAACTCGAGAAAATCAGAGTTTGGGTTGACGCAACGGACCGCCTGGGCGCGTCGCACCTGCGTGTTTTTGGAGGCGAGCTGCCGAAGGGCGCAACCGTCGAGCAAGGAATCGGATGGGTGGTTGAATCCATGAAGCCGGCTTGCGACGTTGCCGCGCGAAAAGGCATCACGCTCGGGATCGAAGACCACCACGGCATCACGTCGCGGGCTGAGCCCATTCTCGAAATCGTGCGGCGCGTGGACTCGCCCTTCGCGGGAATCAACCTCGACATTTCGAACTTCGCCGTTCGCTCCAGCGAAGACCAGTACGCCGAAATCGCGGCTTGCGTTCCTTACGCCACCCAAACCCATATCCGCGACTTTTTTTCCGAGACTCACAAGCCCATTGATCTCGACCGCGTTTGGCGGATCTTCGTGGCGGGTGGCTACAAGGGATACATGTCCGCGGAATACGAGGGCGAGGAGAATCCCTCCGCCGCGGTCCCCAGGCTCATCGATCGGATTCGAGCTCTCTGCCGGAAATATGCGAGCGCTTAGTTCGGATACGCCCGGCGCTCCGCAGCCGCGAATTTATTGACCGCGGAGCGCCTTTCCTGCTAAATTTCATAATCTACACGAAGTCATCTCAGCGCTTCTGTAGACTTTCAGCGCTTGGGCCGCTGAAGCGACGGAGAATCCTATACCACGGAAGGTTACCTAGAGGGAGAAGCAATCAACTTATGGCTAAAAAATCGAAGGGAACCATTGGAATCTTAACCGGCGGCGGAGATTGCCCCGGCTTGAACGCCGTCATTCGCGCCGTGGTCCGGCGCGCGCTGGCGCTGGACTACAAGGTGGTGGGCATTCGAAACGGCTGGCAGGGCATCCTGGAAGGCAAAGTCGAGCCGCTTACGCTCCTCTCGGTTTCCGGCATTCTGCCGCGCGGCGGGACGATTCTCGGCACCTCGCGAACCAACCCACTGAAGAACGAAGCGGACCGCAAAAAGCTTTTCCGGAACCTGAAGAAGAAGAGAATTGATTTTTTGGTTCCCATCGGCGGCGAGGATACGCTCGGGGTGGCGCGCTCCCTGGCCGGCGAGGGAATCAAGATCGTCGGCATCCCCAAGACCATTGACAATGACGTGGATGGCACGGACCAGACCTTCGGGTTTGACACCGCCGTTTCCATCGTCACCGCAGCCATCGACCGCCTGCACACGACGGCCGAATCACACCAGCGCGTCATGGTCGTGGAAGTCATGGGACGGCACACGGGCTGGATTGCCGTAGTGGGAGGACTCGCGGGCGGCGCCGACTGCATCCTGATTCCCGAGCAGCCCACGACCCTCGAGGAAATCTGCGAAGTAGTCAAGAAGCGGCACTCGCGCGGCCGCTTGTTTTCCATCGTCGTGGTGGCGGAGGGATTCAGACTGAGCGGAGAAGACACCGTCGTGACCAAAGATCAGAAACTCGACCAGTTCGGCCACGTCCACCTGGGCGGGATCGGCGAGGTGATCGCCGCTGAAATCGAAAAGCGCACGGGATTTGAGACGCGCGTCACCGTCCTCGGCCACATCCAGCGCGGCGGCTCACCGACGGCATTCGACCGGGTCCTCGGAACGCGTTACGGGGTCAAGGCCGTTGATCTGGTTGAGGAGCGCAAGTTTGGGACCATGGTCTGCCTGAAGGGGAACAAAATCACGTCCATTCCCCTGGGTAAGGCTATGACTAAGCTGAAATACGTGAACCCCGAACTGATCCGCACCGCGGAAATTTTCTACGGTTAAGCGATTTCGAATTGCGAGGCTCAGAGATCCGAGCAGGCCGGAGTGTGTCCAGGCAAAGGGTCAATCATCCATTCGAAGGGCTGCTGGGCGTTCGCGCTGCCGAACGATTGCTGCGAGGTGGCCGGCAAACCCGGAGAGAGCTGTATCCGGAAGGCAGGCCAGGAAAGCGCGAAAGGCCAGCAACGATTCTTTCGTCAG
>CAYZVR010000091.1:0-12556 GCA_964481715.1 uncultured Acidobacteriota bacterium | reverse complement strand
CTGGCGCGTCTCCTTGCCTACGTTTCGGCTCGATGTCGAGCGCGAGGTGGATTTGATTGAGGAAATCGCCCGGCATTACGGCTACGACCGCCTGCCCGCTCGGGTGCGCCCCGCGCCGCCGCGCATTGAGCGCGACGTGCAGCGTGAAAGAGAACACAGTGTTACCGCCACCTTGGCCGGGCTCGGATACAGCGAAATCATTGCGCCGTCCATGGTCGACCCGGAAGAAAACGCGCGTTTCACCGACAAGCCCTCTGTCGCACTCGCCAATCCGCTCAGCCAGGACGCATCGGCGCTGCGCTCTTCCGCCGCGCCGAGCATGTTGCACGCCCTGCGCTGGAACCTCGACCGCGGGCAGCAGGACTTGCGCTTTTACGAGCTTGGAAAAACCTACACGCGTCCCGCCGGCCACTCACCCGAGGAACACAGAGTACTGTCGCTCGGCCTCACCGGCCGGCGGCGTCCGCCGGATTGGCGTGACAACGAAAGTGAACGTGACAAGCCGCTCGGTTTCTTCGACCTTAAAGGCGATCTCGAAACCCTGTTCGAGCCTTTTGAGATTCCTGACCTAATCTTCGAGCCAGCGGACGGCCCGTACTTGGAAAAAGGTCTCGCCGGGCGGTTCACTTCGCGTGGCGGGCCGCTTGCAGTTTTCGGCCAACTGAGCAGCGAACTCAAACGCGAATACAAACTGCGGCAGGATGTGTGGCTGGCGGAAGTGGACGCCGAGCGCCTGCTCGACGCATCGCTCAGGGAACATTCCTTCCGGCCGTACTCGAAATTTCCCACCGTCGAGCGGGATTTTTCCTTAGAGGTGCCGGAGGAAGTGACCTACACCCGGCTGGAAGGTGCAGTTCGCGGGGCGGGAGTGGAAGAAATCCAGAATGTTCGTTTGATAGAGCGAAAGACGACAGCGGATCTTCCCCCGAACGCGATTCGGGAGAAGCATTACAGCCTCCTGCTGCGTGTGACATTTCAAAGCCACGAGCGCACGTTGTCGGGCGAAGAAATCGCCAAAGCAACCAAGAAGGTCCTTCGAGCGCTCGAACCTTTGGGCGCGCGCGTGCGGACTTGAGGGCGAGACGGAAGCCGACCTGCGCCAAACGAGATTTGTTTAGACAGTTGACTTTAAACCAATGACGGAACTATGGCTGACTCAAACGATTCGCTCGATAAACTCGAACACAAACTCCTGAAGGCGGTTGACCTCTTCAAGCAGACGCACGCGGAAAAGCGCGCTCTGCAGCAGGAAGTGGGACGCCTTCGCGCCGAGGTCAAGGACCGGCCCAAGCGCCTGGAATCCCTGGAGCGCGACCTTCAATTACTCAAGCGCGAGCGCGACGACGTCCGCACGCGCATCGAAAAGCTGATCGAGCAGATCGAAGCTTTGACAAACGCCGACGGCGAGGGATAATGGCCCTGCCCGCGGTCGCAACGGGCGAAGTTTGAGATTTTGCGCGAGGGAGTAACGTGGCCAGAACCCAAGATGGCGTCCGGGTTGTCATCTACGACCAGGAATACAACATGAAGGGGCAGGTCGACGCCGAGTACATCGAGAAGCTCGCCGAATTTCTGGATACGAAGATGCGATCGATTGCGGCGCGCTCGCGCACGGTGGATTCCCTGCGCGTGGCGGTGCTTGCGGGGCTGAACCTTGCCGACGAATACCATCAACTCAAAGCCAAGCATGATGCCTCGACGAAGGAAGTCGGCCAGAAGGTCGGCGAGTGCCACGAGGTCGTGGACCGGCTCCTGAAGTTTGCGGGTTAACGCCGCAGCAGGTGCGGGCCGAGTCCCCGCGTCGGCGATTCTGATTCGCCCTGCGGCAGAAGAATCGGTTCGCCCGGAGAGGGAACGCCGGCGCCTCGCCATCGTCCCGGCCGGGAACGCGAAGAATCAAAGGCAGCGAGCCGCGCCCGTCCGCCAGATTTCCATGAAAATCCTTTTTCTCGGTGACATCTTCGGGCAGCCCGGCCGGCGCATCGTTAAGGAAGCGCTGCCTGCGCTGCGCGACGAATTTGCGCCCGACCTGATTCTCGCCAACGGAGAAAACGCCGCGGCGGGTTTCGGGATCACGCCCGCGCTGGTCGAAGAACTGCTCGACCTCGGCATCGCCGTGCTCACTTCCGGCAACCACATCTGGGACCGGAAGGAGATCATTCCTTACTTCTCAGAACACGCCGACGGCCGGCTGCTGCGCCCCGCCAACTACCCCGCAGACGCTCCGGGCCACGGGCTCTACGTGGGGAAAAATTCGGACGGCATTGAGTACGCGGTGGCGAACCTCCAGGGCCGGGTTTTTATGCAGACGCTCGAGTGCCCTTTCCGCACTGCCGACGCGCTGCTCGAAAAAATTCCGCCCTCGGTCAAAATCCGAATCGTGGACATGCACGCCGAGGCGACCTCGGAAAAACTCGCTCTCGGCTGGTACCTGGACGGCCGCGTCACGGCGGTTGTGGGCACGCACACGCACATTCCCACGGCCGATGAAATCGTCCTTCCCGGGGGCACGGCCTACATCACCGACCTCGGCATGACCGGGCCGTACGATTCCATCATCGGAATCGAGAAAGAAGCCGTCATCAGGAAATTTCTCAATCAGATGCCCGCGCGCTTCGAGGTCGCCAAAGGCGACACGCGCCTCTGCGGCGTCCTGATCGAAGCCGACGCCGCGACCGGACGCGCCACTTCGATCCAGAGAATTTTGCGAAAATAGCGCCGTCGAATTTAGAAGAGCCTTGTCCTGGAACAAGCGATTTGCCGGCGCCAAAGGAAAGGCGTGCGTCTGCTGGTTTCGCGCGCCAAGGAGTCGAGTCATGCGACGGACTTCGTGGAAGACGCTGATTGCAGCGGCCTTAATTTTCTCGCCCTCATTACCGGCTCAAAATCCTCCCAAACTTTCACCCACGGTCGAAAGGTTCGTGAGCGTGCGCGCCCCCGTTGTCGCGCTCGCGCACGTTCGAGTGATAGATGGCACGGGAGCGGCGCCGCTCGAAGACCAGACCCTCATCATCCGCAACGGAAAAATCGAGGCAATGGGCAGCGCGGCGAAAACGTTGCCGCCTGACGGCGCCAAGGTGCTAGACCTCGCCGGCTACACGGTGATTCCCGGCCTCGTCGGCATGCACGATCACCTCGTTTATCCTTCGGGCAGAGCCGAAGGGATGTATCTCGTCAACGAGATGGCCTTCAGCGCGCCGCGTCTGTATCTCGCCGGAGGCGTAACGACCATTCGCACTACAGGAAGCATGGACGCTTATACCGATCTCGAACTGAAGAAGATGATTGATCGAGGAGAAATCCCGGGACCGAAGATGCACATCACCGGGCCGTATCTCGAAGGCGTGGGCACGTTCACCCCGCAACTGCACGAGCTGACCGGGCCCGACGACGCGCGGAGGTTGGTCAACTATTGGGCCGACGAGGGCGTGACGTCGTTCAAGGCGTACATGCACATTACGCGCGCCGAGCTTTCGGCGGCGATCGAGGAAGCGCATAAGCGCGGCCTGAAAGTGACCGGCCACTTGTGCTCCATCGGATTTCGCGAGGCCGCCGCGCTCGGCATTGACGACCTCGAGCACGGATTGCTGGTGGACACGGAATTCATCCCGGGAAAATCCCCGGACGTTTGCCCGCCTTCCGCCGAGTCCGACGCGACGCTTGCAAAGCTCGATATCGCCAGCGCGCCCGTCCAGGAGATGATTCGCGACCTTGTCGAGCATCACGTGGCCGTCACTTCCACGCTTCCGGTGTTTGAAACGTTTGTCGCCAATCGCCCACCGCTCGAAGAGCGCGTGCTCGAGGCGCTGGTCCCTCAGGCGCGCATTGATTACCTTGCGAGGCGCGCGCTGGTGGGCGAGCGCCGCGATCCCGACTGGGCGGCGCTGTTCAAGAAGGAAATGGAATTCGAGCGCGCGTTTGTAAAAGCCGGCGGGCTGCTGCTCGCGGGGAACGACCCCACGGGTTACGGCGGCGTGCTTGCCGGCTTTGGCGATCAGCGCGAGGTGGAGCTTCTGGTCGAAGCGGGCTTCACGCCTGTCGAAGCGATTCACATCGCGAGCTCGAACGGAGCTGAGTTTCTCGGTGAGTCCAGCCGCATCGGAACGATCGCGCCCGGGAAGGACGCAGACCTTGTGCTGATTCACGGCGACCCTTCCCAGAACATCGCGGACATCAAGAAAGTCGAGACGGTCTTCAAGGACGGCGTCGGTTACGATTCGGCGAAGTTGATTGAATCGGTGCGCGACTCGGTGGGATTGCACTGATCCCGTGCAGGGCTCGTTTGGTTTCGCAAGCTCGGGCCGCAGAATCTTCGGTTCGTTTTGGCTTCGTTGGGGGCATATTTGGGGCGATTTCCAAAACGCGATGTTGTATTTTCAACAACTTGACAGCTTCGTTCGTCAATTAACGTCCCTTCTTTCGTGCTTTTTTGGCCGGAATATCGTCCCCACCCGCATAAACAGCGGACATGGTCGTTGACTGGCATGCCGGATTCTCGTTGCCAATTTGCAAATTGCGCATTCCAGAGCCTGCCTCGGGGTTTCCGATTTCCAATTTCCCGTTTCGGATTTCATCATTCATTATTCCGCATTCAGAATTCGTCCTCCCCAGCCTATCAGACAAAACTGACACGGTGGGCACGACTGACACAAGTGACACAATCTATTTTTGTAGAGGAGGCTTCCGCCGCGTGCCTTTGGGGGCCTGGGGGGAGGACCGGCGTCAGGTAAGAATGATCCCATGCAGCGTGATTCCGGAGACGGCGATTTCAAAGTGTTCGCTTGCAGACCTGTTTTCAAGATGCTGGGACGCCCTGTCAGTAATGCTGATGCAGCCCGGCCTTCCCACATCTTCCGCCAGCTTTGAGGCGACATTAACGGGATCTCCGGCGATACCGCTTGGCCCTTTCGAATTTTGAAATAACAGGATTGGACCCGCATCAATGCCCACCTGCACCGGGAGGCCGTTTTCCATGAGCTTGACGTGGACGGCGCGCGCAAAGTTGATGGCTTCCTGCGAAGTCGGAAAAGTGAGAATAGCAATTCCTCCGCCGGAACTGGCGATATGGTCCGTGGCGCTTGCCGTCTCCCGGATCACGGTGTCCATAAGGGCGTTGACCACCAGATCATCCAGCAACCCTGCCAGTGGCGGGGATTCCTGGAGTTGGCGGTGGCGGGCGAAGAAGACCACTGCGCGCTCGCGCAACCATTGCGCGTAGATACTGCGCTTCAGCTCCGCCACTTCGCCGGGCTCGATGAAATGGGGAAGCAAACGGTAGAAGTCCTGGGGAAAGGGGTGCGGGTAATGTAACTCCCTCTCCTCGAGCTGCGGCATGCGTCGGTTCAATTGAACGAGGTAGGCGGACATTTGAGAATCTTCGAACGAAATTTTCTTGAGGGCCAAGTCGCCTGAATCAAGCGATTTCAGTTGCCTGACCGCCTTCTCCGTGAGCAGGATTTCCCCCGGTCCGGCGCAGATCTCCGCCAGATACTCGACCTCATCGGCATCTCCGCCATAGAGTCCCCCGCCAATTTCAAAGTAGGTTCCCGACTGGATGCACATGCCGATTCGGAGGGGAAGCCTGTCTTCGATTCGAAATTGCACTTCCGCCATCGCGTTGAGAACCGTTTCCAGTTCCGTCTCCGCGGGATAATACATCTCGGTGTTATCGGCGACCCAGGTGCCGATCGCGCGTCCGCCGATCTCGCGCCCCAGAGCGTGGAGAATTTCTTTGGGTTGCGAGACCAGACTCAAGACATCGAGCAAATCCATTTCTTGTGTGAGTTTAGTCAGACCAGACGCGTCCGATGCCACCACGGTCCCTTTAACCTGAAAGGGACTCAAGAGGGACTCGGCCGCGGACAGATCCTGCGCGCCGGTGGCCCAGTCGCGCAATAGCTCAACCGGAACCGCCCCTGCGATGTCCTGCGTCAAATCCGCCAGGGCGGGAATCACTTTCGGCAGAGGCATTGAATCACCTGTAGGTTGGCACAGTGTACCACGCACGCTTCCGCTTTATCTCGGATGCCAATTTTACAGTCATTCCCGCGCCCGCGCGAATCCACGCGCCGGTTCCCTGAAGGGGAACAGCATGAATTTCCGTCCCGCACGCGGTATCGTCACCTGGCGGCGTAAAGCCGCTTCTACTCCACACGCACCCACTACCGCCCTCCGGGTAGTGACTCATTCAGTTGGTTCATTGGTGTCCCATCACAGTGATAATAGTATATTGACATTGGACTTAAAATCAATTAATATTTATCACAGAGTTCGATGTTAATTGAATAAGGAGCAATCGTGCTATTTAAGAGCGTAGTCCTTAGACAAGAAGAGATGCGCGTAGGCGAGGCGATTTCTGGAATTTATCGCTCGTTGCGCTATGCGTTGTCGAGTCCCTCGAGGTGGGAAGGCGTGTTGCGGCGCAATACCTTTGCCCGTGCGATTCGAGGTTCAAACAGTATTGAAGGATATTTAGTTACAGCCGAAGACGCCATGGCCGCCGCCGAAGGCGAAGAACCTCTGGATGCGCAAGAGGAAACCTGGTCTGCGGTTACCGGCTATCGCAATGCGATGACGTATGTTTTACAGCTTGCCAAAGACCCAAATTTTGCATTTAACGAGGGCTATCTTCGTAGTTTCCACTTCATGATGATGCAGCACGACCTTTCTAAACATCCGGGGAATTGGCGGCCTGGGCCTATCTATGTAAGGGACGAAAAAACCGGGGAAAATGTTTATGAAGGTCCGCTGGCCGAGACTGTGCCGAAGCTCATCAGCGAACTGATCTCGTATCTCAACAGTCTTGAAGATGCTGAGCAGCATCTCGTTAAAGCTGCGATGGCCCACCTCAATCTGGTCATGATTCACCCCTTTTCCGATGGAAACGGACGAATGGCAAGGTGTTTACAGACCCTCTTTCTGGCAAGGAAGGGAATAGCTGACCCCACATTTTCATCCATTGAAGAATATCTGGGCCGCAACACGGACGATTACTACAGTGTGTTAGCAACCGTAGGCAAAGGATCATGGCATCCTCAGACCGATACTCGCCCTTGGATTCGATTCAATCTGACTGCGCACTATCGGCAAGCTTCTACGCTTCTCAGACGGACGAGAATGATTTCAAAACTTTGGGACGAACTTGAAAGAGAGATAAAAAACAAAGGCTTGCCAGACCGGGTGATCTACGCCCTCTCCGATGCCGCCATGGGATATCGCGTCCGTAGCGCCCACTACAGGCACCTTGCTGATGTAAGCAAGATAGTAGCCAGCCGTGATCTTCGAGCGTTGGTCGGAGCCGGACTGTTGATGGCTTCGGGGGAACGCCGAGGAAGGCTCTACACAGCCTCAGATGCGATTAGAGCGATAGCAATTAAAATTCGTAGCGAAGAACCAGGACAAATTCCAGACCCGTTTCAAGAGAAAAATCTGATTACCGGCTAATGGGCCGAATCTTACTTTCCTTCTGAAAGTTTCCGCACGGCTCGGAAAGCTAACTGATTCAAGTCCGGCTTCGATTTGCGTATGGCACGCTTCCGCTTTATCTCTCGTGCCGGTCTTCCGGTCATTCCCGCGCACGCGGGAATCCACGCGCCGGTTCCCTGAAGGGGAACAACATGAATAGCGGTCCCGCACGCGGGATCGCCACATGGCGGCGTAAAGCCGCTTCTACTTCAAACTGCACCACTACCGCCCTCCGACATTCCTTGACTAAACCCCAAGTCCCGCGATATCTTAGGGGTTTAGGCTTCAAAACCAATTCTCAACCGGGGAGCATCGCGCATTGAAACGCACCTATCAGCCCAACCGACGCCGGCGAGCCAAGACGCACGGATTTCGCGCACGCATGAGCACTCCGGGAGGCCGGAAAGTTTTGAAAAGCCGGCGACAGAAGGGCCGTCATCGCCTGACGCCATGACTGCCGCCGGTTTGGCTCGCTCGGAGGCTCGCCGTTAAGGGGCACGCATTCCCCAAACATTTCCGGCTGCTTCGCCGCGCGGACTTTCGCCGGGTGTATGAAGAGGGTCAGCGCCGGAGCGCTTCGCTATGCACGGTCTTTTTGCTCTCGAACGGCCTCGCGCACTCGCGCCTGGGAATCACCGTGCCCGCGCGGGTGGGGAACGCCGTCGTGCGCAACCGCATCAAGCGCCGCCTGAGGGAAATCTTCCGGCTCAACCGGCCGGCGATGGCTGCGGGGTGGGACATCGTGGTGAACCCGCGCGCGCAGGCGGCGGAAGCGGAATTCTTGAAATTCGCGCGGGAGTTTCTGCGTCTGCTTCCGAAAGAAGCCGGGGAGCGCAAGGGAGAGCCTGCCCGACCGGCAGACGGGCCTCCGCGTTCATGAAATTTCTGACGCTGAGCCTGATTTATTTTTATCAAAGCGCCATTTCGCCTACCCTCCCTTCCACCTGCCGTTTTTATCCGACCTGCTCCGCCTTTGCCGGCGAAGCCGTCGAAAAATGGGGAGTGTGGCGCGGCGCAGGATTGACGCTGCGGCGCCTGCTGCGATGCAGGCCGTTCGGCGGGAACGGCTACGATCCCGTGCCTGATAAGCAGGTTCCGGACGCGGGGTTCCAGGTGTCAGGTTGACGAAGGAGACCAGAAGAATTCAGAAGAGGTTGAATTCGGGATTCTGACTTCTGACTCCTGCTATTGAAAATGACTCAAGACAAACGCATTCTCATCGCGTTCGCGCTTTCATTTGCTCTCTTAATGCTCTGGCGCTGGAAGTTTGTCAAAGAGCCGCCACCTGAATCCAGGCCCTCTCCTGTGACCCAATCGCCGGAAGCTGCTTCGGCACAGAAGACGGGCGAAACTCCGGCAACCGCCGCTGCGGGGAAAACCGGTGCGACTTCCGCCAGGCACGCCGCGGCGGGCAAGCCATCCGCGCCGGTCGCGATTCCCGCCGAGCAGGGAACCCAGGCCCAGGAAATCGTCGTCGAAAGCGACCTTTACCGCGTGACCTTCTCGACTGAAGGCGCGGTGGTCAAGAGCTGGGTGCTCAAAAAGTATCAGGATGAGCAGGGAGAACCGCTCAACGTCGTCAATACCCCCGCGTGCGAAAAACTCGGGTTTCCCATGAGCGTGATCCTTTTGAACGCGGCGGACCCCTCCTCATCCGAACAGTACAACAAGGCGTTGTACGTCGCGAAACCTGGAGAATCCACCCTTCACGCCCCTGCCAAAGTGGAATTTGTTTACAGCGATGGCAAGGTGCGCGTCAAAAAAGAATTCTCTTTCGGCACGGGTTATGAAGTTCAGGCCGAAATCAGCGCCTGGGACGGCAGCCGCTACCTGCCCTTGGTCGTCCAATGGCCAGGCGGCTTCGGCGACCAGTCCCTGGACTTCCGCCACCGCGAAGCCTATGGTCAGGCCTTTTACAGCGCCGCAGGGAAGATCGAGACCGTGGCGGACCACAAGGTGGCGGAGCCCCGCACCCTCTCAGGCCCCTTCGGGTTCGTAGGGCTCGAGGACCGTTACTTTGCGAGTGTGTTCCTCCCCATCGTGCAGGGCGGAGAATTCCCGGCGAACGCGGTGTTCCGCCTGACGGCACATACCTGGACCCCGCCCGAGTGGAAAGAGAAAGAACCGCCAAAGTACGTGCGGGCGGGAATCACCAACCCCAGCGCACAACCTTTCAAGTTCCGGCTTTTTGTTTCGCCCAAGGATATGGACTTGCTGCGCGCGGAGTACGCGCCACTTGAAAACCTGGTGGACTTCGGTTGGTTCACCGTTTTTGCAAAACCGCTGTTCCTCACCATGCGCTATATCCACGAGCACTGGGTTCACAATTACGGCTGGGCCATCATCATTCTCACCCTCCTCATCAACACGGCGATGTTCCCGCTGAAACTCAAGCAGATCCGCTCGGCGCAAGAGATGCAAAAAGTCGCCCCCATCGTCAAGAGCATCCAGGACCGTTACAAGCAGTACAAGATGAACGACCCGCGCAAGCAGCGCATGAACCAGGAGATCATGAAGCTTTACAAGGAACACAACGTGAATCCCCTGGGCGGGTGCCTGCCCATGGCTGTGCAGCTACCGTTCTTATACGGATTTTATCGCGTCCTGGATTTGCCCATCGAGCTGCGCCACGCCCCATGGATCGGCTGGGTCAAGGACCTCTCGGCCCCCGAGACGGTTCATCTGTTCGGGTATGGGGTGCATCTCCTGCCGATCATCATGATCATCACGACGTTCCTGATGCAGAAGATGACGCCCATGCCCACCGCCGACCCCGCTCAGCAGCGCATGATGATGATGATGCCGCTCATCTTCGGCTTCATGTTTTACAGTCTGGCTAGCGGCCTGGTCCTCTACTTCCTGGTGGCGAACCTGGTGGGTATCGCTCAGCAGGTCTTCATCAACAAAACGATGAAGCCGACCGTCTTGAGCCCGGCTGCGCATAAAGCGTCTGAAGCCGTCGAGTAGGAGTTCATGGAATCTCAGCCCGGTACAGCGCCGCAACCTACCGTGGAAGGGCACCTCGCCCGGATTGAGCCCGTGCTGCGGGACATTCTCCTGCACAGCGGCTTCAAGCTGAGCTTTGCCATCCGCAAAGGGAAGCCGGTTGCGCCGGGGATGGAAGCGCCGGAATTCGTCGTGGACCTTTCGGGCGCGGACTCGGAGCTCCTGCTGCAGAAGCACGCCGCGCTGCTCGACGCGCTCGAACACCTGGTGCTCAAGGCCGCGCGCTTGGACGAAGGGTTGACCGGGCGGATTCAGTTCGACTGCCAGGACTGGCGCTGGTTGCGCGCCCAGGAATTGCAGCTCTCGGCCCGTGTCGCGGCCGAGCGCGTACTCGAAACGGGCGATCCCTTTCCTCTGAGCCCCATGAACGCGCGTGAGCGCCGCATCGTCCACCTGGCGCTTCGAGATTCCGCGGGCGTTCGCACCGCAAGCGATGGCCTCGGGCCCGAGCGCCACGTCGTGATTCTTCCTGCTTCGTCATCAACTCGTTCCGGCACGGCCGGCGGCAATACGCGGGGCTGATTCGCGAGCCTCACACCATGCCAGGCGAAGACACCATCGTGGCCATTGCGACGCCACCGGGGCGCGGCGGGCTGGGCGTTGTGCGCCTCTCCGGCGACCGCGCCCTAGAAATCACCACGGCGCTGATTCGTTTTCCCAAACTCCCGCTCGAGACGCAGCACGCAACGCTCGGCGAATTTACCGAGCAAACATCAGGCCGCGTCCTCGACCAGGTCGTCGTCACTTGCTTCCGCGCGCCGCATTCCTACACCGCTGAAGACGTAGTGGAAATTTCCTGCCACGGCGCGCCGGTCATCCTGAGCTATTTGGTTGAGCGCTGCCTCGAGCGCGGGGCGCGTGCCGCCGAGCCTGGCGAATTCACCCTGCGCGCTTTTCTCAACGGCAGGATTGATCTCACCCAGGCCGAGGCAATCCGGGATCTCATCGAAGCACGCACCCTCTACCAGGCGCGCGTCGCGGCACAGCAGATGGAAGGCGCGGTTTCGGCGCGCTTGAAGCCTCACAAGCAGGTTCTGCTCGAGCTCATCGCGCGCCTGGAAGCCGGAATTGACTTTGCCGACGACGACGTTCCCGTTTCCGGCTGGGATGAAATTGCAGCGGGCATTGAAAAAATCCGCGCCGACTTGGAAAAGCTAGTGGAAAGTTACGCGTACGGGCGCATCGTGCGCGAAGGCTTGAGCCTCGCCATCGTCGGCCGGCCGAACGTTGGGAAGTCAAGCCTCTTCAACCGCCTGTTGAACGAAGACCGCGCCATCGTGACCGCCACGCCCGGGACCACGCGCGACCTCGTCGCCGAAAGCGCCAGCGTCGGAGGCATTCCGCTGCGCTTCGTGGATACAGCGGGGATTCGCGAAGCCGTTGACGAAGCTGAAAAGATCGGCGTGCAGAAATCCTTTGCGGCCGTTGCCGACTCGGACCTGCGGCTGCTGGTGGTGGACGTTTCCGAGCCCTGGACGGACGAAGACGCCCGGCTGCTCGAGAAGGTCCGCCCGCTCGGCTCGCTGCTCGTCGCCGCCAACAAGTCTGACCTTCCTGCCAAGGTCCAATCCAGTGAGCTTGAGAAAATACTCTCGGCAAATGGCACGGCCGCGAGCGCGAAAATGGTTCAGACTTCAGCTCTGACCGGCGACGGCTTGGCGGAGCTGCGCCAGAAAATTCTGGAAGCCGCCGCGCCCGCGCGCGATCTGGGCGGCGAAGGCGGCTTCATCACCAACCTGCGGCATCAGCAATTGATCAAGAGTTCGCTTAAGGCGCTCGCCAAGGCCGGCGAGGCCGCGCGAGATCGCGTTCATCACGAGATGCTGCTGCTCGATCTCTACGATGCGCTGCGGCCGCTCGACCGGGTCACCGGCGCGACCGACGTCGAGCAAATCCTCTGCATCATCTTTTCCACTTTTTGTGTGGGGAAGTAATCCAGCGCGACGCCCTGATTCTACAAACCAATTTTCTTCAAATAGGAATCCACTTCGCGAACGCGCAGCAGTTTGGCCAGGATGAGGGTGAGCAGAAAGCCCACGGTGCTCGCGAGGATCAAAACTTCCAGCGCGCCGCGCGTGGACTGCCA
>CAYZVR010000090.1:1558-12678 GCA_964481715.1 uncultured Acidobacteriota bacterium | reverse complement strand
GGTCGACCATGAGTGCGCCCGAAACGATCAGCGGGAAAGCCGTCGTATAGGGATGGAAGCCATAATCGATCAGTCGCTTCGCGATGTCGCCGGTGCGGACGCCGCGCGCAGCCTGCCGAAGGTCGCTGAAGACGCATTCGTGCATGGAGGGCGCCTCGTAGGGCAGTTCGTAGGAGTCCTTCAGGCGCTCGCGCACGTAGTTGGCATTCAGAACCGCATCCTCCGTGGTCTGACGCAATCCCGCCGCACCATTTGCCTGAATGTAGGCGAGCGCACGCACCGCCATGCCGAAATTCCCATAAAACGCGCGCACTCGGCCGATAGACTTTGGCCGGTCGTAATTGAGCCGATACGTTCCGTCCGGCGCTTGCTCGACCACGGGTAATGGGAGATACGGCTCGAGGATTGTTTTCACTGCGACGGGGCCCGAACCCGGCCCGCCTCCGCCATGCGGCGTTGTAAACGTCTTGTGCAGGTTCAGGTGCATCACGTCAACGCCAAAATCCGCGGGGCGGGCGACCCCTGCCAGCGCATTCATGTTGGCGCCGTCCATGTAAAGGAGCCCGCCCTTGGCGTGAACCAGCTCGGCAATTTGCTTGATCAGCGGCTCGAAGACTCCGAGCGTGTTGGGATTGGTAAGCATTAAGCCGGCGACTTCTTCGGTCATCACGCGGCCGAGCTCGGCGAGGTCGATGCAGCCGGAGGCGTTCGATTTGAGGTTGCGAACCTCATAACCGGAAATCGTGACGCTGGCGGGATTGGTGCCGTGAGCGGAGTCGGGAATCAAAATGAATTTCCGCGCGCTGCCACGCTCGGCCAGGCAGGCGCGAATCATCAGGATGCCGGTGAGCTCACCCTGAGCACCCGCCGCCGGTTGCAGTGAGATAGCCTCCATGCCGGTGATCTCGGCAAGGCATCGCGCCGTCTCGTGCAGGATCCTGAGGCACCCCTGCGCGAGCGACTCCGGCGAATACGGATGGTCGGTGGCCAACCCATCGAGCCGCGCCACAACTTCGTTGATGCGCGGATTGTATTTCATCGTGCAGGAACCGAGTGGATACAAGCCCGTGTCCACGCCGTAGTTCCACGTGGAAAGGCGCGTAAAGTGGCGGATCACTTCCAGCTCCGAGATTTCGGGGAACCCGTCGATTTCCGAGCGATAAAATTCCTCGCCCAGAATTTCCTGGGTGGAAGGCGCTGGGACGTCGAGCGGCGGAAGGTCCACGCCCGACTTGCCGGGCGATGTCCGCTCGAAGATCAAGTCTTCGTTTCGGGTGATGTGAGGTCGCGCTGCTTTGATTCGATTTTCCATGATCGGGTGTAGGTGCCGCGCCGTCGAGTACACAGTCTGCTGATGGGACGACCGCTCAATGGCTGGTTGATTTGACAGCCATATCTTTAGACGGCTCGCCTTTGCCACTCATTTGAAAGCGACGATAAACCGCCGTCATGCGATCCATCACAGCCTTGCTCACCATTTCGGTGACGCAGAGAAGCAGATGGCCCTTCAACTCCGGATAAAAACGCTCGAGATTAAGCCCGCCAACAATTTTCTCCTTACGAAGTTCCGCGAGCAGTTTTTCCGCATCGCAAGGCGCTTTGACGACGAATTCGTTGAAGCGCGCTCCCGTGAAGGGCAGCGACGCGCCGGGAACGGCCGCAAGCTCCCGCGCCGCGTAATGCGCTTTGGCAAGGTTTTGTTCCGCCAGTGCCTTGAGGCCGTTTTTGCCCAGCAGCGAAAGATAGATGGTCGCGACGAGCGCACACAGCGACTGGTTCGTACAAATGTTCGACGTGGCCTTTTCCCGCCTGATGTGCTGCTCGCGCGTGGCCAGGGTAAGAACAAAACCGCGGCGCCCCTCCGTGTCTTGAGTCTGCCCGACAAGACGACCGGGGATTTGGCGCAGAAACTGTTCGCGAGCTGCCAGAAAGCCGACATACGGCCCGCCGTAAGCGACTGGAACGCCGAAAGACTGCGCCTCACCGCAAACGATATCGGCCTCGACGGGTGGCCGGACAATGGCCAGTGAAAGGGGCTCGGTGATCACCACAACCAGCAGGGCTCCTGCGCGGTGAACGGTGTCAGCGATTTCGGCGGCTCGTTCGAGAATTCCGAAAAAGTTCGGCGACTGAACGACGACGGCCGCGGTGCGACTGTCGAGTGAACCTTCGAGCGCATCGCTGGCAAGGCGGCCGGAAGCGGCGTAGGGAATTTCCGCAACCTCCACGCCTTGTGAGCGGACGTAAGTCTGGAGTACCTGGCGGTACTCGGGATGAACCGTATTCGCAACCAGCACGCGCTCGCGGCGGGTGATACGTAGCGCCATCAGGACCGCTTCGTTCATGGCGGTTGAGCCGTCGTATAACGAAGCGTTGGCGACATCCATCCCGGTCAACTGGGCGATTAAAGTCTGGAACTCAAACATCGCCTGCAGGGTGCCCTGAGCGAGCTCGGCCTGATAGGGTGTGTAGGCTGTAAAAAATTCACCGCGCGAAACGAGGCTGTCAATCGCGACGGGCCGATAGTGGTGATAGGCGCCGGCGCCCAGCATGCTGACGTACTCGCGGCTGCTCTGGGCAGAAGCCTGGCGGAAGAATTCCAGAATTTCCGGTTCAGAAAGCGGGCCGGGGAGTTTTAACGGCTCGCGAAGCTTGAGGTCTTCCGGAATCTGCGAAAAAAGTTCTTCGATGGAGTGGTGTCCTGTGGCATCGAGCATCGCCGCACGTTCGCGCGGCGAGTTCGGCAGATAGCGCATCAGTGGGCCTTTTCCTGCTGGATGTAAGTTTCGTACTCCTCAGCCGACATGAGACTTTCAGTCTCACTTCGGTCTTCCAGCCGCACGCGGACGAGCCACGCTTCGCCATGCGGATCGGAGTTGATGAGTTCGGGACTGTTTTGGAGTTTGGCGTTGATTGCGACCACTTCACCCGTCACCGGCGAATAGATTTCCGATACGGCCTTGACGGATTCGACCGACCCAAGGCTCTCGTGCGCGGTAAGGTGCTCCCCGGGCTTGGGCAGCTCGACAAAGACAATGTCACCCAATTCTTTCTGGGCGTGATCGGTAATTCCGATAGTGCCTATAGACTCATCCACGCGAATCCATTCGTGGTCTTTGGTGTAAAGCATTTCAGGCGGATACATTTGAACCTGCGCTTTCGGACTATGAAAATTTACGGCTTGTTTGGAGAATCTCCACTCGGGCAATTCCTTATTTGGGCCGTCTGTAGAAGGGCAATAGGGCCTGGCGCGCAGAAACCGCATTGCCGCGAATCTCGACTTGAAGTTCGCGCCCCACCTCCGCGCAGGCGGGCGGGACATAGGCGAGGCCGATATTCTTCTTGAGGAACGGCGCCGGAGAGCCGCTCGTGACGCGACCCACTTTCCTGCCTTCCACCAACACGTCGTATCCCTCGCGCGCGATGCCTCGATCGGTCATTTCAAACCCGATGAGCTTCTTTTGCAAGCCCGCCTCTCGCTCCTGAAGCAGCGCTTCTCGTCCCAGAAAATCGCCCTTCTCGAGTTTGCATATCCAGCCGAGATTGGCTTCAAGCAACGTGGTTTCCGCATCGAGTTCATGGCCGTAGAGCGGGTACCCGGCTTCCAGCCTGAGCGTGTTTCGCGCTCCGAGACCGCAAGGGAGGAGGCCCTCGGTTTGGCCGGCTTCGAGCAGCGTATTCCAGACGCGCTCGGAGTGTTCGGGTGAAAAATAGAACTCGAATCCGTCCTCGCCCGTATAGCCGGTGCGCGCCAGAATGCCGCTGACTCCGCAGCACGTGGCGTGCGTGAACCAGTAGTAAGGAAGGCTCGAAAGGTCGGCGTCTGTAACGCGAGAGAGAATGCCGGTGGCTTGCGGTCCCTGAAGCGCAATCTGGGAGTACTGGTCCGATACGTTTAGCACCTCGGCGCCGAATTGGTTGTGGCGCACGATCCAGTCAAAATCCTTTTCAATGTTTGCCGCGTTGACGCACAGCAAGTAATTGTCTTCCTCCAATCGGTGGACGACACAGTCATCCACGGCTGCGCCATTGGGGAGCATGAGTGCGGAGTATTGCGCCTGGAAATTCTTGAGACGGGAGGCGTCGTTTGAAGTCACGTACTGTAGCAGGGCAAGCGCGCCTGGGCCGCGCAACTCAATTTCGCCCATGTGACTGACATCAAAAAGTCCCGCGGCGTTTCGAACCGCGAGGTGCTCCCGGATGATGCCCGAATATTCCACGGGCATTTCCCAGCCGCCGAATTCAACCATGCGGGCGCCCGCGGCCTTGTGAGCGGCATGGAGCGCCGTGCGCTTCAACGCAACCTCAGCTCGCGTCGTCAATCCTACCTTTCAGCGAAAACGGATGAGAATAACCAGAACCGCCAAACTAACACAACCTCTCGCGAGGGGTCAAGATAGCGATACCGGCTTCGCAAACAGATTCAATTGCTTACTACTTCACACCCGTAAGGGTCAGGTTGTAAATCAGGTCGGGCCGGCCGTCGCCGCGATAATCGCGCACGCGGATGAAATAAGTGCCAGCCGGAAGAGAAGTGGGCGCGGGATCGTCGGACGGATTGAAATTTGGGTCGCCCAAGGTTGGGGTGGGAAGGGGAGCGGAACCAATTCGAATCAGCGAGTCTTGAACGTGCGCTGGGCTGAGCGACAGGTCGTCGCTGAGCGCGATGAGATTACAGTTATCATCCAACAACTCGAGCACCGAATCCAGGAAATCGGCGCGCGCGGACAGATTGCTGCCGATATTGAGTCGCTGTGCAAAGGTTTCAATGCTCAAATTGGTGACGGTCGTCGTCAAGACGAAGGAATAAGTATCAACATCGCCATAAGGGCTGATCGAACCGCGCAGAGTGCCGTTCGAGATCGGCACGGGCTGGTCAGTCCCGAAGACACCCGGGCTGATACAAACGTTGTCATTTCGCAGCAGAGACGAGCTCACCGCGATGCTCAGCGGCCGAGTCTTGGAGTTGTTTTGGAAGTCCGTCAACTGAACTGTAAAATTGGAGCTCGCGCCAGCCAGGAATCCTGTGATCAGTCCGCTCGAAGCACCCAGGGTCAACGCGCTGGGGAGGGCGCCGGAACCGTTCACGATGCTCCACGAGAGAGGAGGCACTCCGCCGCTTCCTGCCAGCACAAAATAATATTTCTTCCCACTGGCGCTTGGCGGCAAACTGGCGGTTCGAATGGCCAGAGGCAGCGGAGTCGTAGCCTTAAACGATACGGGGCTCGACACCACTTGTGGAAACCCCGGCGTCGCTACGGTCACTTGAAACGTGCCCGCTTTGGCAATATCGGAAGCCGGAATTTCGGCCTTGAGTTGGATGGTGCTGACAAACCTTGTTTGACGGCTCACGCCGTTCCATCGCACCACCGACCCTGAAACGAACCTCGTGCCTTCCACGATGAGGGTGAAGCCGGCTTGTCCCGCGATAAGGCTCGCGGGGCTGATGCCGGTGATTATAGGTGGCGTCGGCGGAGGTGGCGGAGGGGAACTGCTTCCACCACCGCCGCAGTCCGAAAAGGACACCAGCAACAAAAGGGTTATTGCAAGTCCCAATTGCTGCGCGTATGGATTAATGCGACAGCGGTCCACAGATTTCCCTTCGAGCTTCGCTCATGGCCACGTGAAGTGCCCGCTGGTCCGGCACGTGCACGCTGGATGTTTTTACGGCCCATCCTCCCAGGCATCAAAGCGCGGACCGGTACCCACGAGATTGATGTCTTTACCCGTACTTACGATCCCGGTTGTCCCTGCGGGCTGCACAGTAACCTGAGTCCCCGAATTGCACGGATCGGAGCCGGGCGGAGGGTCGTTGAAAAATTGGTGCGTTTTGCAGGTTCCGGGAAGTGAGAATTGAAATCCCATCACGCCGACGGGGCCCACAGACGAACCGGCCACGAAGGGGAAACTGCCGGAGTTGTTGATCGCTTCGACTTCGATCGTGTAGTCGCCGGGTGGCAGGCCCGGAATGTCGTAGAAGCCGTTTAAAGTTTTGTCGCGCGACCCGAACGGTTCCTCGCTGAGGGAAGAAGGTATCGCCCTATTGCCGGCATCTTCGGTAAATAGGAAACCGGAGACATTGGACACCGCGACGGTGCGTGGATCGGCCGCGCTACGCGCGATGACATTGAATCCCTGCGCCTGGGTGGTCTTATCGGAAAAGAAGATGCGGCCTTGAATTCGGCCGAGGGTGCTGAAAGGGACCCGGTGATGGGCCGCGTCGTCGACCGTCTCAGGGTAAAGGACAGATATTCCGGCCTTATCATCGGCCACGGGCCTGGCGTGTAGCGTACCGGTCGAACTCTCGAGCAGGACAGGGAACATGATGGGAACGCCGGCGATGGAACCGTCATCAAAACAGTCCAGGGTATTGTCCAGGCAATCCAAATTGATTTGTGAATGATCCAAGCCAATCAGGTGCCCAAACTCGTGCGTCATCACGGCCGTCAAGAGGCTCGCGCTACTCGTCGTGCCATTAATGGCTTTGCCGTTCAGGAGGGCGATGCCACGATTGAATTGATTGTTGGTTCCGTCGCTCGAAGGACAGAGTGGAGAAGATTCACCGACGGTGGTATTGGGGTCTTCGCCGAGCGCCGTAAATAAGCTGCCGTCGACATCGTAAATAACGGACACCGGCATCGCGATGCCTCCGGCGGGAGATCCGGGAAGCGTGCGACAATTGGCGAGCGCGTTCTGAACCGCGACGATGTTCGATGCCGTAACGTCTTGTCCCAAGTCGCCGGCCTTTTTGAAATTGAAGGCAGCAGTCGGGACGTCCTGCCAGGCTTTAAAGGCAGTGGCCACCAGTAGGTCCGCTTGGGCCTTACTCTGGCTGCCCAGGGCGAAGGTGCCCGTTGCCTTGTCCGTCCAATAGGAAAGCGTGCTGCCGGTGAATGCTTTCGTGGTGCCAACCCACTTGTAAGGCAAGCCTTCGACCTGGCCGGACGGCCCTCCCACAAGTAGCGGTCCTTCTCCGTGCAGCGTGACCCCTCCCAGCATCCATGCGGTGAGGACGAGCAAGAATACCGATCTCGGCTTGCGGACCAGATTCATTTAATTCTCGGCAATACGGCCAGGCTTTTCACTAACGAAACAAACCTTTCGAGTTCCACAGGTCCGGTCGCGGTCTGGGTGAGCTGCAACTGGGTTTCGGGGAGGGGAGCGCCTTCTTGCTCGGCATCACTTGACACGTTCCTGAACAGCCCGCTGTTGTTGAATTCGTTTGAGACAAGCACGCGGCCTCGAGGATCTCGGGAGATGTGGAATGTTCCCTGTTCGTGTGCCAGCGGGCTGCTCAAACCATACTGGGACGGCAACGGCAGAAAGAGCATCAATTCCTGGCCAAACGCATAACCCTGCTTGCCACCTCGCGGGTGGAGGAAGGGCATCATTTGCCGAAAAGTGTACTGCCGGGTCCCCGGCCCGCGCAGCATCCGGTCAACTTCGAGGGTTACGCGGACGGTTGGGATGTGATCGTAGCCGGGGAGGGGCTCGTATCGGACGCCGACCACGCGGCCCTGAACGATGACGTCAGCACGGCGGGTGAGATAAGAAAGATTAACCTGCCGGAAAAGGAATTGAGCTCGCGCTGAAGTCGGAGCGAGCGTAAGGGCCGCAAGGATCGAAAATCGCAAAAAGGTCATCCAGGGGCACAGCCGGCGACGAGTGCTACCCATAGTCCTGCAACCTTCACTCCTATCACGTTACTCCGGTACAAACAGAAATATACACCAGAATGATTGCTTATCCCACTTTGGCATTGACAACGCGCCATCGCTAATGTGAAGAATGCATGTCGAAAAGGGTTGCATGGCGATTTCGGGTGAAGGGTCAGTCATCGGGTTGATTTTGTCCCGGCGCTGGCTCAGAATGAAAGGCGGTGGCCACTGCAGCCGCCGAAAAATCAATTCGAGGCAATCAGCCGATGGCCCATAAGGAATTTCATTGTATGGTCTGCGACCAAACGGAAGAATTCTGCCGGTGCCAGCGCTATTGTGCGCTTTGCCAGTCTGATTATGGTGTTCGGCTTACCGAGGACGGGCAATACTACTGTACCGATTGTCGCGAGGCGTGCGACTATAAGACCCAAGATGAGACCTAACCCTCCCGTGAACCGCTTCTGAAGGGTTCGCCGAGCACACTGCTGAGCCTGGTTGCTTTCTAGACGCGGTCGGAAAGCAAACATCCTGAGAGTTCTGGAGGCAGGATAACTGGTGAGGTACCCCCGGAAGGGCCGCCCCGGGCTGAATTTGGACGAGATGAAAATCGTCATCAACAGCGACCCCCGATTGCTGAACATCCTGCGAGGTGTGGTAAGATACCGCGCGCAGGAAATAGGTCTCCCCGAGTCGGACGCGGAAGCGCTGGCGCTGGCTGTGAATGAGGCGGCTTCGAATGTGATCCGCCATGCCTACTGCAACCGGCACGACGCTTCTCTGGCGCTGGAAATCCTGAATTTTCCAGACCGGATGGAATTCTACCTGGAGGATTCGGGCCCAAAGGTGCGAGCGGAGATGATTCGGTCTCGTCCGCTGGAGGAATTGCGTCCGGGCGGGCTGGGCATTCATTTCATCAACCGGGTGATGGACGCCTGTGCCTACGACGATGATTACGCCGGGGGAAACCGGCTCAAAATGATGAAATTTCTTCCTCGGAAGGTTTCCAGTGGCAATGAAACTTCAAATTAGAAGCGCAGATACCGTCAGGATCATTGATTGTTCCGGCGACGTAGACCTTTACTCCTCAACCGATTTGCGCGAGGCCCTTTTGAACGAGATGCGCTCCGGGGCCCCGAGTCTGTTGATCAACATGACCGACGTCGCCTATATCGACAGCTCCGGCATTGCGACTCTGGTTGAAGGGCTGCAACTCTCGCGTCAGACCAAGACGCGGTTCGGTCTTTTCGGGCTGAAGCCCAACGCCCGCTCCGTGCTGCAGCTGGCTCGCCTGGACAAGGTTTTTGTAACCTTTCAAAGCGAAGAGGAAGCGCTGGCGAAGATTCCTACGGTCCAGCCCTTCGGGGGCATTTAAGACACCCTCTCTCCTCATCAGGACACGCGATGACAGCGGTTCTGAGTTATATTGGCCGCAACACCCTGGCGTTGCTACGCTACATGAGCGGCCTATACGATCTTACCTCGCACGCCGCCTACTGGACTTTCGTGGCCCCCCTGAAGGGGCGCGGGCTGAAGTGGGGCAGTGCCATCCATCAAATGGTTCTGGTGGGGGTGAACTCTATCCCCATCGTCGCTTTGATTTCCCTCTTCATCGGAATGGTCCTGGGCCTGCAAGGGGCCTACCAGCTCGAAAAATTCGGCGCGGGGTATTACGTTTCAGCACTGGTCGGCGTGTCAATGACGCGCGAGCTCGGCCCGCTTATTACCGCCATCATTGTCGCGGGACGGTCGGGTTCGTCGTTCGCCGCCGAGATTGGGACAATGAAGGTCTCCGAAGAGATTGACGCGCTGGAGGTCATGGGGCTCAACAGCGTAAAATATCTTGTCGTGCCGAAGTATCTTGCCATGCTGATTATGATGCCCTGCCTGACACTTCTGTCGGACCTCTCCGGCATCACCGGAGGGGCGATTTTCGAGATGGTCCAGCTTGACCAAACGCTTCCGCTGCTGGCGGGAGCAACGCGCGATTCGCTGTTCATGCGCGACATTTGGACGGGCCTGGTCAAAAGCCTGGTGTTTGGGCTGATCATTACCAAGGTCGGTTGCT
The DNA here is from genome assembly GCA_964481715.1 of uncultured Acidobacteriota bacterium. Taxonomy (GTDB): domain Bacteria; phylum Acidobacteriota; class Terriglobia; order UBA7540; family UBA7540; genus JAHEKS01. Next base: position 2,955 of record CAYZVR010000090.1, on the reverse strand, counting down.
ACGAGGGCTTTTCCGTACGCGGCGGGGCTGAGGGTGTCGGCAAAGCGACGACGTCGTCAGTGGTCGTTTCGATTTTCCTGATTGTCTTCGCCGACGTTCTGTTTACCGCGCTCTTTTACTACACCACCTGATTATGTCTCACGATTACCAGGGTCCGATGATCCGCGTCGAAGACCTCGTCACGTTTTATGGCGAGCGGCGCATCCTGAACCACGTCAATCTTGATATCGGGGCGGGAGAGACCATGGTGATCCTGGGCGCGAGCGGCACAGGAAAGTCCACTTTGCTGCGGCACATGATCCGCCTCGAGAGGCCGACCTCCGGCCACGTTTACATCAAGGGGCATGATTCCTGCTGCATGCCGGAAGACCGATTCAACCTGTTGCGCCGGAAAATCGGAATGCTCTTCCAGGGCGCCGCGTTGTTTAACTCCATGACCGTGGGAGAAAACGTCGGGCTTCCGCTTCGCGAGCTCACTCAGCTCGAGGATTCGACGATTCAGATCATGACCCGCATCAAGCTGGAATTGGTGGGTCTGGCCGGATTTGAAAGTTACATGCCCTCCCAGTTGAGCGGCGGAATGAAGAAGCGCGCGGGACTGGCCCGGGCACTCGCCATGGACCCTGAGATTCTGCTCTTTGATGAGCCCTCGGCGGGACTCGACCCCATCACGGCCGCGGGTATTGACAACCTCATTGTTAAGCTCAAGACGGTCTTTCGCATGACGATTGTGGTGGTCACGCACGAAATGGCCAGCGCGGCGATCATCGCCGACCGAATCGCAGTCATGGACCAGGGAGATGTCATTGCCGTCGGGACGATGGAGGAAATCCGTGCCAGCGACCACCCGCGAGTCATTCAGTTCTTGAATAGAGTTCCGGAAGATGAAAAGAAAGATGCGCAAGCCTACCTGCGTACGCTGACCCAGCCGTCATCTTGATTCGGGTTGTTGGGCTCGCACAAGTCGGCGGGCTGGGAAGTGAATTCCTTCCAAAGGTGAGGGGAAACTTATGGCACAAAGAGATGAGCAGATCAAAGTCGGCGCTCTCGTGGTTGTCGCCGTGGTCCTGTTCCTGACCGCTCTGGTCTTCGTCGGCGGGGTCAACCTGTTTCGGAAGAGGCGAGTCACTTATACGTCCCACTTCCGCTTTGCGGGCGGCCTGGAGTCCGGCAGCTTCGTGCGTTTCGGGGGATTGAAGGTCGGCACCGTCCGGAGCGCGGAAATTGACCCTCAGGATACGACGCGCGTGCTCGTGACGTTTCAGGTCAATGAAGGGACACCGGTTCGCACGAATTCCCAGGCGCGCATCTCGACGCTGGGTTTCTTGGGTGAAAATTACGTCGAAATTTCGCCGGGAACGCGCGGCGGAAGATCTCCACCCATTTGCCGGAATCAC
>CAYZVR010000090.1:1110-1548 GCA_964481715.1 uncultured Acidobacteriota bacterium | reverse complement strand
CGGGGATTGGTCAGGGTCTGGTTCTCGAAGATGAACATGCTGCCCGGCTGCATCTCCTTGCGCCGGCACGCCAGTTCGTAAGCACGAAAGTTCGCCGGGAACGCGCGACGCGGAACGGTTGCCGCCGGGCAGCGAAATCCTCTCGCTCGAAATCGTGCAACTGGCCGATGTGTTCAACAACGTGAACAACGTGACCCTCAACGCCAATAAATTGATCAACGACCTCGATGAGAAACTGCTCGTCATCGCCAACAATGCCAACCAGCTTATTACCAACGCCAACGCCGTGGTGGGGCCGGAGAATCGCGCGCACTTTGACGCTGCGCTGGCCAACGTGGACGGGATGCTCGCTGAAACTCGTCCGCGCTTCAAGACGACCCTCGCCAGCATTGATACGGCCAGCGCAAAAACCGGCCCCAGGGTGGCCGGGGCCACCGA
>CAYZVR010000090.1:0-1100 GCA_964481715.1 uncultured Acidobacteriota bacterium | reverse complement strand
TTCTTTGCGCTTGCGTTGGCCACGGGGGCCGGGTGGCTCGCTAAACCGCGCCCGCGCCTCAAGACGACCCCGGCCAGAATTATTACGGCCGGGGCAAGATCGGTCCCACGGTGGACAGCGCCCATGTGACCATCGAAAACGCCAACAAGCTGGTTAACAACCTGAACGGCCTGATTGAGGAAGACCGGCAGGCTTTACACGACGCCCTGGTTCGCCTGAACGTAACGCTGGAGGACGCGCGTCAGCTCATGGGACATTTGGACGACACGCTCACCGTCAACCGGCCCAACATTGATGAGATGCTCGAAAATTTTCGAGTGTCCAGCCAGAATGTGAAACAGTTCACCGACACCATCAAGCAGCGGCCCTTCTCGCTGATTCGGGTTAAGGCGCAAAAGGAGCACGTGCCGCCCAACGGCAAATAGGCGGGCAGGCCGCAGCCCTGCGGATTATTGGTAGGGGAGGCTCTTGAGCAATTCCTCGTCAGTGGGAGTCGGTCGCGGTGCAACGGAGGAATCCGGGGCGAAATACGCCTGGGCGGTTCCCACCCGATGAGGAGCCCCGGATGGGTTCGTCCGCATTCGATCTGCCAGCGTGCACCGACTCAAAAAACTGATGCCGGGCCGGTCGAGAGCCAGCAGATAACCGGGCGCCAGCCAGGGCTCCAGGGAATGGCGCGCCAGGTTTTCGAGCGTGGCGCGCAGGGTTTCCAGAATTGGGCGGTCCTCGGGATTACTGCTGCGGTCCAAATGCTCACCTGGGTCAGATTTCCAGCGATACAACTCTACTTTCCCATTGGCGTGATGGATGAACTGCCATTCGTTGGTCATCAGGCTTATCGTCGCTGAGTTGGGGGACGTTGAACCGACTGGAATCAACTCGGAGACGACGGACTCGTCGAATGGTACAGGAGTATATTCCGGCATCCAGAATCGTCGAAGGCTCCGAGCGCTGAACAGAGCGCTCTTCGGAAGCGCAAAATCGAGAACCGTCGAAAACAGGTCACGAAGGCGGGCAATGTGACCAACCCGAAAGTTGTTCGGAACTCCCGCACCAAAGATGATGAGCGGAACGTGAGTCTCTTCGCGATACAGGTCCCA
>CAYZVR010000089.1:0-12681 GCA_964481715.1 uncultured Acidobacteriota bacterium | reverse complement strand
CTCTGGGGACTCGCGCGCCCCCGGCCCTTGCGCGGCAAGGACGATTTGACAAGGGCCCGGCGCGGGCTTAAAATAAAATGGCGAACAAAAGGCGAATATGCAGCGAAACCCGGGCAAAATCCGCGTCGGGCCCGCGGGCTGGTCTTACGACGACTGGAATGGAATCGTCTACCCGCATCACAAGCCGCGCGGCTTTCACGCGGCGGAATATCTCGCTCAGTTTTTCTCGACCATCGAGATCAACACGTCCTTCTATCACCCCCCTGCCGCCAAGATGACGCGAGACTGGGCGCGGCGCGTCGAGCACAATCCCGAGTTCCAGTTTACGGTTAAGCTGTGGCAACGGTTCACTCACGACCGCAACGCCAATCATCAGGACGAAAAAACTTTCAAAGAGGGCCTGGCGCCGCTCGCTTCCGCCGGCAAGCTGGGCGCGGTGCTCATGCAGTTTCCCTGGTCGTTCAAAAACTCCAAGGAGAGCCGCGAATACGTGGGCGGTCTGGTGATGCAGTTCGTCGAGTATCCGCTGGTGCTGGAAGTGCGCCACGACTCGTGGAACAAGCCGGAGATTTTCGAGATGCTGCACGATCTGGGGATCGGTTTCTGCAACATTGACCAGCCGGTGATCGGACAATCCATCGCGCCGAGCGCCCGCACTACAAGCCCGGTGGGTTACGTCCGGCTGCACGGCCGCAACTACGAGCAGTGGTTCAGCTCGGGTGACCACCCGGAGGAGCGGTACAACTATTTCTACAAGCTCAAGGACCTCGAGCCCTGGGCGGAGCGCATCAAAAACGTCGCCGAGCACACAGACTCGACGTTCGTCATCACCAACAATCACTTTGAGGGGAAAGCCATCGCCAACGCCCTGCAGCTTGTGAATCTGGTCACGGGCAAAGCGGTTCGAGTGCCGGAAACGATGTTCGAGCGCTACCCGGAACTCGAATCCATCGCCGAACCCGCGTGCATTCCCGCGCCCGTCGAGCATCCGGGGTCCCTGTTCGAGCCCGCCGAAAAAAAGTCCCGCTGAACGATCTCACATGCCCTTGCATATCGCAGACCCCGCAAGGCGGGGTCTGCGCCACCCGCCACTCAGTGCTTCGCGGCCCGGCTGGGCCACCCGGCCGCATAGTGCGCCACAACCAATCTCGCTATCTCGGTCTCCACGAAGGGTACCCGTCCCCTTCCTCTACCCCTGGAGAAGTCAGTTGCACAAGTCCACTACCATCTGGGTTCATCAACCACACCTGGAAATCCCGTATAAAGACTATTCTGCTTCCATCTGAAGACCAAACAGCATCAACATTTGAACCTGAAGTTGTCAATCGTTTAACATTAGAACCATCGGAAGACATAACATATATATGATTCCCTCCGTCATCTCTATCAGAGTAAAATAGAATCTGGCTTCCATCAGGGGACCAGCTTGGTTGAAATTCTGCAAAAGGACTGTTCGTCAGATTTCTTTGGTTGCTTCCATCCGCACGCATGACATAAATTTCCCCATTGCCGTCTCTCAAAGTCGAGAAAGCAATTTCCGAACCGTCAGGGGAACAGGTCGGACTGGTTGTTCCAATAGTATTTCCAAAGAACGGTTCTTCGAGCACACTGGAAAATCCACTTCCATCGGGATTGATTCTTGCAGTCCCTGATACGCCGAGATCAAAGTTTATGTAAGTGACAACGATTCTTCCATTAGAACACCACACTGGGTTATGAAAACCAATCCCTACGTCAGGACTTACTCTCCGTTCATTGCCCCCATCTGCATCAATTACATAAAGGGAAAAATCTGTTAAGGTGTTCCCTTCATGATTCTGTATGAAAGCGATTTGTGTTCCGTCAGGGGACCAGGCTGGCATGTAAGCTGAATAAGGATATGAATGGGTTGTTAATCTCTTTTCGCTAGTTCCGTCTTCGTTTATTCGATAAATGTCAAAGTTGCTTCTACCGGTGTTTTCGTCTTCCCGGAAGCTAGTAAACGCAATCTGGTCTGGAACTGCAAGTATTTGTCCTGCTATAACTCTGCTTCCATGTCCTCCCTCATCACTTCCGTAATTAACTTCAACCCGATAAGCTCCTGGTGCTTCTGTTGCAGTTATTGTTAAATTATAACTATCTACACTGACAGATGTTTTTCCATCAAGAGATTTTGCGCTGTTAAGAGGAACAGTATCTTCGGGGTTTTTGTCAGAAAGAAGTGTCTCTAAATTGAAAGTTTTTGAAGAGCCTTCATGTATCTCATTAAGATTTGTCTCTAAAGAGCTAAAATCTGAGGTTGGCTCATAATTTGGAACTTCCACAGTATCTGTATCAGAAAGATTTCCGCCTGTTAATTTAAATCCCCATTCTCCTTTTTCCATATTTTCAAGAGTTTCAAGGTAAGGGGAGAAAGTGATGGTTGTAGTGCCTGTTGGGGCGCCGTTATGTGTAATTGTCCTTGTCGCTTGAGCGACATTCTGGAGTGTGGCCGCATAATGTATATCAACCTCATTAACTAAAGAGACGGTCTGAGAAACGCTTGGCGGTGGTCTTGATACGGAGCCGCCGCCACCGCATCCTAATAAACCCAAATAACCGGCTAGAACAATTGAATAAAAACCCTTCTTGGCTGGAATTTCCATTATGGCCTTCCTGGTATCGCGAGTGTACACCCGTCGAGCCGGATTGGGGCCACTTTTTGTGCGGCTGGGGACGCGTGTCCCCTCTCAGGAGCAGGTAGCGCAGAGTTGTTTTTCAACTCTGCGGCTCTTTGCTGTCAAATCCTGGCCTTCTCATTGGCTGGCAAACGCACGCGGTCAATTTGGAGGATGGGTTGCCGCCGCGCTTCTGCGTCCTGCGCCGCATAATCTCGGTAACTTGACCACGGCCATTCCCCAGGACACTTCACCAGCCCCCGCCGCACCGGATTCCAGTGAATATACTCCACCGTCTCCTGGTACTCCTTCACCGTCCTCAGGGTCCGGTCAAAAAAACGCCCTTGCCACAACCGGTCCCGTTCCTGCCGGCGGGTGTTGATCTGCCGGGTGGAGCTTACCTTGATCGCTTCCATCACGCCGGAGATCGTCTTCGGATATTGCACGGCGATGACCGCATGCCAGTGGTCGGGCAGGAAAATCCACGCCGTGAGAAGAAAAACGTGCTCCTCCCGGCGAGCCTCGATCACCCGCGCGAGGACTTCGAAATCCGGGGCGTTCAATCGGTTCCTCGTTCGCAGCAGATTGCAGGTGATGAAGAAATAGCGGTCGGAAACCACCAGCCGGCGCAGCCGTGACATGGGACCAGCCTACAAGCCGCAGAGTTAGAAAACAACTCTGCGCTACCAGCTATTTGCGTTTGACCCCTGCGGGGTCGGCAAGCATCCACGCCCGTCTCACACAAAACGTCCGCACCAACCCCATGCGTTGTAGGGGAGCCCTCCGGGCTCCCCGCGGGAGCGCCGAGCGCTCCCCTACCCCCTAGACGGCCACACGCGCGGGACGGCGGCTTGCGACAATGCGAAGAATTTCAAAGCCCAGCAGGAAGGCGGCAAGGATGAGCAGGGCGAGCCACCAGAAGTCGCGCGAAAACATTCCGTTCAAGGCCCACGGGATTTCTGCGAAGCCCCAAAAGGCCATGAGCGAGCCAGCGTCCGCCGCGCCGCGGCCTTTAGCGAAGCGGCCGAAGAGTTCCGCGTATGGGTGGTAACTGAGGTAGAGCGTAAGGGAAGAAACGAGCAGTCCCAGCGCGCCGGCAAAACCCGAGGCGCGATAGAAACCTCCCAACCGGCCGCTTCCCGTGCCCGCCCAGAAGCGTCGCGCCGGAACGGACAGACCCCACCCGGCCAGCAGGATTGCGGAAAACAGCAGGACCAGCATAGATACCATGCCGATCTCCGCGTTCCACAAGTACACGTCGATCAAGAAGCCGTTGTCGTGCGGGAGTTGGCGCGGCGGGCTCAGGCTTTCGACCTGATAGGCGAGCAAGGCCCGCTCGTCGGGATGGCCGGATCGTTCCGCCACGGAAGCGAGCTTCTGGTAAGCCTCGCGCAGTAATACCGCGCCCGCCAGGCGTTCGATATCTGTTTGCGCCTGCAAGTGCATGACCTGACCGAATCGGGCCACGGTCCAGTATTCGCGCGAGGCCTGCGCGAGGTCGCCTTTCGTCTCAAAGCCCTTTGCGCGGTCATAGGTCATGTAAGCATAACGTTGCAGCATCGCGATCACGGGCAGCGGCTGGGACGAGATTCCGTTCAGGACGAGAAGCGGGTTTCCGATGTGGCGGCGGGCCAAAACGTCCCGCGTAAGATCCAGACGTGCGGACAGGTAGGAATCGTATTTCGGGGCGGCAAAGGCGGCAGCCATGGCGTTCATCCAGCGCGCGTTGCCGCTGAGTTGATCGGGGCTGGCGGCCAGGAAGTTGCCGTTCGAAATCCGCTCACCTTCGAGCTGGGCTTCGAGCAGGCGCAGAGCGGCATTTTGCGGATCCCAAGCCTCGAGGCTCCCGACCCACTTGGCGGATTGAGGGCTGCGCGAGTAGCGAGAGACTTGATAATAGATCCAAGTCAACTTCGGGTCGAGTTCGACGGCTTCATCCGCCATGCGCGCGCTTTCCGCACCCGGCGGCAATTGTAAGGCGACAAAAGCCAGCGTTTCCGCGTCGCGCTCGGCGCGCGCCTGGTCGGCCAGGCGATTTAACGCGCGAGCAGAAAGGGGCGGCTGGTCGATAGCCCAAAGCCAACTGTCCATCGAGACGTTCAGCGCCTGCTGAAAACTGGGAGCGAACAGGAGCACCAAGAACACGCCGGCGCTCAGAAGGGCGAGCCCGAAGGTGAGTTTTCGCATGGGAACCTCCGAACGAAACGGACCGGGCGGCACGGACGCCGCCTCTCCGCCCTGTCCGCTCGAAAGACTGTGGAGAATGGTTTGCTTCATCAGAACTCTGGCGCCCCCTGCCGCCCAGGCGAGCGCCGGCCACGCGCCTTCGACAAAACCGAGCTCGGCGAGCATCGCGTCTCCCCACTCGCGCGCTTGCGGAGGCGAAAAACGATGCGCGAGGCGCAATAGCCATGCGGCGAATTGATGGGCGGCGTCGTCTGGTTTCATGCTTTCGCTCCACCGTAAGCGGGTTGATGAGCCGCGCCGGCCGGTTGCGCGCTCCTGACGATTTCTTTCGCCGTGCGAAGGCCGTAGGGCGTGAGACGATACAGGTGCCGCGGCGGCTTGCCGGGCTCCGCCGCCTCCCAACGCGTTTCTAGCCAGCGGCGCGTCGCCAGGCGCATCAGAATAGGATAAAGCGTGCCGGACGCGAGCCCCGTGTCGCGGCTCAGGTCGTAGCCGTAACGCCAATCGCTCGGCTCCGTAAGGAGAGCTTCGAGCACGTCGAGAGTTTGGGGGGACATTCTGACTTTTTCTTTCATGGCCTGTAACTCTACATATGTAGAGTTAGCTTGTCAAGCACTTTTTCCATGGAGGTGTGTTGAACAAGCAGGTTTTCCAATTCCGCGCTCTTTGCGAAGATCGTTGGGAAAGTTGGACGAAGAACGTTTGACAGTTTTGAATCGCCGCTGCTAGGATGGATTGTTTGTGTCCAGCAGCGCACACACGCAGGGGCTCGTGCCTGACTTCTGAATTCTGCCCACTGCTTACTGCCACCTGCTCTTGACCGTCCCCGTCGTCTAGCCCGGCCTAGGACATCGCCCTTTCACGGCGGTAACACGGGTTCAAATCCCGTCGGGGACGCCAAGCCTTATAAGCCATCAGCACTCCGGGGTCGATTGGAATCACACCTGCGGCGCTACTTCCCTGCAATACGGTTGATGAACATTTTCAAAAAACGCTCCGCGTCAACTTCCACTCCGACCTTAACGTTGGGCTTGAGGACCTCAATACCCTCGATCATGAAATGATCGCCGTGGAGCACGTTGTGCTCCTGCGCGTTGTGACGGTTTGCAACCGTTTCGCCGCGAGTGAATTCTCCGCGCGTTTCGACGTTAACGTTCATGTCCTCCGTCTTGATGATGCTTGGATCAATCGCCGCGCCCACCGCCAGTGGGTCGTACATGGGAATTCCCTTGGCGCCATATTTCTCAGAAAGGTCCATCAGGTAGGTCAACACGCCGACGGCAAAGTCATTCTCACGCCCGTGGGTCTTGGCGAGCTCAGCGATCAGCGGGCGCGTCATCAGCGTTCGGTCGCCCACGTCGAGACCCACCATGGTCACCCGCCAACCGGCGTTGAAAACAATCTGCGCCGCTTCGGGATCGTTGAAAATATTCGCCTCGGCCGCGGCATTGACGTTGCCGCCCGATATCGAGCCACCCATCACGATGACTTCCTTGACGAGCGGGACGATGGAAGGGTCCTTCAACACCGCGAGGGCGATATTCGTTTCCGGGCCGACCGGCACGAGGGTGATTTCGTGCGGGTATTTGTGGACGAGCTCGATGATCAAGTCGGGGCCAAAGCGCGGATCGGCGTGGCAGGTGGGCAAAGGCAATTCGATATTTGCCAATCCGTTCCGGCCGTGCCAGAACTCCGCCGTGATTAGTTTCTGAAACAGCGGTTGCCGCGCGCCAGCCGCGACGGGAATATCGCACCGGCCCGCGAGCGAAACGAGCTTCAGAGCATTTTCGAGGCCCAGTTCAGCCGTCACATTCCCCGGCACAACCGTTATGGCCTTCACCTCGAGTTCCGGTGAGTGGAGCGCCAGCAGGAGGGCCATCGCATCGTCGGTGCCGGGATCGGTATCGAAGATCACTTTGCGCGGCTCATGAACGCCCGCCGCCGCGCCGACCGTCGTGGGGCATGCAGCCAGCAGCGCCAAAATCAGGAACAGGAACAACAGAGTTCGAGGTGGGTGTTTCTTCATGGTTGGTTTCCAATCTCTTGTTCTGAGGGTCTCTTCACGCGCGCAGAGTTTATGCTTTCGCGCCTGATCTTTCAACAATCGGTGTCGCGACGTTGAATTCCAATGAATCATTGGGTGGTGCGATTACAATATCCGCCACAGGTGAAAAAGGTTGAAACCCATTGTCCTTCATAGTATGTTCCCCACCCGCGAAATGCCCAGCGTGCCATTTCGCAGTTTCCCCTTTCTGTGGCTTGTGCAATCATGGACCGACGCTTATTTCTGAAGTTGCTGGGGAGCACCCCTTTGGCGGTTCACGAAGCAAACTTTGATGCGAGCGCAACGGGCGCCGGCAAATCGATGCGCCTTCCGAAACCCATCGGCAGTCCGGTTCTCGAAAGCATTCAGCCTGTTATTGGGCACTCTCGCTACGTCCAAACCAACCTCGAGGAGATCGCCAAAGTCGCGGGCTGGATGGCTTACGAAGACCTGCCTATGCCGGACTTCGTCCTGCCCTTAGGCATCGGCAAAGATCCGGACGAAGCCATTGATTTCATCATGGTGTCCGATTCGATTGACTCGGCGTTCACGGACTTCAAGACGCATGAAAAGTTTCAGGTGGATTACGCCGGCCAGCACTGGTCCGATTCGGAAGCCTTGTTCGCTTGCCTGAAGCGCGCGCAAGACGAAGACATTCCGATTACCGACGGCAGCTACCTTGCGCAGGTCAAGCGCGCCGACCTCGAGCATATTTTTCGGGGCAACATTGAAATGCCCATGCTCGACGAGAAAACCGCCATCTTCAACCAGGTCGGACAAGTGCTCGTCAAAAATTATGGCGGGCGATATCACAACTTCGTCCGCGCCTGCTCGCCGCGCTTGTACGATCACGGCCGCGGGCTGATTGACAAGCTGACGGCAGAATTTCCGCGCTTCAACGATGTCTACCAATTCGAGGGGCGCGAAATCAAGATTTACAAGCTGGCACAGCTTGGCGTGTGGATGATGTATTCGGTTCTCCACTCGAGCGGGGGCTTCAAACTCGAAGATCCCGAAAAGATGACTTCCTTCGCGGATTACATCGTTCCAGTGGGCCTGCGCCTTCTGGGGATTTTCAACTATACAGCCGAGCTCGAGGACTCGATCAACCGCTACCAGATGATTCCCGCGGGCAGCCAGCAGGAAATTGAGCTGCGTGCGCACACCATCTACGCCTGCGCGCTGCTGACGGAGGAGATCAACAAGCTGCGGCCCTCGGATCTCCAGGTGATCATCCCACAGATCGACGCCCGCCTATGGACGCACTACCACACAACCTTCTGGCCGCACCATTTGACCCGGACGATCATGTATTAGTCGTACAAAAATCGGTTTCCAATCGTACCGTGGGCCGTCCGCTGTACGAAGGTTCTGCGCTGAACGAGTCGCGTCCGTTGTGGTACCCTATGACCGATGTCTTATCCGCCTTCTAGATGGCGCCATCGCGCGCAAATCCGGGACACCTCCGCACCGAATAACCCGACGACGGACACTGTTGAGCTTCTGGGAACGGAGTTTCCGAAATGGCACAAGATCCCGTAGGGTCACAACCGACGGAAGAAATGCGGCGGAGGAGCGACCGCGTTCTGGGCCCAGTCCCGATTCGCATCATCGGTATGGACGCCAACGGAACGGCGTTTACCGAGGACGCGGTGACCGTCAGCTTCAACCAGCAAGGCGCACGGATCAGCCTGGTCCATTCGTTGCTGATTGATGACGTGGTTCTGGTCCTCAACAAACGGACCGGGATCGAGGAAGAATTTCGCGTCGTCGGAGCCTTCGAAGAGGTCATCGGCGGCCGGCGCGAGTGGGGCGTGGAAGCCTCGGTACAGGACGGCAAAATTTGGGGTGTGGAATTTTGCGCGCCGTCGGAGCAGCTCCAGCCCAAGGCGCTGATCGAGTGCGGCGGCTGCAAGCGCGTCGTTCAAACCGAGATGTCATCCATCGAATACGACGTGCTCCTTGCCATTGGGATGATCTCGCGCCACTGTACCAAGTGCAGCGAAACCACCCGCTGGGGGCCAAGCGTGTCGACCAGCCTGCCGGAAATCGAACACAAGCGCCAGCCCGCAGGGCAAGTGGGGGAAAGGCGAAAGGCGAAGCGCATCCGCCTGGCTATGCGAATCCGGGCCCGCAACAGTTGGGGGGTCATCGACGTCGCCCAGACCCGCGACGTCTCGAAACACGGAGTGTGTTTTTTCACGACCAAGGTCTTTAATATGGGGGATGAAATCTTCCTGGTTCTTCCCTTTGCGGCGAACTCGGTCCCGGTCGAAACCAAAGGGAAAATCATCTGGCAGGAATCGGCAAAGGAAGGAAGGTATTGCGGCGTCCAGTACATTAAATAGCTGTCCGCTGCTTCGTGACGCGACCGGTTTTTAGAAGATTGATCCAGAGGATCCGAGCACGGCAGCTTGAAAATCCAAGGTGCATCTGGAAGCAAACCAAATCAACATAAGAGGAAGGTCTTTATGAATCGCAGGAACTTTATGAAAGCAGGCGTCGCCGGGATAGGCAGCTTGCAGTTATTGCGCGAGGATTCGCACGCGCTGGAAGCTGCCTTACCCGCAGGAGGCGCTAAGCTCGAGCCTGCTGCCCGGTACGTGTTTTCGATGAACCGCAATTGGCTTTACGGAGGTAAGGTCGTTGCGGGATCGGCTCATCCGGATTTCGACGACAGCACATTCCAGCGAGTCACACTTCCGCACACCAACAAGCTCCTGCCCTGGCAAAGCTTCGACGAGAAGGAGTTCCAGTTCGTATCAATTTACCGTCGGCACTTTCGCGTGCCGGAGGAATTGCGTACCCGCCGTATCTTCGTGGATTTTGGCGGCGTGATGACCGCGGCCACGGTGACCATCAATGGCGAGAAGCTCGGCGAATACCGGGGCGGGTACACGCCGTTTTCGTTCGAGCTGACGAAATACTTGAAGTGGGACAAAGACAACGTGCTTGCCGTCGAGGTGGACTCGACCGAGCGGCCCGACATCCCGCCGTTCGGAGAAAACATTGATTACCTGACTTTCAGCGGCATCTATCGCGAGGTTTCGCTGCGCGCGGTGCCCGACGTGTTTCTGGAAAACGTGTTCGCCAAACCGCTCAACGTTCTGTCGGACAACCGGAGTGTGGACGTGCGCTGTTTCCTGAGCAAGCCGTCCGGACAGGCACCGGCCGGGGTCAAGCTGAAAGTGGAACTGAAGGATGGAGATCGGGTGCTCGCCGGCAAAACCCAGGACATCAAGGTCTCACCCGAAGGCGGCTCGCACCTGGTTTCGTTGAGCCAGCTAGGGAATATCGAGCTCTGGGATTTGAAGCACCCGAAGCTCTATCAAGTCACGGTTCAGCTTCATGACGGGGAAAAACTTGCCGACGAAATCTCCACGCGCATCGGGTTTCGCGAGGCGCGCTTTACTCCCGACGGTTTTCAACTGAATGGCAAGACGGTCAAGCTGCGCGGGCTTAATCGCCACCAGACTTATCCTTATGTGGGCGCGGCCATGCCCGCCCGAGTGCAGAGGCAGGACGCGCTGATTCTCAGGAAAGAATTGAAGTGCAACCTCGTCCGCACGTCACACTACCCGCAATCCACGCACTTCCTGGATTGCTGCGACGAAATCGGCCTGCTGGTTTTTGAGGAGATTCCGGGGTGGCAGCATATCGGCGACCGGGCGTGGCAAGACCTGGCCGCGCGCAATGTTGGAGAGATGGTCCGGCGCGACTGGAACCACCCGTCTATCATCCTCTGGGGTGTTCGCATCAACGAGTCGCTCGACAACCACGATTTTTACACGCGGACCAACGCCCTGGCGCACGAATTGGACGATTCGCGGCAGACCGGCGGGGTGCGTTACCTCGTCAACTCGGAGCTGCTCGAGGACGTTTATACCCGCAACGATTTCGGGTTTCCCCTGATCGCTCCGAATTATCCCCTCTACCTGAACACGGAGTTTAATGGCCACATGTACCCGACCAAACGTAACGACAACGTGGACCGGGTGATGGAGCACGCGCGGCGTCACGCCCGCGTGCACGACCAGCTTGCCTCCGACAAACGTTACGCCGGGGGAATCGGCTGGTGCGCCTTTGACTACAACACCCACTACAACTTCGGCTCGGGCGACCGAATTTGCTATCACGGCGTGAGCGACATCTTCCGCATTCCAAAGCCGGCGGCCTTTTTCTACCGCTCGCAATGCGACCCGAAGGAGGATATCGTCCTCGAACCCTGCTTCAACTGGTCCCAGGGAGACCAATCCGAAGGCGGCGGCATCCGCAAGGCGACAATCTGCTCGAACTGCGATCACCTCAAGTTCTATCTCAAAGGCAAGTTGATGCTCGAAGCCGATCCCGACCGGGCGACTTACGCGCACCTGCGCTATCCGCCTTTCGTCGTCGATCTGATGGGGGAACGACTCGAAGACTGGGGTGACCTGAGGATCGACGGTTACATCAACGGTGAAAAGGTGATCTCGAAGACGCTGCCCGGCAATGACACGGATGATGAGTTGCGCCTCGAACCCGATGATAAGGAACTCGTCGGGGACGGCATTGACGCGACCCGCGTGGTGCTCAAGGTGACCAACGCTCAAGGGGGCTGGCGTCCGTTTTCGACTGGTGTAGTAGCTCTCGAGATCGAAGGGCCGGGCGAGATCATCGGCGAGAATCCGTTTGCGCTGGTGGGCGGCGTCGGCGCCGTGTGGGTCAAAACGAAAACCGCCGGGGGCACGATCCGCTTGCAGGCAAAACATCCGCGCCTGGGAACCAAAACGGTTGAGATTCAAGTGAAGGCCGGGGAATCAGAACTTGTCTGACCGCAAGGTCGCGGTCGGTGCCGTAACGGAGTCCATCACCGGCGGAATTTCAGAAGTAGGGGTCCGGTTCGGGGACGGCGGCGCCATCTTTGCGAGCGTCCGATGCGCCGTAATTGACTCCGGCCGCTGAATCGTGCAGCACCGCCTGGCCGCCGCCCATCGAAGTGGCGAACGCGCCGTGCACCTCAAGCACGTGCCCTTTTGAAATCAGCGCCTGGCGGACGGTTTCCGGCACGCGGTCTTCGATCAGGAACTTGCACCCTCCGAAGTTGGGGTTCGTGAAGCGCGGAGCCTCGAGCGCCGCCTGAATATTCATTCCAAAATCCACAACATTTGAAACAAACTGTGCGTGGGCCTGCGGCTGGTTCAATCCTCCCATAATTCCGAACCCGATGCGGGTGCTTCCCTTTTCCATGTAGGCGGGAATAATAGTGTGGAACGGCCGCTTGCGCGGCGCGAGCGCGTCCGGGTGTGACGGGTCCAGAAGAAAAAGTCCGCCGCGGTCCTGAAGAGTAATCCCGAATTCATCCACGACAACGCCCGAGCCGAAACCTTCGTACAGGCTCTGAATGAGCGAAACGATGTTGCCGTCGCGATCAGCCACGGTGAGGTAGATGGTGTCTCCGTGAAATCGCGAGACGTCGCCGGGCTCGACATCGCACTGGGCGCGATTCATGTCCAGGGTCTTCGCGCGCGCCTCGGCCCACGGCTTCGAGACCAGCGTTTTGTCCGGAACCTTTGCGAAGCGGGGGTCGGCGTTGTACCGGCGGAGATCGGCGTAGGCTAGCTTTTGCGCTTCCATTTTGACGTGCCACGCTTGAGGGTTGAGCGGGCCGAACTCTCCCAGCGGAAACCGCTCCATGATGTTGAGCATCTCGAGCGCCGCCATGCCCTGGCCGTTGGGCGGCAATTCGTAGACCGTCCATCCGCGGTAGGTCGTCGAAATGGGCTCGACCCACTCGGCGTGGAAATCGGCGAGGTCCCCGGCATTCATCACTCCGCC
>CAYZVR010000088.1:0-12708 GCA_964481715.1 uncultured Acidobacteriota bacterium | reverse complement strand
TCGGGGACGCCGAACGTATGAATGCTTTCAACAAGGAGCAGAAGGATAAACCGATGCTGAAGGAATTTCGCATATTCGTCTTTGATTTTGTAAGTCTCTGTAGTGTCATAATCTCTTTAGTAACCGCTCCATCCGGAATCCCCCGGCGGAACCATGCGGAGCGACCCAGGCACCGCGGCCGCAAGGCCCGGCATTGACGCGTGAGGGGAGCCCGAGGGCTTGCCCGGACTCGTCCCGCCTGCTATCTTCCACTTTCAGAGATCTGGCGGATCGCGGGCGTGAGCTTACGGGCCGGCGGCTCATGGAAAACCTGGTACTCATGAACCCACCGATCACCTACCCGGGGGGAGGCAGCATGAGGAAGTGGAAGGACCTTCAAGCGTCTGATTTTCAGGGGGTGGACCCCCAAAAATTCCAAGAGTGGCGTGTTACTACCCACGAAGCTCGGGAAAGAACATTCTTACTGCTGGCCATGCTCGTGTTACTGAATGAGACTTTGTTGATTAGATCTCCCATCTTGGTCCTTGGCGGAATTCCGTTTTTTGGTCTTTTGTTCTTCGTAAACTGGAAAGCCCATCGATTGAAAAAGGAGTTGGGCATCACTCGAGAGGCTGTAAAGCGTGCGGTGCATGCTGATACGCCCTCCGGGCATGCAATCGCCCAGCCGCAGCTTCCTCCATCGTTTGCGGAGAATCTTTTGGGTGTTTTTCTATCTCCGAGGCCAACATTCGCTGAGATCGCTCGCAGGCCCGGCTTTTTTTATCCCCTCTTGTTGCTCGTCTTTTCGTCTGTCAACGTGGCCGAGACGATGCTCGCAAAAATCGGAATGGACCGCATCATCCGCGTTCAAATCGAGCAAAGCGGCAGCGCCTCCAACATGAGTCCCGAGCAGATGCAGCAAGCCATTGACCGAGGGGCGCGCATCGGCGGGATTTTCATCCACGTCTCTCCCGTGTTTGTAGTGATTGGTCTGCTTATCGTCGCCGCGATCGGCATGGGTGTGGTCAACGCCATTTTCGGCGGAGCAGTCAAATTCAAGACGGCCTTTTCTATTACCTGCTACGCGAATCTGGTGGGGATCCTTGGCGCAGTGATGGCGGTTCCCATCATCATCTTCGGCGACCCGGAACACTTCAACGCTCAGAGCCCTGTGCCGAGCAATCTCGGATTCTTTCTCAATCCCCTCGAGACTTCGAAGCCATTGTTTTCGCTCGCGAGTTCGTTCGATATTTTTACGATTTGGTTTATGGTTTTGCTGGGAATCGGGTTTTCACAGGCTACGGGAGGGAAGGTAAAGTCCTTGTCTATCTTCTTCAGCTTCTTTGGATTGTGGATGCTCTGGGTCCTGATAAAGATGGGTTTGGCCCTGCTCAGCTAGGTTGCAATCGGGATGAATTCTCCATTCAGCTTTGAAGTTGTGGCGCGCGATGCGGTCTCCCAGGCCCGCGCGGGGTTGCTGCGCACGCCTCACGGGGTAATTGAAACTCCCGTATTCATGCCGGTCGGCACGGCAGGAAGCGTCAAGGGGATAACCCAGGACGAGCTGGAGGACTTGGGGGTTCAAATCCTCCTGGGAAATACCTATCACCTTTACCTGCGGCCCGGCCACGAACTTATTCGCGAGATGGGCGGTCTGCACCGGTTCATGTCCTGGACCCGGCCTATCCTGACCGACAGCGGCGGCTTCCAGGTGATGAGCCTGAAGGGACTGGGCCGCGTCACCGAAGACGGGGCGTGGTTCCGATCGCACCTGGACGGTTCGTCGCATTTCCTTTCACCCGAGCGGGCGATGGAAATCCAATTGGCACTTGGCGGTGACATCATTATGGTGCTCGATGAGTGCGTCGAATATCCCGCGAGCCGCGAAACTGTGCGCCGCGCGATGAAACTGACCGGCCGCTGGGCGCGACGATCGAAAGAGCACTACCTCGGGATTCGGGATTCGCGCTTCGAGAGCCTAAAGACACTTCTTCCCCAGTCCCGAGTCGTGAATCCCGAATCCCGGACCCCGGCTCTTTTCGGCATCGTTCAGGGCGGAATGGAAAAGGATTTGCGCCGCGAGAGCGCCGAGGAAATCACGGAAATCGGCTTCGAGGGTTACGCCCTGGGCGGGCTTTCGGTCGGGGAGTCGAAGGCGAAGACCTACGACTTAGCCGAGTACACGGCCGGCCTGCTGCCGGCGGATCGCCCGCGCTACCTGATGGGAGTGGGTACCCCGGAAGACTTGGTCGAGAGCGTAGCGCGGGGGATTGACATGTTTGACTGCGTGTTGCCCACACGCAACGCGCGCAACGGGTGTGCTTTCACTTCGGAAGGGAAGGTCGGGATTCGAAACGCACGCCACGCCCGGGACGAGAAACCCCTGGATCCCGCCTGCGGTTGCCGGGTGTGCCGCCGCTATTCGCGAGCCTACCTGCGTCACCTGTTTGTGGCGGGGGAGATGCTGGCGGGTATGCTTGTAACTCACCACAATCTCTACTTTTACCTTGACACGATGCGCAAAATCAGGCAGGCTATCGTTTCTGGCGATTTTGAAAGAAACTGGTCAAGGGTACGTGCGGGGCCTTAGCCGTATTCCACTCATTCCAAATCAAGAGCCCGGTAAGCCAAACCGACGAACCCTGCCGATCCCGCCCGTATTGAGCGGGATTTCTTATTATCCGGGCTGACTCTCAGTGGCTAGATTGTGATTTCTGATTACCTGGCATTGTCATCGTGGCCATTTCTGTTCGCCGCCGACACCGGTGCGAGCAATGGGCTCTTCCAACTTCTGATCCTCTTCGGACCCCTTTTCGTCATCTGGTATCTCCTGATTATCCTGCCGCAGCAACGCCAGCGGAAGAAGACGCAGGAAATGCTCTCCAACCTCAAAACCGGCGATCGTGTACTGACGACGGGGGGAATGTACGGCACCATCGTGGGTTTTCGTGACAGCGTCGTGCAATTGCAGGTGGCAAAAGAGGTCAAGGTGGAAGTGGCGCGGACGGCGATTACCGGCCTCCAGAGTGCGCAGAGTGACGGGGGCGCGGCGCAAGGTAAGGAAGCAGCGCGGGCGGCCGGCAAGGGAAAAGATTGACCCGGCCCGCGGCAGCCTCGAAAAGGATCTAAGCTCAAAGAATGGAATCCAAGCTTCGAACGCGCGTCATCATCA
This sequence comes from uncultured Acidobacteriota bacterium, assembly GCA_964481715.1. GTDB lineage: Bacteria > Acidobacteriota > Terriglobia > UBA7540 > UBA7540 > JAHEKS01. The sequence goes on along the minus strand of CAYZVR010000088.1, from coordinate 9,557 downwards.
TCGCCATCGTGGTCGTCGGCAGCATCCTCGGCGTCATCGGCTTTCCCCGGAATTTCGAGCAACTCAAATCAAACATTCGCGACCGCATCCATCTGGGCCTTGATCTAAAGGGTGGGACGCACCTGGTGCTGCAAGTGCACGTCGAGGACGCCGTCAACATCACCATTGACCAGGCGCTTGAGCGGCTGCGCGACGAACTGCAAGCCAAGAATATTCCCGCCGACGTACAGAGGAAGAAAGAAGGCGACAAGACTTACCTGCTCATCTCCGGGCTTCCGCAGGACCGCTCGTCCGATCTGCAAGCGATTGCCAGTGACCAATATTCGGACTGGGATTTGGCGCGTGTGGCCGGAGATCCGACGGCACGCACGCTGACTTTGAAAACTTCCGCCGCCGCGACCCTTCGCAATCAGGCCCTTATACAATCCATGGATACGATCCGCCGCCGGATTGACGCCCTGGGTGTGAGCGAGCCGACCATCGCCGAATACGGGCAGGGCGACTACGAGCTGGTGGTGCAACTGCCCGGTGTGGACGATCCGACACGGGTGAAAGATATTATTCAGTCTACTGCCTTGCTCGAGTTAAAGCTTGTTCAGGACGGGCCCTATTCCTCGCGCGAAGGGGCGCTCGCTGCCCACGGCGGAATCCTTCCACCCGATTCCCAGCTGCTTCCGGGCAAAAACGAAACGGGAAGCTCCGGGGCCGACGTGTGGTACATCGTCAACCAGATTGCCGCAGTGACGGGGCGCGACCTGAGTGGAGCGCAGCCCGGGTCGGACGAAAACAGCCGCCCGGCGGTCAATTTCACCCTGACCCGCGACGGCGCGGCGCGGTTTTCGCGCATCACGGGCGAAAACGTGAACAAGCTATTGGCCATCGTGCTCGATAATCACGTGGTCAGCGCGCCTGTCATCCACAGCCAAATCAGCGATCGCGGCATCATCCAGGGTTCGTTCACCTCGCAACAGGCTGGGGACCTGGCGCTGGTCCTTCGGTCCGGCGCATTGCCCGCCTCGATTTCCTACTTGCAGGAAGAAACTGTCGGGCCTTCGCTCGGCGCCGACTCCATCCGGCACGGAATCATCGCTTCCATTGTGGGCTTCGTAGCGGTCATGGGCTTCATGCTGGTCTATTATCGCGGAGCTGGGGTCAATGCGGACGTAGCGCTCATTCTGAACCTGATCATCCTGATTGCTGCGATGGCTTACATCGGGTCCGTGCTGACTCTGCCGGGCATCGCGGGCGTCATCCTGACGGTGGGCATGGGCGTGGACTCGAACGTCCTGATTTTCGAACGCATTCGCGAAGAATTGCGCGGCGGAAAGGCCGTCAGCGCGGCGGTCGTGGGCGGATTTGAGCATGCGTTCGTTACCATTATCGATACCCACGTGACCACTATCGTGTCGGCGGCGATTTTGTTTACTTTTGGCACGGGGCCGATTCGCGGCTTCGCCGTTACCCTGGTCATTGGGTTGCTTGCGAACTTGTTCACGTCGGTTTTCGCTTCCCGGACGATTTTCGATTACGTCCTTTCACGACGCGAGAAGGGCGCGACGCTCAGCATATAGATTTCCGGGAACTTCGGGACTGCGTGCGGTGTCAAATCTTTGTGGGGGAGCCTGCTGCTAGGCCATGGAATTTTTCCACGAACCGAAAATCGATTGGATGGGGAAGAAGTGGTACTTCATCGGCTTATCCATCCCACTCCTTCTGGCTGGCTTGATTTCGATTGCCGTTCACCGCGGATTGGTTTACGGGATTGACTTCCGGGGCGGCACTCTGGTGACCGTGAAATTCGCGCAATCACCGAACCTGGATGAGATTCGCCGGCAACTGGACCGGGAAAACCTCCACGGCGCCACGCTGCAGCGTTTAGGGAAGGCGTCGGATAACGAGGTCATCATAGGACTGGACCTGCAGACCACCGCCGCCAGCAACGCGCTGGACGCCGGAAAGCACGCGATTGTGGCTTCGCTGGGCTCTTTGTACGGCGCGGGTCCCGCCGGCAAAGAGGACTTTAATAACGCCAGCCCGCAGACCGTCGCCGACCACCTTCTAACCGCGGACCCGCTGCACCTGGCTTCGAAGGGGACGGACGAGGCGACGAAAGCTTATAAGGACCTGGCTGAAGCTTTGGTCGGCTACCGAAACTCTCCACCGCGCAGCGGGCTGATCGGGAATTTGCAGGACTTGAGCGGCGTTCCGGGCGTGAACCCTGCGGTGCTCGATACGCTCAAGAACGATTTCTTCCTGTCACAGTTCGCCGTCCGCCACACGGGAATCGTAGGACCTAAAGTCGGTGCAGATTTGCGGCGCCAGGCCCTGTACGTTACCCTGGCGGGTCTGGGCGCAATGCTTATTTACATCTGGTATCGGTTTGAGCTAGTCTACGGCGTGGCGGCCGTCGTCGCCACGTTTCATGACGTACTGATTACAATCGGTATCTTTTCTCTCTTGAATAAAGAAATTTCGCTGACCGTGATCGCGGCGTTGCTCACGCTGGTCGGTTACTCGATGAACGACACCATCGTGGTGTTCGACCGCATTCGAGAAAACGTCCGAATGAAAAGGCGGGAGAATTTTTTGGAGCTGGTGAACCGAAGCATCAATCAGACTCTGAGCCGGACCATTCTCACCTCCGGCCTGACCCTTCTCACCGTGCTGTCTCTTTATCTGTTTGGAGGCGAGGTTATCAACGGTTTTGCCTTTGCGCTTGTGGTGGGCGTGATAATCGGCACTTATTCTTCCATTGCGATTGCGAGTCCGGTTCTGGTCTTCTGGCAACAGCGCCTGGGCGGAAGCCCGCTCAGCGATAAAGTGCGGGATTTGGAGCGCGAAGCCGCCGGCGTCCGCCGCTAGTTCGGGCGTCGACCGGAAGACTTTGAAGACGGCTGGTTCCCTGAGGAGGTGGCAGCCATGTTCGATGAGACTTTACTTGACTCTTCGCCGTCCCGGGTTCCCGTCCTGAGGGGGGGCCACTGGTTGATCTCCCTGGGCGCGGGCGTTGCGGGCTTTCTGGCCTGGTACTTTCTTGCGCCCATCCTCTTCGGTCTTCCCGCATCCACCTCGGCGGCGATCACGCAGGCCATCATGTTCGGGGCGGTGCCCTTTATCCTTTACGGACTGGTCCTTTGCTACGTCTACTCTGACGCAACGCATTTGGGATTCAACGTTTGGCCGTGGTTTATCGCTTGCCTCGTCCTGAACCTCGTCGGTCTCTTGGCTTACCTCATTTACTCCGCCATGAAGACATCTGACTGGAAGCGGGCGACGATTCCCATTGCTTACATTGTGGAAATCATCCTCATGGGCGTCACGATTCTGATCCCTCTGATTTACACGCAGGCTTTACCCAAGGCGATGATGCAGGTTTCACTGATGGCTCCGCCCCCCCCGCCCCCGCCTCCTCCGCCTCCTGTAGCGGCCGCCCCAGTTCGGGTGATCCGAAAGATGACGGCTGAGGACATCATGAGGGCGCCCACGGTCATTCCCAAGACTGTCGCGCAGATCAAAGATGAGCCCGCACCGCCCCAGGCATCGATGGGCGTGGTCGGCGGCGTTCCGGGCGGTATGGTGGGCGGGACGATGGGAGGGGTTCTGGGAAGCATTCTGAGCAGTGCGGCGCCGCCGCCCCCGCCACCCCAGGCGGCCACTCCCAAACGCATCCGCGTAGGCGGCCAGGTGGAAGCGGCCAAGGCGATTTCCAAGCCAACGCCGGAGTATCCGCCGCTCGCCAAAATGGCCCGCATTCAGGGAATGGTGCGGCTGGAAGCGGTGATCAGCAGAGATGGCACCATTCAGGACTTGAAGGTGCTGAGCGGCCACCCGCTGCTTGTCAAGTCCGCCATGGAGGCGGTGCAGAGGTGGCGCTACCAGCCCACCCTGCTCAACGGCGAGCCGGTCGAGGTCGTCACGGAAGTCGATGTCAACTTTACGTTGTCGGAGTAGGTGGTTTCGGGATAGAGTTCTGAAATTCTCGGAGGAGGGAATAGAAACTTATGTTAGGGGCAAACCTCATTACGCTGGGCTTACTGTTCTTGCAGGAAGAGGCGATCACCTTCGACGCCGTCGGCATGTGGCGGGTCATGGGCTGGCCCGCTCGGAGCGTTGTCGTCTTGTTGTTCATCATGTCGGCCTGGTCGATCGGCGTCATGATTGACCGCCTGATTGCCTACAGCGGCGCTCGGAAGCAGTCCCGCATTTTCGCGCCGGCCGTGGCGGGCGCCTTGAAAGACGGGAAGATTGACGAAGCCATTTCCATCGCCGAGCAGAACAAGCGGAGCCACCTGGCCAAGGTCGTCACCGCGGGGCTGCAGGAGTTCCAGGCTCACCAGGTGTCGAGCGAAATTCCCGGCGAGGAGATCGAGGCGTCCAAGCGCGCGCTCGAGCGGGCGTCGGCAATCGTACACGCCGAACTGAAGCGGGGGGTTTCAAGCCTCGCGACCATCGGTTCGACGGGCCCCTTCGTCGGATTGTTCGGAACGGTGCTTGGCATCATCAACGCGTTCACCCAAATTCAGGCGACGAAGTCGACTGGTTTGACGGCTGTGGCAGGCGGTATCGCGGAAGCGCTGGTCACCACCGCGTTCGGGTTATTCGTGGCCGTGCCGGCGGTCTGGATGTATAACTACTTCACGACGAAGCTCGAAGGCTTCGACGTGGAGATGGACAACTCTTCGTCGGAGTTGATTGATTACTTCCTGAAACGTACGCAGAAAGGGAAGAAGTAATGGCTCGAAAATGGAAATCACCCGGGGCCGTTGCGGACATCAACGTCACGCCGATGGTGGACATCATGCTGGTGATACTCATCATCTTCATGGTGATCACACCCATGCTGCAAAAAGGCGTCAGCGTTGACATGGCCAAGGCGGCCAATCCCCGGTCAATGGCCGATGCTGAGAAAGAAGACGCGGTGCTGCTGGCGGTCACGCGCGACGGCAAGATTTTCCTGGGCACTTCACCCGTCGTCCTCGGTGACGTTACAACCCAGGTCAAAGACTTGATCTCGGGCCGGCTGGACAAGACCGTTTACATCAAGAGCGATGCCCGGGCGAAGTATGGCGACGTGGTGAAGGTCATCGACAACGTGCGGGCGGCCGGCGTGGACTCCCTCGGTCTTCTGACCGAGAAACTGGAGAAGCGCGTACCCGTCCCAACCGGAACCCAAATGCCCTGACGAGCCGGGCTGCGGGCGCCCGCCGAATCGTCGACCGCCTCCATCGGTGCGGAGCCTGTCCGCTTGGCGCCGCCGGGGCGCAAGAACTTGAAAAGGGGAGGGTACAGCTATGGCAATGGCAATCGGGGGTGACAAAAAAGGCCCCATGGTGGACATGAACGTCACCCCGCTCATCGATGTGTTGCTCGTCCTGATCATCGTCTTCATGCTGATCACCCCGCTGACCCCCAAAGGGTTGGATGCGCTTGTTCCTCAACCCAACCCCAACCAGGAGAAGGAAGAGGTGATCGACAACCGCACCGTGGTGGTTTCGATCGACGCGAGCCGGAATCTCAAGATCAATCAAGACTCGGTCGACAAGCGGTTGCTCGGCTCACGCTTGGAAGACATCTTCAAGACGCGCAGCGATCGGGTGATTTTCGTTAAGGGTGATCCCTCGCTCCCATTTTCCGAGGTTGCCGAGGTGATTGACATTGCCAAGGGAGCCGGGATCGACAAGATCGGGTTAATCACTGAAAAACTGGAAGAGCAGGGCTAGACGCCTCACCGAGTCCAGGAACGACGGAGGAAATCACATGCGATTAAAGAGGCTTGCCCCGCTTTGTGGGGTGCTGCTGCTGGCCGCGCTTTCAACGGGCTGCAGCAAGCTTAAAGCCCGCGACCAGCTCAACAAGGGAGTAGCGGCTTTCAGGAATGCGCAGTTTCAGCTGGCCATCAATCATTTCCAAAGCGCTGTAGAACTGGATCCAACCCTGCTCAATGCGCGGCTTTATCTGGCGACGGCGTATTTCCAGCTTTATGTGCCGGGTGGGGAGTCGGAAGACAACCTCAAGGTCGGGAAGCAGGCCATCGCGGCGTACGAAGACGTTTTGAGCCACAATCCCCCGCTCGATCAGCAGGTCAACGCCATTGAGAGTATGGCCCAAGTTTATTACAACATGAAGGACTTTGATAAGTCCAAGGAGCTTCAGAAGCGCGTCATCACCATCGAGCCGGGTAATCCCGACGCGTACAATTGGATCGGGCATCTTGACTGGGACATCTGTTATCCGCGCCGCATGCAGGTGCGCAAGCAATTGAATATTGCGAACCCGACCGATCCGAAGAAGCCGGGAGTTCTTCCGCCGCTTCCTGAGAAGGCCCGCGCCGACCTCGCCGAGGAGAACGGGCCGCTGGTTGATGAAGGGATTCAGATGCTCGAGAAGGCCGTTGAGCTCCGGCCTAACGATTTTACCGCCCTCTCCTACCTCAACCTGATGTACCGGGAAAAAGCCGACATCGAAAAAAATCCTGCCGACCGCGATGCAGACATCCAGAAGGCCGAAGAACTCACACAGCGGGCCCTGGGCATCAGAAAGCTGGAAACCGAGAAGGCTGCGTCCGCGCAATAAGAAAGTCTGACCGCAAACTCAAGGGCCCTGATCCCGCAACGCGGAGTCAGGGCCCTTTGCTTTTTAGAAAGGATTTGGCAGCGTCCCATGTCCTTGCCGCTTGGCCTCGACCGCTTTCCTGATCTTGGGGCCGGTTTGAGAAACGGCAGGACGCGGAGGGCTGTTACCTGCCAGGTTCCTTGGAACGCGACGCTTCGGCAGCCCGGAAGGCGGCCAGGTTGCTCGAGTCGATCACAGCCGTTCCCGTGTCGACAGCGGTCGGAAGGGGCGACGCTGGAGCGGTTCGCCAGTCTTTGAATTCATGGACGACATTGTGATGGAGGTCGTCCAGGAATTTCAACCCGTAAAAACTCATCGTGTAGGGCTTCTGGCCGACCGTGGCGGTAATCACGCCTTGCTGAATCCAATCGAGGGTTTCGGGATTCTTATCCATGGCCACGACGGGAATCTTGCCGCCCAGGTCGAGCCGGTGAAGGGCTTCCGCTGCTCCCGGACCTCCCGAAGCCTCCAGGCAGACGATGCCGTCGATTTTCTCCTTGTGTTCGAGGAGTGAGGAGATCTGGTCGTTGGCGAGCCTCGGATCGCCCTTGTCGTCGAGCGTTTCTGTAATCTTAATCTTCGGATACTTCTTGAAGACCTCTTGCACCCCTCGCACCCTCTCATCCAGGTTATGCTGGCCGGGAATGGTGATGACGACCACGTTCCCCTCGCCGTGAATCAGGTCGGCCAGTCGCTTGGCGCTTTCCATTCCGGCGTGGTAATTATCGGTGCCGATGACCAGGATGCGGTTCGAGCCGGGCGCATCGGAATCAACGCAAATCACCGGAATGCCCTGCTTGACCGCGGCATTGATGGCTTCCTTGAACAGGTCGGCTCGCGTGGGTGAGATCAGGATGCCGGCCGGGTTCTTTTCAACCGCCTTCTGGAACGCTGCCAACTCCTCGTCGGGAGAGTAAGTGTCCGGCCCCGTAAACTCCGCTTTCACTCCCAGCGTTCGCGCCGCATCCATGAGGCCCGCTTTGGCCTCCAGCCAGTAGGGAAGGGTGACGTTAGCTGCCACGAAAATGTAGCGCTCGTTTTCTTCGTGGAGGCTTTTCTGGCAAGAAACTGAAAGGAGCGTTGTTACAAGAACCGCAAACCCAATCAAGACTCGAACCCTTGGCCTCATAAATTTCTCCTTTCGGCCCAGACTCGCGTTGGGCCTCGCGTGCCGTTCCGAATAACCCATCAGCCCGATCTTTCTGAATTGTGATGGATAAAGAATACCACAAAAACCCTGCGCCTGACGGCGACGGCTTCCTGCAACTCGCGGCGCACCCGCCCAACCCTGCCGCCGGAGGGGCGCGGCCGGTTGCGCGCGAAGTCCCTCGGATTCAAGCGTCCCAGATGCGATAGAATAACTCTGCACCTTATGATCGAGCTCGAGGATATTCTCCAAAAGGTTCAGGCCTATCGTCCCGGTGAGGATGTGGCGCTGCTGCGCAAAGCCTACGAATTCACCGCGAACGAGCACAAGACGCAAACGCGCCTCTCGGGTGAGCCTTTCGTTTCGCATCCTCTGGAAGTGGCGAACGTGCTCGCGGACATGAAACTGGACGTGGTGTGCCTGGCCGGCGGCATGCTTCACGACGTCGTCGAGGATACGCCCATCACCATCGATCGATTGCGACAGGAGTTCGGGCCGGAGGTGGCTCACATCGTCGAAGGGGTCACCAAGATCAGCCGCATCAAGTTTTCGAGTCCCGAGGAGCAGCAGGCCGAAAACTACCGGAAGATGGTGCTGGCCATGGTGGACGACATCCGCGTGGTCCTTGTGAAGCTCGCTGACCGGCTTCACAACATGCGTACGCTCGAGTTTCTCCCTCCCGAAAAGCGCGAGCGCATCGCGCGCGAGACGCTCGACATCTATGCTCCCATCGCGCACCGCCTGGGGATGGGCAAGGTGCGCGGCGAACTGGAAGATCTGTCTTTCCGGTATCTCGATCCCGCGGCATTCGAGGACGTCAAGAAAGCGGTTGAGAGCCGGCGCAAAGTCAATGAGGAGTTTCTGAGCGAAATGCGCGGGCTGGTCGCTGCCAAGATGGCGGAGCAGTCCATTCCGGCACGCCTGGAAGCGCGCATCAAACGGCTTTACAGCATCCAGCAGAAATTGAGCCGTCAGCACGTCTCGATCGACCAGGTGTACGATTTGCTGGCCATTCGCATCATCACCGACTCGGTCAAGAACTGTTACGCGGCGCTGGGGGTCATCCACAATACCTGGAGGCCGGTTCCGGGCCGCATCAAAGACTTCATCGCCATTCCGCGCCCCAACCTTTACCAGTCGCTGCACACCTCGGTCATCGGCCCGCACGGACAGCCCTTCGAAGTTCAGATCCGCACGGAAGAGATGCATCGGCTGGCCGAAGAAGGCATCGCCGCGCACTGGAAATACAAGGGCGGTCAGGACCTGGCCCGGCAGGATGAAGAGCGCTTCACCTGGCTTCGCCACCTGGTCGAGTGGCAGCAGGAGATGCGCGACCCGGGCGAGTTCCTCTCCACCCTCAAGATCGATCTCTATCCCGAAGAGGTCTACACCTTCACGCCCAAGGGGAAAGTCATCGTGCTGCCGCGCGAAGCGACGCCGATAGATTTCGCTTACGCCATTCACACCGAAGTCGGCCACCATTGTGTGGGGGCCAAGGTGAACGGGCGGATCGTCCCGCTCAAAAACAAGCTTCGGAACGGCGACATCGTCGAGATCGCGACGCAGGCGAACCACTCGCCCAGCCGCGACTGGCTGGGCCTGGTGAAGACTTCCAGGGCGCGCAACAAGATCAAACATTGGATCAACCTCGCGCAGCGGCGCCAGGCCATCGAGATTGGAAGAAAACTGCTGGAGAAGGAAGCGCGGCGGTACGGCGTCACGTTGAAAAAAATCACGGAAGAAGACTTCCAGCGCGTCTCGCGCGAGCACGGGTGCACGCAACAGGACGATCTCTATG
>CAYZVR010000087.1:4326-12733 GCA_964481715.1 uncultured Acidobacteriota bacterium | reverse complement strand
TCGCCGGTCGTGAGGTCCTTGATGGCGAAGCCCATGACGCCTTGCAGGTGGTCAGCGACAGCGTTCAACTGGGCCTCGAGTTTCGAGTGATACGCCGCCTGGAGCAATTCCTGGCCGCGCGCCTCCGGAACCACAATCCCAAAGGCAATGAGGATAAGTGCTAACAAACTCACACGCGCGAAACTCCGCATAAAGTGCCTCCCCAATTTCACCGGATCACTGCTTCGGGAAAAACCCGACATCAGGTTTCTTTCCCTCCGGTCGCAATCGCAAATCCAAAATCAAAAATCCAAAATTTCCTACGATCCGACATACTTTGCGTATACCCCGCGCGCCACCGCCGGGTCATCTGTGCCTTTCACGATCGTCCGTCCATCGGAAAAGATCGTCAGCTCGTAGGCGTCGAGCGAGCAGCGCACCAGGTATTCATTTCCGCGCACGGCGCCGAACTGTTCGAGTCGCCGCTTTAGAGCCGCAAGGTCGAGCGCCTGCGGCCGTCGCTGGCGAATCTGCACAGCGTCCCGACCGCAAAGCGTGGCCTGTGCCGGCGCATCGCCATCGAGATACGCAAATTCACGGGCGCCGCACGTCCGGCATTGCGGATCCCTCTTTGGTTTGACCTTTTGAAATTGATTCTTCCAAACGTCGTACGCGAGCAATGAGCCGTGGAGTTCTTCTTCTCGCCCGAGCAGGATCTTGAGAGCTTCGGTCACCTGAATCGCGGAAGCCCAGGCGACGGCCGGGGCGATGACGCCCACCGTGTCGCACGTCTCGTGCATGCCCTGGGGCGGGTTCGGAAATACGCAGGAGAGGCACGGGCCGCGGCCGGGCAGGATGGTCAGCGTGGTTGCGCAACTGGCTACGACCGCGCCGTAAATCCAGGGAATGCTCAGCTTGACCGCCGCGTCGTTCGCGAGATACCGCGTCTCGAAATTGTCCGTGCCGTCGAGAATGACCTGGAAATTCCGGACAAGTTCCTCCACGTTGCGGCTGTCAATGTCGGCGACGATGCCCTCGACACGCACGTCCGAGTTAATCTGCCTCAGTTTCCGCTCGGCGGCGACAGCTTTGGGGAGACTCGAGGCGGCGTCGGATTCGTCGAAGAGCGTCTGGCGCTGGAGGTTCGATTCTTCCACGAAATCGCGGTCAATAATCCGTAGCGTGCCAACGCCCGCGCGCGCAAGCGTGGCAGCCTGCGCGGTGCCGAGCGCCCCGCAACCGATGATGACGGCGCGCGATGCATAGAGCTTTTCCTGCCCCTCGCGCCCGATGGGCTGAAACAATATCTGACGGGAATATTTCTCTCGGTTCATTAAATCAGTTGTCAGTCGTCAGTTGTCAGTTATCAGAATTGGGTGATTGAGCCATGGGTTCATTGAGCGAATGTTTTCGGTCCGCAATGGTTCAATGAACCGATGACCCGATAACTCAATTCAGGTTTGAAAATGACGACTGACAATTCCCATTATAACCTTCTCCACTCCGCCCGCCGAATATACGCCCATGCTTCGGCGCCCTCCAAAAAACTCTGGACGCTCACAGCGCGCGGGGCGATGATGGGACGAGCTGCGGCCTCTCCGCCGAGGCCCTAATTGAAATAACTATGCCGGACGTCATCCCTTTTGAATCCGCTCGCCGCGCCATGATTGAAACTCAGCTCCGCCGGCGCGGCATTCGAGACGAAATGGTTCTCGATGCGATGTTTGCCGTGCCGCGGCACGAATTTGTAGCGCCCGAGTATGTTCACGCCGCCTACGAAGACCGGCCGCTCCCCATCGGCGAGGCCGAGACGATTTCTCAGCCCTATATGGTCGCCGCCATGACCGCGGCGGCGCGTGTCGAGCCGGGTGAAAAGGTGCTGGAAGTCGGCACGGGCAGCGGCTACCAGGCGGCAATCCTTGCGCACCTGGGCGCCAAGGTCTACACCATCGACCGGAACTCCCGGCTTGTTGAGGCTGCGCGCCTGCGGCTTGCCCGGCTGGGCTATCCAAGCGTCGAAGTCTTGTGCGGTGACGGCAGCGAGGGGTATCCCGCCGCAGCACCGTATCAGGTAATCATCGTCACGGCGGGCTCGCCGCAGGTTCCGCCGGCGCTCATCGAGCAGCTCGCCGACGGCGGCCGCCTGGCCATTCCCGTCGGGAGCCGCGAGCGTCAGGACTTGCAATTGGTCTTCAAGCACGCGGGCCAAACCGTCACGCGCCTGCTCGACCCCTGCCAGTTCGTACCGCTGGTCGGCAAATACGGCTGGCCGGAGAAGGGAGAGCGGATTCACGAGCAAAGTTAAAAGTTGAGAGTTGAAAGTTAAAAAGTTGAAAGTGGAAACAGGAGCGGACATGCGCCGTTTGGTTTCGACTTTTGACTCTCAACTTTTAACTCTTAACTTTCAACTTCCTCCAGCCAGCCGGCTTTGACTTTCGCCTCTCTCCTCCCCTATAGTCTCGCTCCATGCCCGCCCCCTATCTGAGTGTCGTCGTTCCCGCGTACAACGAGGCGCTGCGCATCGGGGTCTCGCTCGAAAAGATCCGCGAGTACGTGCGGACGCGGAACTATCCGGTGGAACTGATCGTCGTGGATGACGGCTCGAGCGACGAAACTCCCGAAATCCTCGAAGAAATCCGCGAGCACTTCCCCTCCCTGCGGATTTTTCGGAATGAGCCAAACCGCGGCAAGGGCTACAGCGTTCGCCGGGGAGTGATGGAGGCGCGGGGAGAACTTGTTCTTTTTACCGACTCCGACCTCTCGGCGCCCATCGAAGAAGCCAACAAGCTCATCGGCGCCCTCGAGTCCGAGCGCGCCGACGCGGCCGTAGGCTCGCGGGCTCTCGAACGCCGGCTGATCGGAGTCCGCCAGCCCGTCCATCGCGAGTATGCGGGGCGCATCTTCAACCTGCTGGTTCGCCTTTTTACGGGCTTGAAGATACGCGACACGCAGTGCGGCCTGAAGCTCTTCCGCCAGGCGACCACCCGGCGTGCCTTTGAGCTCCAGCGCGTGGAGGGCTTCGGCTTCGACCCCGAGCTGCTTTTCATCATCCAGCGCCTGGGCGGGAAAATCGTGGAAGTCCCGGTGCGGTGGAACGACAACCCTGCCACCAAAGTCCACTTCCTGCGCGACTCGACCCGGATGTTTCTCGACCTCGCCGCCCTGCGCTGGCGGGCACTGAGGGGAATTTACAACCCGTAAAATTCTTGCTCGGCCCACGGAATTTTCTTGACTCGCGCGGGGTCGCCTTTTATTATCGCGCCAAGCTAGAAAGGAGGTGATCTGTGCCAAACGAAAGTAACCTTAGCGAGGGTGCTGAGGCATAGGCGCTCGCTGGCGTTCGTAAGGTAAGGACCTCTCTTCCTAGCGATGAGAGGTGAAGTGGCAAGGCGCTAAGCGGCGCCGCATCCCAAGCAAGCGGGGTTGCCAATTTCCATCAGCATACCGGGCCCCTGGTTCCGCTGGGCGGAACCAGGGGCTTTTTATTTGTATGGGCGAAGGCTCCGACCGGCCGAAGCAAGCTTCGTTCAGGGAACTCATTTCTTTGAAGTGTGAAGCCGGCTCGAAAACCTGAAGGCCTCGAGAATAACGCTCCTGGCCTTTTCCGTGAGGTGGTAGCGCCCAAGTTCCTCGCGTCGAACCCAGCGCGCATCGGAAACGTCCGAGGCGGGCTTGAGCCTTCCGCCTTTCAACCGGCAGAAGTAATCCACAATCACAAAGTGGTAGCGCACGCGGCGGCCCTGCCGCTGGATGCGGTCGAAGGCAGCGATCATCTCGAGGGGCTCGACGTCGAGTCCGGTTTCTTCCTTCAGTTCGCGCCGAACGCCTTCGCCCAGTTCTTCACCGAGTTCAACCATCCCGCCCGGGATGGACCACTGGCCCTTCAAAGGCTCGCGCCGGCGAGACACCAGCAGCGCGCGATTGCGGTGAATCACCACGCCGCCCACACCCACCATCGGACGGTCAGGAAACTCGCGTTTCATCTATTGATTGGCGGCAAGCGCCACCACCTCGTATAACATCTTCAGCCCGAGGCGAATCTGCTCGACCGGCACTCGCTCGTTGGCGGCGTGCTGCGTCGCCTCCTGCTCGGGGGTAATCTCGATGGGAATAAAACCGTAGGCGGAGATGCCGAGCTGGCGGTACATCTGGCTTTCGGTATAACCGCTGTTGAGCGAAGGCGTGATCAGCGCCTGCGGGTTGTAGGCGTGAACCACCTTCTGGATGATGTGGTAAAGCGCCGTGTCCGTCGGAGACGAATTGGGCGGGCGATACCTGCTAATGGGTTCGAGTTTAATCGAAGGGTCCGCCACCACCTGACGCAACTGCTCGAGGAAATCGCTCGGATCCCGGCCCGGCAGCAGGCGCACGTCGAGCTCGCAGACGACTGTGTCCGGAATGACGTTGGTCTGCTGGCTGCCCTTCATCACCGTCAGGGAAACGGTATCGCGCAGCATGTAGTTATAGTTTTCGTCCGCCGTAATCATTTTCATGAACGTCGAGTCTTTAAGCGACTGGCGAATGTGACGAAACTGCGAGGCCCGCGGCTCCTTTTCGGTTGGGGCGATCTCGTGGAAAAATTGCTCGACCGAAGGGAGCAAACGGATGGGCGTGTGCCAGTTCACGACGCGCGCCATCGCCCGCGCCAGCCGGTTCGGGGCCGAATCAGCAATGGGGATCGAGCCGTGGCCGCCCCGCCCCGTGGCCGTCATGCGAATCCAGTAGGGCGCCTTTTCCGCCACACCGACGCCGTAAACCGTCCCACGACCGGAATAAATCAGATTTGACCCGCCTTCGGTGAGCAGATATTCGGCGCCCTTCACAAGCTCCGGATGTTTTTCGATCACCCAGGCGCTTCCTGTGTCGTTCACTTCCTCGTCGGCGGTGGCGAGAAAGATCAAATCTCGCTTGAGCGGCAGGTGCTCGCGCGCCGCAACCAGCATGACCATCGCCTGAAGCAGGCCCTCGTCCTTCATGTCCAGCGCGCCGCGGCCGTAGATTTCTCCATCAATAATCTCACCCGAAAACGGGGGCACCTTCCAGTTTTGCGGGTCGGCGCGGACGACGTCCATGTGGCTCAGCAGGATGAGCGGGCGAAGCGTTCCGTCACCCTTCAGGACGGCATAAATATTGGCGCGGCCGGGAGCGTATTCGTAAACGGTGTTTTCAATCCCCGCCTTGTCGAAGAGCTGGTGGAAAAAGTCGGCGGTTTTCAGCTCGTTTCCGGGAGGGTTGGAGGTATCAATTCGAAGGTACTCCTGCATTAGTCCGACCGCTTCGTCCTGGTAGGCATTCCATTTTATGGCGCGGACATGGTCCTGAATCGGGTCCTGCGCACTGGCCGGTTGGATGGATGCGGCAACGACAAAGAGAGTGCACAGACAGGCGAGAGACGCACGGAATTTCATGAAGACCTCGATTCGACTGATTAATTTCCGAAAATGGATGAGTGCCCGGCCGTGACGTGCCAACGCAACCTTAAGCTAGCGGCTGTACTCGTCCAGAAAACGCCCCACTATATCAAATGGGCAGCCGCTGACAACTTCCGATCTTTTCGGGGGTCGGCTGCGTCAATAACCACCGGAGGACGCCTCTTAAACTTTGTATCATATTGAACTATAAAGACTTATATCAAATAATTTCTACGAAATTGTGGCGCTCAGAGCTTCGGTATTACTGGAAATTTCTTGCCTTTGAGCAGTCAAAAGCTTTATATTCAGTAATTTGAACCTAGAGAACAAGTTACCCTAGAGGAACAGAGCTTTGGGAAAGGCCTCCGTACCGCGGATTATCGTGACTTTGGCGGCTCCCAGCCTGGATGCCATGGAGTCTCTGGCCGGGCGTCTGGGCGGTTCTCCGGTCGGCTACGAACTCCGCCTTGATTACCTGAAGGACTTCTACAACTTTGAATCTCGCCTTCACCAGACGCTCCTGCGCCTGCATTTCCCGCAGACCATCGCCACGTGCCGGCGCCAGGAGGCTGGCGGCCAGTTCCACGGGCGTCTCGACGAACAGGCGGAGATTCTCCTGTCTGCGGTGCGTGCCGGCTGCCAGTGGGTTGACGTCGAAATCGAGTCCGTAGTGCGCTTGCAGAAGTCCTTTCTTCAACAGTTCCGTCCCGCAAAAGTCATTGTCTCTTACCATAACTATCGCAAGACGCCGCCGCTCGGGGCGATTTATCGCCGGATGGCGCGCTTCCCTGTTTACGCCTTAAAGATCGCCGGACAGATTCGCCGTTTGCAGGATAACCTCCAGATTATGGGATTCCTCAAAGCCCATCGGGCGCGCGGTCCGAAGGTGGTGGGCGTGGGGATGGGGCCTTCGGGGCTTCCCTCTCGGTTGCTCGCCCTGCGCTGGGGAAGTTTGTTCACGTATGCCTCAACCGGAAACCACCAGGCAGTAGCCGCGGGCCAGCTCCCCTGGGAAGTGATGCGCTCGCTTTACCGGGTAGAACGTTTGGACTACCGAACGCGGCTCTACGGCGTGGTGGGCTCGCGCGCCTCGATTTCCCTGTCACCCACCATGCATAATGCCGCCTTCCATGCCAAACGCGTCAACGCCGCCTACCTCCCCTGTGAGACGAATACGTTCCGGGATTTCCTGACTTTTGCGAAGGCGCTGGAATTCTATGGATTCAGCGTCACCATGCCCTTTAAGCGTGCCATCATCCGGCACCTCGACTGGCTTGATCCGCTGGCGCGACAGATCGGAGCCTGCAATACCGTGGCCCTACAGCACGGCAAATGGTTGGGTTGGAACACGGACTCGGCAGCCGTCATCGAAGTCCTTACCAAGCGCCTGCGGCTGGCCGGAAGCCGCATCCTGGTTCTGGGTGCGGGCGGCGCGGCGCGCGCCGCTGCCTATGCCCTGCGCGCAGAAGGCGCCCAGGTTCTACTGGCCGCGCGGCGCGACGCTGCGGCCAAGAAATTGGCGCGGCTGGTCTCGGCCCAAGCCGTTTCCTGGGGAGCCGCCGACGGCCTGGATGTGGACGCAGTCATCAACGCCACGCCGCTCGGCATGGCTCCTCACACCGACGCTTTGCCCATCGACCTCGCCCGCCTGCGCGTGCGCGTTGTCTTCGACATGGTTTATTATCCTCTCGAGACACGCTTGCTTGCCGAAGCGCGCGGCCGCGGCTTGATAACGATTTCAGGGCTCGAAATGCTGGTAGCACAGGGCGCGAGGCAGTTCGAAATCTGGACCGGCCAGACGGCTCCGCGTGCGCTCATGGAGCAGGCGGTCCGCCACGCGCTGAGCCATCCTGTTGCCGCCGCCTAATCGGGAGGATGACGACAAGCCATAGGTCGAAAATTGAATCTCAAAAATTAGAAGGTCGAGATCAAAATTCGGAGGCCGCAAGGATAATTCTTCACACTTTTGACTTTTGACCTTTGACTTTAGACTCTCTCTCATGGACGCCCAACCCAGCTTCGCCGAATTCAAGCGCCTCGCGGGCCGTGGCAACGTCGTTCCTGTCTATCGCACGGTTGTCGCCGACCTGCTGAGTCCCGTCTCCGCTTTCCTCAAGCTCGCGCCGCAAACCCCCGCGGGATTTCGAAAGCACCCTTACAGTTTTCTTCTTGAAAGCGTGGAAGGCGGCGAGCGCGTCGGGCGTTACACTTTTTTCGGCGCCGACCCCTTCCAGGTCGTCTCCTGCCGCGGCGACCGCATCATGCTTACCCGCGGCAAACGACAGGTTCAGGAAACCGGAAACATCTTCGACTTCCTGCGAAAGCTTGGAGCGCGCTATCGCTCGGTTGCGGTTCCGGGCCTGCCTCCCCTCACCGCGGGCGCGGTCGGTTATCTCGCATATGAAGCCGTGCGCGCGCTCGAACACCTGCCGCCGCGCGTCGCGCCCGATGTCGAGTTGGACGATGCCGTCTTCATGTATTTTTCGAATCTCGTGGCGTTCGATCACGTCCAGCACCGGCTGTTTCTTATTTCGAATGTTTTGACCGAAGAAGGCCCCGGAAGCCTGCGCTCCAAGTACGACCGCGCCGTCCGCGAACTCGCGCGCCTCGAGCGCGAGCTGGCGCGTCCGCTCAAACTTCCGAGCTTTCGCCGCCCTCGCGGGGCGCTGCGCGTCCGCGCCAACATGACCCGCGAGCAGTACGAATCCATGGTCGAGCGCTCCAAGGAATACATTCGCGCGGGCGACGTCTTCCAAGTCGTGATGTCGCAGCGGCTGGAAGTTCCCGTGCGCGTTCCGCCCTTCGAGGTCTACCGCGCGCTGCGCGTGGTGAATCCGTCGCCTTATATGTATTTTCTGCGCCTGGGCGATTCGATCGTGCTTGGCTCTTCACCCGAAATGCTGGTCAAAGTCTCCGGGCGCGAGGTCGAATACCGCCCCATCGCAGGGACGCGGCCGCGCGGAAAGAATGAAGAAGATGACCGGCGGATGGAAGAGGAACTAAAGACCGACGAGAAA
>CAYZVR010000087.1:0-4316 GCA_964481715.1 uncultured Acidobacteriota bacterium | reverse complement strand
AGAGCGCGCCGAGCACATCATGCTGGTGGACCTGGGACGCAACGACATCGGCCGCGTGTGCGAGTACTCAACCGTGCGCCCCAAAGAAGTGATGTTCGTCGAGCGCTACTCCCACGTGATGCACCTCGTCTCATTGATTCAGGGCCGGCTCAGCAAAGACCACGACACTTACGCCGCGCTCGCCGCCTGCTTCCCCGCCGGAACGTTGACCGGCGCGCCCAAAGTCCGCGCCATGGAAATTATTGATGAGCTCGAGCCCACCCGCCGCGGCCTCTACGGCGGCGCCGTGCTTTATCTCGATTTTTCCGGCAACCTGACTTCCTGCATCGTCATCCGCACGGTGTTCGTCAAAGACCGCAAGGCGTACCTGCAAGCCGGCGCCGGCATCGTCGCCGACTCCGTCCCGTCGCTCGAATATCAGGAATCCATCAACAAGGCGAAGGCTGTAATGAAGGCTTTCGAGATGGCGGAAAGAGGGCTCTGAAGATTCCGTGCGCTACGGAGCTCCCGCTAATTTTTCTTCGAGACGCGCCTTGACCCCCACCCATTCGCTGTCAATGACGCTGTAATAGACCGTATGCCGCAGACGGCCGGTCCAGGTCGTCATGTGGTTGCGGAGCGTGCCTTCTTCCTTCGCGCCGATGCGCAGGATGGCTCGGCGCGAGCGTTCGTTGAGCGAATCGGTCTTGAGCTCCACGCGTATCGAGCCCCAGTTTTCAAAGGCTTGGCGCATCATCAGGTATTTGGCTTCGGTGTTCGCGGCGGTGCGCTGAAACTCGCGCGCGAGCCACGTCCAGCCTATTTCGACCCGCCGGTTGGCGCGGTCAATGTTTCCAAAGCGCGTGCTGCCGATAGCGCGGCCGCTCGCGCGATCCATTGTCGCAAAGGGCAGCGCCGTTCCTGCCGCCTGCGCGTCGAGCGCCGATTGGATGTACTCGCGCATCTCTTCCGACGTTCGCACCGGCTGCGGAATCCATTTCCAAAGGGCCTCGTCCAATCCCACTTCACACAACTGTGCGTGGTGCGCCATCGAAAGCGGCTCGAGCCGAACGAACCGGCCCTCGAGTGTGACGGGTTGAATTTCCATCGGCTTATCTCGCGTGCCCGGAGGCACCGCGTTACTTACCGCGGTGTGCCTCTCGGCGGTGGTCGGCGGCTGTCATGTAGATAATCCGACGCCCCTCATCAATCTCGTAGAAAAATCTCCAATCCCCAATGCGATAGCGCCACGTGGCCGGCTCCCAATTTCTCAGGCGCTTGATGTTGGGTCCAAAATAGGGGTTCTCACGAAGGAGGGGATAGACAAAGTTGCGGAGTTTGGTCTCCATTCGCTCTTTGGCGGGGGCGCCGAGCTTAGTCAAGTCCTTTACGAACTGGCGCGTTTCGAAAATTCTATAGGGTGGAGACAAGCCGTCCCCCGCGGAGGCGCGCATCGCGAGAACCCGCTTTCAGCCTCTTCACTAGTTCAGGGCGTGAAAGAATTTCAGCCATCTCCACATCGTCCACGAAGCACGACTCCCGAAGATGCCGCAGGGCAGCGGTCTCAATCAGGTTTGAGATCGAACGCCGCTCCGCCTTGGCGGCCCGGAGAAAGGTTTCGTAAGCGGCATCGTCCACCCGCATGGTCAAAGTTTTAGCCATCGCCTTGCCTCTTCAAATGTATTCGTTAAGAATATAAACGAATGCACCGCCCGTGTCAACCTGCGGTGCACCGGAGTCCCGTCCGGACCTCACCGAGCGCCCGGGATCACCAGATTTAGCAACACGCCACCGGCCCTCGGGCCGCTACGGCCTTGCGAGGCCTGCCGTGTAATCCCAGAGCGCGTGATAAGTATTCATGAAGCGAAGGGGCTCGCAGCTCGGTTCGCCGACCTCACAAAAGGTGTAGCGCTCGTAGCCGGCGCTCCTCAACAAACTGAAAAGTTCGTGCCAGGGATATTCCTTGCGCTCGAGGTCGTTGATGTGGCAACTGCGCAGCCAGGGCTTGAGCAGTTCGAAGTTGGATCGGACGGAACCGTTCTCAACATCCGTGGGATTGGAATTCCAGCAAACCCCCACCGCGGCGTGATGGCAGACTTCCATGATGCGATGAATGTTCGAGGGAATTTGGGTTTCGCTCCCGTGCACTTCCAGCCAGATTTCGACGCCGAGATCCTGCGCGATGTCCCCGCATTTTGAAAGCGCGTGGCCGATCTGCTCGAGGACTTTGGCGTGATCGGAATTCGGTGGGAAGCCGTTCGGCCGGACTTTGACGCCCATACATCCCAGGTCGTGCGCGAGCCGGCAGAACTGGCGCGTCTGCTCGATGTTTTCCTTCACCACGGCCGGGTCCGGCGATTGGTATTCGCACGTCGAGCCCAGGCTCACCAGGCGCACGCGCGAATCCGCAAAGCGCCGGCGCACCTCCGCGCGCCGCTCTTTTGAAATCGCAGGCTCCACGCCGTGCCGGTGCGTGGTGCGGAGCTCCACGCCTTCAAACCCTGTCGCCTCGCAATTCTTGATGATGGTTTCAACGTCCCAATCTTTGGCGAGGTTGTAAGTGACCAGGCCCAGTTTGAATCCCAGCGAGTTATCATTCGCCCCCCCCGGCAGGGCGCTTGCCACGCGCCCCTTGAGCGCCGAGAACGCTCCGAGCGCGAAAGAACTCTTTTTCAAGAACGACCGCCTGGTGGGATTGTGCATCAAAGCCCTCCCGCAAACAGAAATCGCTTCACGAAATGAAAGGGCGATTCTACCCCATCCCGTAAAAAAGATGCAGACCTGCTGATCAGGTCTGCGGCGCGGGTGGGTTAAAGGGGTGGGAACTAGAAGGGCGTATTAGTGCTGGGAGTTCGAAGTAACAGTCTGTTGCGCGCGAGAGGAATGAACAGGCTGGCCGTCGGGTTCGACGAAACTAGGCACCACGATGGCGGCGAGAATCAAAAGTATCGCCAGAACCACAACGCAATCTACGACTGTAATGTTCGAAAAGAACCTTCGCATAATGCCTCCAAATGCCTCACCCTGTTTAGAGCACGGAAAGGGCCAAACCATGCGGACTCATAAAATCGCGCCAGACTTGTAATTAGCTGAAAAATAAGGTGATTATTAAATTTCAAAGTCAGTGTCACTCTTGGGTAAGTGACAAAATTTGGCACTTGGAGGGTGACAACTTCCTAAACTGCCTCTGCGGGTTTGGGGCGGATAACTGCTTCGGCATATAATCTCCTGGGGGCGGTTCCGGCGGGCAGAGTTCATGATTCTGGTCATCGACAACTACGATTCCTTCACCTATAACCTGGTGCAATATCTGGGTGAGCTGGGCGCGACCCTCGAGGTGCGCCGCAACGATCAGGTGACCCCGGCGGAAATCGAGCGCATGGCGCCCGAGCGCATCGTGATTTCTCCCGGCCCCAAAACCCCGGCGGACGCGGGAGTCTGTCTGGAAGTCATCAAGGAGTTTTCAGGACGCATCCCGATTCTCGGCGTGTGCCTTGGTCACCAAGCGATCGGCCAAGCGTTTGGCGGCAAAGTGGTTCGCGCGCCCGAGATCATGCACGGCAAGACGAGCTCGATCGCTCACGACGGCAAGACGGTATTCGGCGGGCTGCCCAATCCCTTTCCTGCCACGCGCTACCATTCGCTGATCGTCGAGCGCGCAAGCCTGCCCGGCTGCCTGGAGATTTCCGCCACCTCCCCCGATGGGCTCATCATGGGCCTGCGTCACAAAGAGATGAAAGTTGAAGGCGTGCAGTTTCACCCTGAATCGATTCTCACCGACGCGGGCAAACAACTCCTCGCGAATTTTCTTGCCCTTTGACCCATCACCCATCTCTGCGCAAGGATTGATGAGTGGCCTGAAAGCGACTAATCTAAAGTTATCACAGGTTATGGCCAGAGGCTGGGAGAGCAAATCGGTTGAGTCGCAGATTGAGTCCGCGCGGTCGGAACAGCCGTCCTCATCCAAGAAACGCCTGACTCCCGAAAAGGCCGAAGCGCTCCGCAAGAGAGAATCTTTGCTGCTCGCCCGAACCCGCCTGCTGCAGCAGATTCGCTCCAGCCAGAATCCCCGCCACACCGAGATGCTGGAGAAAGCCCTCGCCGATTTGGAGAAACTGCTCGCCGCCGCAAACGCTCCCGACTGATTTCTTGCGCGGTTCATGATCGTCAGAGGTCTCAAGACAGAATAATTTCTCGTCACGGAGCGCACGCGGCGTCGGAGCGTGGAAAAACCTTTCGGACTTGTACGGTTTGAAAAGCCCTAAGGTGAGGAGTTGCTTTCTGCTTTCTGCTTTCTGCTTTCTGCTTTCTGCTTTCTGCTTTCTGCTTTCTGCTTT
>CAYZVR010000086.1:884-12757 GCA_964481715.1 uncultured Acidobacteriota bacterium | reverse complement strand
CGTTGCCGACCACCCGGTCCACCCAGGAGCGTTTCTTGCGAGGTTCGATGTCCAAGTTGTTCGAGTATATTTGCACGTATCTGACCCGAGGCTTTTCCGGAGGCAGAGGCCAAACCAGGTTTTGCGGCTTTGTCAGGGCCGTATTGGCATCCTCCTTCGGCTTGTTTCCCGAACCCGCCCGTCCGGGCGCCGCAGAACAAAAGACCAGAATCAAAATGAGTGCAACTGGGATTCGTTTGAACATGTCCATCCTCATGGCTGTTTCCCGTCCGGTAGTGGTTTTTCGACCGGCTTGGATTTTTGTTGCGTGTCAGCCTGCGCCATCTCGTCTTTCTGGTTTTCAAGAGCTTGATGGCAACTGTCACAGATATCGGTTTTCTGGTCGGCCGCTGCACGGATCAACGTCGGCTGAGCCGAGGCGTGCGGCTGATGGCAACTCAAGCACGACATTTTTTCTCCCTTGCGAAGTGTGTCATCCCTTCCGGCAACCGGGTGCGTTGCCCAGGGATGCCCGAAGCGCTGCGTGGGATCGAGGCCGATCTTGGGAATCGCGTCGAAGTCCCTATCAGAAATCGTTTGACCGGCAACAAGGGTGACTTCGGGGTCCGTCATGCGACGCGGCGCGTGACACGCAAGGCAAAGAGAATTAGTTTCCGCGCGCGTTTGAGCCTTGAATTCGGATCGATGAGGGTCATGGCACGTCAGGCACTGGCCGTTCTGGTAGGGGCCATGAACGACGGGATCTTTAACGGCCTCGTGACACATGGCGCACAGCTCACCACCCGTGGCGACAAGCGAGATGGTGGTTTTTTCATTCTCCGACGTAGCCTGATGGCAGTTCTCACAACCCTTGGCCACGGCGGTGTGGACGAACTTCCCTTCTTTCTTGTCAGGATGACAGGTGAGACAAGTCTCGGACTTCATGTCGCTGGACGCAATGAAAGGATGCTCGCTCGCGTCTTGCGTCGAGGCTTGGCCAATCGCCGTGGAAAACATTGCCGATAGCGCAAGCAGAACCACGGCCGCCTTATTTAGAAGCACCCTTTGATCTTCAACTCGAGACATTTCGTCCATAGGTGCAACTCCAGCTAGCCTAGGGTAATGAGCAAGATTGTCACCAATACAGCAGAGACAGGGAGTCGTTGCGTGTTTCTAATCTCTTGATCTGTTTAGGGTTGTCAGGAGAGGGAGCGGAACCAGGTTGCTCTGCTGTCTCGATCTGTAGCAACGTGCGTTAATTTTCGCAACAGTAGCGGGCCATTACGCATCGACACGACGACAGATTGTCGATGCTCGTTGCAGATAATGAGTCTCACTCCTGCCCACCAAATTAGCTTGTTGCGAGCAGATGGTATTTGCGCTTGGCAGGGGACGCGCGTTCCTGCTTGACCGCGCATTACGCGCTGGTTAGGATGATAGGTTGGCTTTTTGTCTAAATTCCTCGCTGGTGGTCTCAGGGCAGATGATTGACCGGATTACGGTTCGCGGCGCGCGTCAACACAACCTGAAAAACATTGACGTCGAGTTTCCCCGCAACAGTCTGACGGTGGTTACGGGCCTCTCCGGTTCGGGAAAGTCCAGCCTGGCCTTTGACATTATTTACGCCGAAGGGCAGCGCCGCTACGTCCAGACGCTTTCCGCCTACGCGCGCCAGTTTCTCGACCAGATGGAACGGCCGGAAGTGGACTCGATCGAAGGCCTGAGCCCATCCATTTCCATCGAGCAAAAAACCACCAGCCGCAGCCCGCGCTCGACCGTCGGCACCATCACCGAAACTTATGATTACCTTCGTTTGCTCTACGCCTCCATCGGCGTGCCGCACTGCCACCGATGCGGGCGCGCCATCTCGCGCCAGACGACCGAACAAATTGTCTCCGCGATCATGGAGCTCGAACGCAGGGGTTCGACCGAAAACGGCGGCGAGCGCGTCATGATTCTGGCGCCCGTGGTGCGCGGCCGCAAAGGCGAGTTCCGGAAATTCTTTGAGCAAATGGCGAAGGATGGATTTGTCCGCGCGCGCGTGGACGGGCAGCTCCGCCAGCTCGACGAAGAGATCCCGCTCGACCGGCGGCGCAATCATACCGTTGAAATCGTCGTGGATCGCCTGCTCCTCAAGCCCGGCATCCAATCCCGCCTTGCCGCGTCCATCGAAACGGCGATGAAGCTCGCCAAGGGCATTGTGCAGGTGGCGGTCGTGAACGGCGAAGAGCACCTCTACTCTCAAGAGTGGGCGTGCGTCGAGTGCGGCATCAACATTCCGGCGCTCGAGCCGCGTTCCTTTTCGTTTAACAGCGTCTACGGCGCTTGCCCGGCGTGTCGCGGCCTGGGAAGCCTTTACACCTTCGATCCCGCCAAAGTCATCCAGGACTGGACGCGTCCGCTCCTCGCCGGGGGACTCGGCCCGGGCGCCGGGTCTTCATTTCTTCGCCGCAGCCTGACGCGCGCGTCGGAAAACTTCCGCTTCGATCTGCGCACGCCGTTTGAAAAATTTCCGCGTAAGACTCAGAACTTGATTCTGTACGGAAAGGGTCCAGAGCAATCGCGCCGCGCGCCGTCCTTCCCCGGCATCATCCCACTGCTCGACCGCTGGTACACGGAGTCGACTTCGCAAGGCTATCGCGAATGGTTCGAGCAGTACATGTCCGCGGCGCCGTGCCCGCAGTGCCAGGGCAAGCGCCTGCGGCCGGAGAGCTTGGCCGCCACCGTGGCGGGGCATTCGATTGCAACCTTTACGGCGCTGCCCATTACACGCGCCCTGGAAACGGCGAAGCAAATCGAGCTCAACCCTCGCGAGGAAATTCTGGCACGGCGAATTCTCAGCGAAATTTCGGAACGCCTCGAGTTTCTGCAAGCGGTCGGTCTTGACTACCTGAGCCTCGACCGCTCGGCGGCCACGCTTTCAAGCGGTGAGAGCCAGCGCGTGCGGCTGGCCACCCAAATCGGCTCGAAGCTGCGCGGTGTGCTTTATGTGCTCGACGAGCCCTCCATTGGATTGCACCCTCGCGACAACCAGCGACTGCTCTCGACGCTCGAACACCTGCGCGATTTGGGGAATACCGTGCTTGTCGTCGAGCACGACGAAGAAACCATCCGGCGCTCCGACTGTGTCATCGACCTCGGACCGGGCGCGGGCAAGCAGGGCGGTTTTGTCGTCGCGGTCGGAACTCCGGAAACAATTTCCGCATCGGAAGGCTCTTTGACCGGGCATTACCTTTCCGGAAAAACTCGCATCGCTGTTCCCGCCATCCGCCGCGAGACGAGTGGAAAGAATTTGGTCGTTTTGGGAGCACGCGCCAATAATCTGAAAAGCCTTGACGTCAAATTCCCCATCGGCCTCCTGACGGTGGTGACCGGCGTTTCGGGATCCGGCAAGTCAACTCTCGTGAACGACATTCTCCACCGCGCGATCGCCCGAAAGCTCTACCGTTCGCTCGAAGAGCCGGGCGCTCACGAAGCGGTGGTAGGCTTCGAGCACATCGATAAGGTGGTGGTGATTGACCAGGCTCCCATTGGCCGCACGCCGCGCTCGAACCCCGCCACTTACGCGGGTGTCTTTACGCCCATTCGCGAACTCTTTGCGATGATCCCCGAATCGCGGGAGCGGGGCTACCGGGCCGGGCGCTTCAGCTTCAACGTCAAGGGCGGGCGGTGCGAGGCTTGCCAGGGCGACGGATTGCGGCGCATCGAGATGAATTTTCTGCCCGACGTTTTCGTAACCTGCGAAACCTGCCGCGGACGGCGCTACAACTCGGAAACTTTGGCGGTGAAATACAAAGGCTGGTCCATCGCGGATTTGCTTGACTCGACGGTCCAGGACGCCTTGCCCGTCCTCGAAAATATCCCGCAGATTCGCCTGAAGCTTCAGACGCTCGTGGATGTCGGCCTCGGGTACATCCATCTCGGCCAGCCCGCCACCACCCTTTCCGGCGGCGAGGCGCAGCGTATCAAACTCGCCAAAGAACTCAGCCGCCGCCAGACCGGCCGCACGGTTTACATTCTCGACGAACCCACGACAGGTCTTCACTTCGACGACGTGAAGATGCTGCTCGACGTACTCAATCGGTTGACAGACCTGGGCAACACCGTCATCATCATCGAGCACCACCTCGACGTTGTGAAACAAGCGGACTGGATTATCGATCTCGGTCCGGAAGGCGGCGAAGCCGGCGGCCGCATCGTCGCCGAAGGCCGCCCCGAAGATGTGGCGCGCTCGAAGAGGTCTTACACGGGCCAGGCGCTCGCGGCGGTGCTGAGCAACGGGCGATCTCCCGCGAATAGGGGATAGTCAGCGCAAGGCAGCTTGACTCATACCCCACCGGCCGCTTATACTTCCATTATGGTTCCATTTTGGAAACTGGAGAACGAGCGATGGCGACCCTGACGATTAAGAACATCCCGGCGAAGTTATGTGAGCGGCTCAAAGAGAGCGCCGCAGAGCACCGTCGCAGCATGAACGGGGAGGCGATTTCCTGTCTTGAAAGGGTCCTCGCCGCGAGCCGTGTCGACCCGCGCGATTTTCTGGCGCGCGCCCGTTCTTTACGTCAACGGATGCCCCGCGTCTTCATCAACCAAAAGACCTTGCGGGCCGCCAAGAACGAAAGCCGCCCGTGATCGTCGCCGACACCAACCTCATTGCCTACCTGCTGGTCCGAGGGCAATATTCCCGGCAGGCCGAGTCGGTCTACAACAAGGACTCGCGCTGGATCGCGCCCCTACTGTGGAGGTCAGAATTTCGGAACGTCCTTGCCTTTTACCAGCGTCGCGGGCTGTTGGGGCTGGATGACGCCCTCGAAGTCATGGACCAGGCTGAGCAGTTGATGAGCGGCCAGGAATTCGAGGTTGTGTCCTCACGCGTCCTTCGGCTGGCCGCCGCCTCGGGATGCTCGGCGTACGATTGCGAGTTTGTGGCACTTGCACAGGAACTTGGTGTGCCTTTGGTCACGTCCGACGGCACGCTTGTCGCAAAATTCAAGCCCACTGCTGTTTCTGTGCGAGCTTTCTGCGCGTGACGCGATGTCTGAACCCATGAGCGTCTACCGAACCCGCCCTCTTCAACTCGACCGGGTCTCGACTTACGCGCTGAAGTCTCGCCCGAGCAAAGTCTCCGTCAAGAATTTCGCCCGTGTGCCGCGCTCCGGAGCATCCGTAATGGAGTGGACAAAGGCGCTGCCCAGGATTCTTGCCGGAAACGATTTTCGCGCGGTCCTTGAGGCCCTTGAGCGCGCGCGGCGCAAACACAAGCCGATCATCTGGGGACTGGGCGGCCACGTCATTAAAGTTGGCCTTGGACCGGTCCTTATCGATCTCATGCAGCGCCAGTATCTGACCGCAATCGCCATGAACGGCGCGGCGCTGATCCACGATTTTGAGATTGCGCTCGTGGGCGCAACTTCAGAAGACGTTCCCGCCGTTCTTGGGCGCGGGAAGTTCGGCATGGCGGAAGAAACCGGCCGCTTTATCAACGAGGCTATCGCATTGGGCGATAAGGAAAATCTCGGCGTTGGCGAAGCGGTCGGACGATTTTTAGTGCGATCTCGTCATGCGAAATTCCGCCGATACAGTCTGCTCGCCGCCGCCTACCGGAACCGCGTGCCGGTAACCGTGCATGAAGCCATCGGCACGGACATCATCCATATGCATCCGGCCACCGATGCGCGGGCGCTCGGCGCCGCGACGCATCGCGATTTTCGGCTCCTCGCCGCAATCGTCCACACCATGAATTCCGGCGGTGTTTATTTGAATGTGGGTTCGGCCGTGGTGCTGCCGGAAGTCTTTCTCAAGTGTGTAAGCCTGGCAGCCAATCTGGGTCGCGCGCCGCGGGGGATTACCACGGTCAATCTCGATTTCATTCAACACTACCGGCCCACGCAAAACGTTCTGCTTCGGCCCACTTCCACGAACGGCAAGGCACCCGGCGCCAGCCGCGGCTACGCTCTTACCGGGCATCATGAAATCATGATCCCACTTCTTGCGGCTGCGCTTCCCGCGCGGGGACGGGCGCGCCGATGAACCCGGAAAAGTTGGAAGGTTATTCCGAGCCTGCGCTCGCACCGCCCCCGGATGCGTTTCAGCCGCCCCCCTGGGGTCTCCGCGACCTGGGACTCTTTTTCGGGCTGGGTGGGCTGGCGGTGGCGATCGCCTACGTGTCAGTGATGGTGAGTTACGGGGCGATCGCCCCTTCCATGGGGTGGCACGTCCCGCCAAAAGATTTGCAGGAGACCACGTACTTATCTCTGGCGCTTCAATCGGTTTTCTACGCGCTTCTTTTGGCTGGCGTCTACGCGCTGGTGGCCTTGAGGAAACGGCTTCCCTTCTGGCGAGCCCTGAAGTGGCGGACGCCCAGCCCGCTACGAGCGCTCGGATACTTCGCCCTCGGGACGGTCCTTTCGGTGGCTGTTCAGTTCGCTCCCACCATCTTCCCTGACCGGAGCGATTTCCCCCTGAGCCAATTATTCACGTCCCCGGCGATTGCTTATGCGGTCGGCGCGTTCGCCGTGCTGGTGGCGCCGCTGATGGAAGAGCTGATTTTCCGAGGCGTGCTGTTTGCAATTTTTGAAGACCAGGCTGGGCCAATCTTTGCGGTCATCGCAACCGCCGCGCTTTTCACCGGACTTCACATCCCGGAATACCGCGGCGCGTGGAACCACCTCTTTCTGCTCCTGATTGTGGGGTTGGTGTTTTCTCTCGCCCGGGGACTGACGGGATCGCTGGCGCCCAGCGTCATCCTGCACACCGCCTACAACCTGTGCCAGCTGGTCGTGCTCTATTTCTCGACCGAGCACTTCCAAGTCATGCAGACTTTCGTAATTCTGGTGGCAAAGAGTTCGGCCGGTTCATGTCCTGTCCCTTGCTTCCCCAGTGCCGCGTGGTAGAATCCACCTGGTGTCTTCCAGCACGCTGACTCAAACCGCCCAGACTCCTTCGGCCGACGGCGCGACAGCCCTCACCCGAGAGCGCTACGTTGCGCTCGACGCCTTCCGCGGATTCATCATGTTCATGCTGGCGTCGGAGGGTTTCGGCTTCGGCGCGCTTCAGAACCATGCCACCTACGGACGCGTCGCTTCCTGGTTCGAGCACGTCCCCTGGACGGGTGCCGTATTCTGGGACCTGATCCAACCTTCCTTCATGTTTATGGTAGGGGCGGCGATGCCTTTTGCCCTGGCTCGTCGCGCGGAGCTGGGCTCGACACCTCGCGACAATTTACAGCACGTGGCGATTCGCGCTCTGAAGCTCATCCTGCTGAGCCAGTTCCTCATGATTGTGAGCGACCAAAAAATTCAATTCCAGCTGATCAATGTGTTGTCGCAAATTGCCTTCACGTATTTTCTGACCTACCTGATCCTGCAGCTTCCTTTCCGCAAGCAAATGGCCTGTGCCACAGGGTTGCTGGTGCTCCATACGGCACTTTTCTACCTTTTCCCCGGACCGGAGGGGGCGTTCTCCAAGACCGGCAACATCGGCGCCGTCATCGACAAGGCGTTGCTCGGATACAACTATTCGGGCTACTACGTGACGATTAATTTCATTTCGAGCGCCGTGACGACCCTCTTCGGCGCTTGGGCCGGGATGCTGGTCAAAAGCACGCGGCCGCTCGGGGAAAAGGTCAGGATTCTCGCCGCCGCGATGGCCGGAGCCTTCGCGGGCGGGCTGGCGCTCGCACTGGTCGTCCCGAACGTGAAGCGCCTATGGACCGCGTCGTTTACACTTTACAGCACCGGGTGGGTGTTGTTCATGATGCTCGTTTTCGTGCTTTTGATCGAGGGCGCGGGATTCAAGAAACCGGCCTTCCCGCTCATTGTGGTGGGAATGAACTCGATTTTCATATATTCGGCGGGTTTTCTCATCAAGGACTCCATCGACCGCTGGGTGAGGGCCTTCAGCGGCGGGTTTGAGTTTGTCGGCCCGCTCGCTCCGGTCGCCGAGGCTTGCGCGGTCATGCTCGTCCTCTGGACCCTGTGCTACTGGCTCTACCGGCACAGGATCTTCCTCAAAGTCTGAAGCGTTTCCTGCGACAGGTTCAGTTTTCGCTGCGGCGCTTGACGTCGATGTGGAGGCGTTTGATTTTTTGATTGAGGGTGGAGAGGGGGATTTTGAACCGCTCGGCGGCCTCGGTCTGACTCCAGCGGCTGCGCTCGAGCATATCGAGAATCATTCGCCGCTCAAACCCTTCGACGATGTCAAACAGTGACCGCCCTTCAAAGTCTTCTCCCGTCAGTGTGTGCCCGGGGCGGGAGCCGTTGTGGAGGAATTGTTCCGGCAGAAGATCCACACCGAGCTCGGGGCCGGTCGAGAGAACCACGGCGCGCTCGACGGCGTTTTCCAATTCCCGCACGTTGCCTGGCCAGTTGTAGTCCATCAACTTTTTCATCGCCTCGGCTGTAAAATGCAGCGCGTCACGGCCGTTTTCCTGGCAGAATTTCTTGAGAAAATGATCGAGCAGGAGTGGGATGTCTTCTTTCCGTTCGCGGAGCGGCGGGAGCGGAATCGTAATGACGTTCAGCCGGTAAAAAAGATCGTCGCGGAACTTGTTTTCCGCCACCAGCCGTCGAAGATCGACGTTCGTGGCAGCGAGGATGCGGACGTCCACCTTGATGTTTTCCGTCCCGCCCAGACGCATGAACTCGCGTTCCTGAATGACGCGCAGGAGTTTCGCCTGGGTTTCAACGCCCACCGTTCCGATCTCGTCGAAGAAAATCGTGCCCTGATCGGCCACCTCGAAAAGGCCGCGCTTCGTGGCAATGGCGGACGTGAAAGCGCCCTTGACGTGCCCGAAGAGCGTACTCTCCAGCAAATCCACCGGCATCGAGCCCGTGTTGACAGGAACAAACGGCCGGTCCGCGCGATGGCTTGTCGCGTGAATTGTCTTCGCCACCAGCTCCTTTCCCGTTCCGCTTTCTCCGACGATCAGTAGGGTGGCGCGGCTAGGTGCCACCTGCGTGATGAGGTCGTAGACCCTTTGCATCCTCTCGCCCTTGCCCACCAGGTTGGGGAGGCCGAAGCGCTTGAGGGCCCGGCGAAGCTGGACGTTTTCAAGCTGCAGGCGGGACTTGTCGAGCGCGTTGCGAATCTCCAGCAGCAGCTTGTCGTTGTCCCAGGGTTTGGTGATGTAGCTTTCCGCGCCTTCCTTGGAGGCCTGGAAAGCCATCTGGCTCGAATCGTGGGCTGTAATCATCACAACGCCCACGTCGGCGAAATCCCTTTTGACGGCCTTCAGCACATCCAGGCCCGGCCGGTCCGGCAGGTTGATATCGAGCAGGACGAGGTCATACACGCCGTCTTCGAGTCTTTTGAGCCCTTCGTCTCCCGTGGAAGCGCTGGCAGGCCGATAACCCTCCATCACCAGGAGCTGTTCCAGGCTTTCCCGGATTTCCTGCTCATCATCAATGATGAGGATGGAACCTTTAGGAGACATTCACTGCTTTCCTTGCTGCGGGGAATTCCAGGCGGAATGCCGTGCCTCTTCCCACTGCGCTCTCCACGCGAATCTGGCCCGCATGCTCGCGGATGATTCCGTAGCTGACGGCCAGTCCGAGCCCTGTGCCCCGGCTTGTGGACTTGGTGGTGAAGAAGGGGTCGAAAATTCTGGTCAGCTGGTCGGCCGGTATACCCATGCCGTTATCGGAGACCTCGATGAGAACGGAGCCATTCTCGCACTCCGTGGCGAGCGTCAATTCGCCGCCGCGCGGCATGGCATCCCGCGCGTTCATGATGAGGTTCATGAACACCTGCTGCAACTTGCCCGAGTTGCCGAAAACGGGCGGCAGGGTGTTCGTCAACTGGGTATTCAGCGAAATCTTCGAGGTCTTGAGCATGGGCTCGACCAGCGAGAGCGTTTCGCGTATGACCTTGTTCAGGTCGATCTCGGCGAATTCGCTGCCGCTGACACGCGAAAATTTCAAAAGGTTATTGACGATTTCGGAGGCTCGAAACGACTGCTTGATGATCTTGTCGAGCGTTCGTGCGCGGGGATCGTTCGCGTCCATCTGCTTGGCGAGCATCTGCGCCTGAGAAGTAATCACCGCGAGTGGTGTGTTCACTTCGTGCGCGACGCCGGCGGCGAGCAGGCCGATGGAGGAAAGCTTTTCGGCCTGCATCAACTGGTCCTCCAGGTTCACGCGCTCCGTCAGGTCGTTGAAGATCACGAGGCGCCCGATGACCGTCTCGTCCTTGCCCACCAGCGGAGTAAAAGTGATGTTTACGATGCGCTCACGGCCGTCTGCTGCACGAAGCCGGAATTTATAAAGGCTCTCGATGCCGCGCGGCTCGGCAAGTCGCGGAAACTCAGCCACCAATTCCGCGGGGAAAATGTCTTCCAGGCACTTTCCAACGGCCTCAGAGCGTTTCAGTCCGTAAAGCGCTTCCATGGGCGAATTCCAAGACTCGACGCGGTGCTTGAGGTCGCAAGCCAGCACGCCGACGTGGATGGATTCGATGATGTTCACGTTGAAGTCGCGCAGGGCCTGGTACTGCCGGGCTTTCTGTTCAAGCGACTCATACAGGCGGGCGTTTTCGAGCGCGATCGTCACGTAGCCGGCGATCGTCCGCAGAAGGTCCACATCTTCGCTCGACAGGAAATCGCCTCCGCGCGTCTTGCCGAGTCCCAGATAACCCAGCGTGCTCTCCTTCACCTTGAAGGGCAGATAGTAGTGCAGCTCGAGTTGCTCGATTGTCTCCTGGGCGGACGGGGGAAAACCGAAGGGACGGCGGGTGGTTTCGAAGAACAAGTGACCCTTGTCGAATTCGGGCCGCGCCGGATCCAGAAAGCTCAGGTCGGGCGTCCCCACGTAAGCCAACCCACGCGACTTGATCAGACGGAAACCGCCGGATTCCGCCGCGAGGAAAATCCCCAAGCGGTCCACACCCAGCGTTTCTGACAAACGGTTGACCACCTGGTCGAGCAGGCGCTCCATGTGGAGCTCTGAGGTCAGTTCGCGCGCGAATTCCAGGAGTGTGCGGCGATAGTTGTAACGCTCGCGGCTGAAAAAGCGATCCAGGCGCGTCTGGATCCAGTTGGCCATGGGCTGGAACAGGATAGCCGCGACAATCACGGCCACGATCCAGCCGCCCCGGCCGGTGCTCGGAAGTGTAGTGCTGAACAGGTCGGCGAAAAGAGCGATTAGGCCAAAGTAAAGGCCGACGATCGTCGCCGTGGCGAGCGTGTACGAAATGCCGCGGCGGAAGATGATGTCCACGTCCATCAGGCGGTACCGCATAATGGCGTAGCCGAAAGTCAACGGAAGGAAGATCAATGTCAGGACGGAAAGGTTCATCCAGGATGTGGGCACAAAACCCAGGAAGTAAGGCACTGCGTAAACCGCCGCGAACGGGACGATGGCCAGATAAGTTCCCCGCGTTACCCACTTCAACTGCTGCTTGAGCAAAGGCACGCTGGCAAGTCGGTAGGAGCGCTCCAGAGCCGCCGCGCCCGCCAGAAGGTACAGCGCCAAATAAACGATTTCCATGCGATCAATCAGCCAGCGGGCCTGCAGCAGAGGAAGCGGCAGGATGAGCACGCTGGTCGCGACCATGACGTGAATCGCCAGGAGCAAACCGCCGGGAATGTAAAGCAGCGGATAAACATAGGCGCGGCTGCGCAGGAAGCTCGGGCGCTGCGGGAAGCGCAGGCAGAAATGCAGAAACAGCGCCGGCTGCAGAATCCACGCTAAAACGTTTAGCCAGTAAATCGTCCAGTCAAACGAGTTCAGCTTGCCGGAGTAGGAAAACGTATAGAGGACGAACGACGCCAGGCAGAAAACGTAAAAGTGCAGGGATTTGGGGGCGGTCCACCGGCGGAGCAGAATGAAAGTTCCGATGAACAGATACAACAACCCGACGAGACCCAAGTAATAACGCAGGGAGCGAGACTCGGCTTG
>CAYZVR010000086.1:0-874 GCA_964481715.1 uncultured Acidobacteriota bacterium | reverse complement strand
GGTGATAACAACCGTCGCCTGAAACCGCTCGCCGTGGCGGACCAGGTCGTACTCAACCCGTGACCAGACGCCGGCGCGGAAGATGGCCCTGACCACATCCGAGGCGCTCTGGATCTTCGCGCCGTCAAGCGAAGCCAACGCGTCGCCCTCGCGAATACCGGCGCGATAACCAGGACCGTCATTGATTACAATCCAAGCGCGGACCCCTTGATTCGATTCAACCCACGAAACGCCATCGGTCGGAAGTTGGTATTTGCCCCGTTGCTCGAAATTGATGACTCCGAAAACAACCATCGCCAAGCTCAAGAGAGCCAGCAAGACGGTTGTAAACCGAAATCGGATAATTGCTCGCATTTTGCACGGTCCTGAAATATGGGCCGATGCCTATTTCAGGGATTACTCAGCAAGTCGGCTACCAACCATAATTTGCCTAGACCAATTATAAGCTACTTAAATTCAATCAGATGGTAGCAATACTTCAAATTCCATTTTCGTGATACTAAAAAATGAATAAACAATTCCAAATTAAGTAGACAATTTAGAACATTTTTTCGTGCGTGGCGCACCAGCCGCCCTCAGACAACACGCTACAAGGGAAACGTTCGTTGGGCCCGGCCTGATTCGAGGAATCATGGGGAGAATCCAGGCTCCGCCTAAAATTCGACGGAAAAACCACCTCGGAAGCTCCGGTAGGCAGGTGTCAGCTGCAATCGGTCGTCAGACCGGGAGAAAGGAACATAGCCTTCCGCAAGCAGGTTGCGGAAGTCTGCCATGGCTTCGATGTGTGCCGGGAAGAAACCAAGAGCCGGGAGAGGCTGCCGGATTTGCAAAGAGAAGAAAGGCAGGATATCCATGGCGGACTGGCCGTAAGGGT
>CAYZVR010000085.1:5876-12879 GCA_964481715.1 uncultured Acidobacteriota bacterium | reverse complement strand
TCCCAGCCGTACAGGGCGGGGGAGCGGTTGGCCTCCTTCGAAAGTGCTTCCAGGAATTTGACGATCTCGGCGCGGACGCCGGAATGGTCAATGCAGAATCCCGGCGCGGTTTGAGATTGGATAACCGCTCCGCTGCGGTCGACAAATTTGCTGTCGGGGTATCGTTGCCCCACCCAGTCCGGCGCGGAATCAAGATAAATCTGCACAATCACGCGCAGGCCGCGTTCTTCGCTGAGACGCAAAAGGAGCGAAAGGTTTTCAAAATGGTACTCGCCGGGCTTGGGCTCAGCCGTTGCCCAGTCCACCCAGCACTTGATGGTGTTGAAGCCGACGCCTTTGATCTGGTCGAGATCCTTTCCCCAACGCGCGGCGCTTGTCGAATCCAGTGGCTCGAGCATCGGTGCGCGTGCCTTGCCGCCGGCG
This sequence comes from uncultured Acidobacteriota bacterium, assembly GCA_964481715.1. Lineage (GTDB taxonomy): Bacteria > Acidobacteriota > Terriglobia > UBA7540 > UBA7540 > JAHEKS01. The sequence goes on along the minus strand of CAYZVR010000085.1, from coordinate 12,456 downwards.
TACCAGACGGCGACGGGATAGATGGATTCGGTCACCGCGGCCTGCGAATGCTCGGCGGCCTGTACTCCGCTTGAGTGAAATGCCAGGAAGATCGCGAAGAGGGTGAGCCAGGTACTCTTCAATTCCATGGGAAACAACTTAGGTCCCTGTCTCATTGGAGTTGTCCCAATTGTGCGCGAAAAGGAATTAGGCGGTGTGGAAGGCAAGCCGCCACCGAATCGAGAGCTGAGGTTACTCTCATTACGAGGTTGCGACAAGAATCTCGTGGCGGTCGTTGCTTCTTCTCCACGCCGAGTTCATCTCCAACGTGTTTGAAAATTTTCAGCGCGACGGAACCATCCGCGAAAAGTACAACGTGGTAACACGATCTTCCGAAACTCAGATCACGGTTGGGTATTCTCAAAACGTCATTGGATTCGGTTGAACTCTTCCTCGAATTTCTGCACGCGCTGCCGCAAGAATGGAAAGCCCGCCTTGCCGGAGAGTAGTCCGGAAAAGTTTCTCGCGACTTAACTCCGCTGGAATTTCAGGCCCAAAAAAAAGTGTGTCACTTGTATCGCTTTTATCACCCTTATCATTGGAAAGCGCGGGTTCGCTCCGGACGCGGCTTTCATAGGCGAACAAAAAGCGAACGTGCGCCTCCCCGGCCCTTGCCAGCGGGCGGGCGGGACGGACTGGCATATCGGGGATTTCAGACCACCGGCGGCGGATTGGCGATTGGCGATTTTGGATTTTGGATAGGCGATGGTCATTCTGAGGAGTCCCGAAAGGCCGAAGGGCCTGAGGGGCGAAGAAGAATCTGCCTGTGTCTGACGCGAGAGCCTTTTCCAGATGTGTTCACGGCTGGGACGCTAACCAGGGGCACCTTTCCCCATCCCAAATGAATTGAAACTCGCGCATTTTGCCGTTACACTCCGGGCTACGTTACTGCTTTTGAATCGGAGACCTGGGTTGCCGATCTCATTGCAAGATTTCAAGGAAAAGCTCGAAAGCCTGATCCGCAAATTTGACGCCGACAGGGACCACTATCTTTCCAAACAGTACTCGGAGGCCCAGGCGCGCGTGGACTTCATCACGCCTTTCTTCAAGGCGCTCGGCTGGGACGTGGAAAACGAGGCGGGCTTGCCCCATCACGACCGAGAGGTTTTCGTTGAGAAGGGCGAAGCGGAAACCGAGGGCCGCCCGGACTACAACTTTCGCCTCGGCGGGCAGACCAAGTTCTTCGTCGAGGCCAAAGCGCCCTCCGAGCCTCTCGACGCCTCGAAGCACATCCTGCAAGCCAAGGGCTATGCCTGGAATACCAAGCAGGTCTTTTTTGTCATCCTCACCGATTTCGAAGAATTCCGCTTCTATGACGCCTCGCTCAAGCCGGACGAGCGAAAGCCGGATGAAGGACGGCTGCTCCCGCCGCTCAGGTATACCGAATACTTAAAGAACATCGAAACCCTGTGGCGGTTTTCCAAACAGAACGTCACGGCCGGTTCGCTCGACGCGATGCTTCCGCGCGACCGCCGCACCCAGCGCCTACGCATTCCGCCCGATGAGAGTTTCCTGGAAGACATGACCGGCTGGCGGGAGGAGCTGGCGAAGAACATCTATAGAAACAATGCCGGCCTCACCGCACGTCAGTTGAACGAAGTTGTGCAGCGCCTCCTCGACCGAATCGTTTTTATCCGCATCGCCGAAGACCGGAACATCATCCGTAAGTACCAGCTTCGTGAAGCCAAAGAATACTGGGAGGCGCGGGGCGGCAAGTTCCATATTTTCGAATGGCTCAACGACCTTTTCCACCGCATCAATGAAGATTTCAACGGTGAAATCTTCAAGCCGCACCTCTCGGAAGAAATCAAGATTGATTCCGAGGTTCTGGCGAAGATCATCGAGCGCCTCTATCCGCCCAAAAGCCCATATCGCTTTGACGTGATCGGGGTCGAGCTGCTCGGCTCGATTTATGAGCGTTACCTTGGCAAGACCATCCGGCCCACGGCCAAGCAGGTACGCGTCGAAGAGAAGCCGGAAGTGCGCAAGGCAGGCGGCGTCTATTACACGCCCAGATACATTGTGGATTACATCGTCAAAAACACGGTGGGAAAAATCATCGAGGGCAAGACGCCGAAGCAGATCGAGAAAATCCGCATCCTCGATCCCGCCTGCGGCTCGGGCTCGTTCCTGATTGGCGCGTTTCAGTGTTTGATTGATTACCACGTGCGCTATCTCACCGAACACCCCAAAGAAGCCCACGTCCACCCGCTATTTCCCGACCTCATCAAAGGCGAGAACGGCGAGCCGCGCCTTTCTGTGATTCGTAAGGCGAGAATTTTGAAGAATAACCTCTTCGGCGTGGACATTGACCCGCAAGCCGTGGAAATCACCATGATGAGCTTGTACCTGAAGGCTCTGGAAGGCGAGAAATCACAACTCCCGCCAAAGCACGCGCTCCTTCCTGAACTGAAATACAACATCATCTGCGGCAATTCGCTGATCGGGCCGGATATTTACAAGGATGAGCAGCTTGGCCTATTCGGCGACGAAGAGAGGGAGCGCATCAACGCGTTCGACTGGTTTGGCGTAGGGGCGGGGCTTGCCCCGCCCAACCAGGGCACGGCAAGCCGTGCCCCTACCTCGGGAAACGTACCCCCTACCATCCCAGACATCATGCGCTCCGGCGGCTTCGATTGCGTCATCGGCAACCCGCCGTATGGCGCGGACTACGACTCCGCACAGAAATTGTACTTTCAAGCCCGATATACGTACAGAAAGGGAAAGCCGGAGACCTATATTTTCTTTCTGGAAAAGGGCGTGTCGCTGCTCAGGGACGGCGGAATGCTGGGCTTCATCACACCGAACGCGTGGCTCACGAACTACTACGGCCAACAGATGAGGCGCCTCGTGTTCGATAATGCTGCCATCAAGCATGTCGTGGACCTAGAACCTACGAGAGTCTTCCAGCAGGCTGTGGTCGACACTTCAATAATCGTGCTGACTAAGCAGGTGCCTCGCAAGCCGAGAGGCCGAGTCAGCGTTTGGCAGGGTACCAGGGATCATGAAATCCGCTGGCGGTTTGACGTTAAGCAGATGGACTGGGAAACCGATCCGGAACGCAAGATAAACCTCCAGGCGGATACGACTCAGTTATCCTTACTTGTCAAGATGGAGTCGTCAGGTCGCACCCTAGATTCCCTGGTCGAATATTCCCAAGGCGTAATCCCGTACAAAACGAAGCGAGAAGGAGAGAAGAACCGATATATTTCGACAAGAAAGCGAGGCAAGAATTGGCTGGCCTTGATCCAGAGCGCCTCACAAGTTCAGCGCTACTTGGTTCACAGCGCCCACGCGTTCATCAGCTATGGGCCGTGGCTCTGGTGTGCCAGGGAGTCGCGATTCTTCACCGAACCAAAGATACTCTTCCATCGCCTCCGAAAGAAACTTCCAAGGCAATTGGTGGGAGCCTTGGACAGGACAGGAGCCGTGAACAGACATTCTCTTTCAAACCTCATTCTTCGAGTGGAGCTGCCTCAGAAGACGCTGCTGGCAGTCTTGGGCCTCTTTAATTCCGGCCCCGGCAATTGGTGGTTCGTTAAGAGGTACGGGGTGCTCATGGAAGTTGGCGGATTCAAGGTCGCAAAGATGCCCCTGCCGCCCCGTTGGGGTGAAGGTCACGACCGTATGGTGGCGCTGGTCGAGCGGATGCTGGAGTTGAACAAGCGTAGGGGAGGGCTCGGCCCTCCCGCCGCTCGAAAACAAACGGGAGCCCAAAGGGCTCCCCTACCGCCGGAATTAGACCGCCTCGAGCGCGACATCGCCTCAACCGACGCCGAAATTGACGAACTGGTTTACGAGCTCTACGGGATTACGGACGAAGAGCGCAAAATAATTGAAGGTGCTTGACTATGTCAAAACGCGCCCAACTGGTGTGCCAGCATCTTGAAAATATCAGCCGCGAGGCATTGGAGAAATACCAGGCATTAGTCCGCACCTACGTGCGCGGACGGCAGGGTGTCTACGCGCTGTACCGGCGAAACAGGCTCTATTACGTCGGATTGGCAGGCGATCTTCGTTGGCGGCTTAACGCCCACCTGAAAGACCGCCATGGCCAGCGATGGGACCGTTTCAGCGTCTACCTGACGATCGGCGAGAGCCACTTGAGGGAGTTGGAATCGCTTCTCCTCAGGGTCGTGAAACCCAAAGGGAACAAACAGAAAGGTAAGTTCTCGAACTCCGAAAACCTGCTTCGGAGGTTTAAGAGGGGTGTCAGAGCCCTTCAAAGGAGTGAGTTGGACGAAATGATCGGGAGCGTTGCCGCCAGCAAACTCTTTCGCACCAAAGCGCAAAAGGCGGGCAGGGCACCCGTCCTCGCTGGCTTCGTCAGAACTCCAATGCGACTTCGCGCCAGTCTGAAGGGACGGAGATTTCACGCCCGCGTGCGCCGCGATGGCAGCATTCGTTTTCGTGGCAAGACTTATCGTTCGCCCTCGCATGCCGGGCATGCCGCGACAAAACGCTCCTGCAATGGTTGGTGGTTTTGGAAATACGAGCGCGCGCCGGGGGATTGGGTGCGGATTGACGAGTTGAGAAAACGGTAGCCCTGAAAAGCAAGTGTAGCGCAGGACCCGCCTTTCGGTCCTGCGGCATTTCCAGGCCGCGCCATCATGCCCGCAGGCGCTTCCAAACCAAGCGAGCCGGCCAGAAGAGAAGGGCAGCCCAAAAGAGAAGGCTCGGGCCGTAGCGGAGCAAGGTCAGCGCCAGGCCCAGCGCGCTTTCGGCGAGCGAGAGATATCCCCCCACGGCCGCGTTCCACAGTTGGCTTCCGATGGAAGGCGGCGCCATTTCAATCTCCGCCTTGTATTCTTCCCGAAGTTGAACCTCGACCGTCGCGTAGCTCACGCGCTTTTCGAGGTTCTGGCGTTCGGCATCTATGCGCTCGATTTGGCCGCGCACGCGAGCGATTTCGCGCTCGACTTCGAGAACGTCCGAGACCTTGCCGGTGCGATTGCGGAGAATTTCGGCCAGCCGCTGCTCGGTCACGCGCGCGTTGGAAAGGCGCGCGTTCAAGTCCACATATTGTTCGGTGACTTCTTCGCCGCTTTGCGATTCCTGCAGGACCTTGCCCAATTGTTTCAGCTCAGCGAGCGCCGCGGGAAGCTGGTCGGAAGGCACGCGCAACGTCGCGGTGAGATACCGCGCCGAGCCGGTCGCGCCGATGACGTTGAGCTGAGCGATGTAACCTTGATGCTGGCGGACGATGCGCTCGACGGCCGGCCGCGAGCTGTCAAAATCTTTGGTGATCAGCGTGAGCTGCGCCGTGCGGATGATCATCGGGCCGGTCAGGCCTCGAGCCGCCTGGAGTGTCTTCGATTCCAGACTTTGCCGGGCCTGGACGGGTCCAGCCGGAGGTATAGGCGTGTCTACCGTCAGGCCGTGCTGCGTGGCAATCCGCGAGCGCAGCAGATTGGGAATTGAAATCGCGAAGAGCAAAGCAAGCGCAGCGCCTGCCGCCGACAGGCCTACGGCCCAGCGAAGGAATGGCCGCCGCGTGCGTTCATCGGATTTGAAGCGCGCCTTGGCAGATTCGGATTTCATCTGCTGTGCCGTTTCTTGGGCTGCCTGCGAAACTTTTTCGGAGAGCCGCGCGGGCGAAGGTTCAACCTGCCACGCGGTCAGCCGTTCCGACACTGCGCGGAATTCCTTGCTCAGCGCCTGGCATTCCAGGCACTCGTCAAGATGCGCGGCCAGTGCCGAGGCGCGCTCGACCGGCAGTTCGCCGTCAAGATAGGCCATCAACTCTTCTCTTTCGACGGGATGTGGAGTCGTTTTCATAAATTCCTCAGTGTGTTCCGGGCTGCGAAACCAGCAATTCTTTAAGCGCCATGCGCGCGCGAAACAGCCGCGAGCGGACCGTGTTGATTGGGACGCGCAACAGGGCGGCGATTTCCGCGTAACTCAGTTGTTCGTATTCCCGCAGGAGCAAAACTTCGCGCTCATCGTCGTCCAGCTTTTCGAGGGCTTGACGGACCCACAGCACAGCGTCTCGGTCTGTGCTGACGGGCGGATCGGCAAGACGTTTTGAGTCGGCGGCCTCACGGCTTCTCTTTCGACGCTCCGCAGCGAGCAAGTTCATCGCGATGCCGTAGAGATAAGTTCGAACCAGGGCGCGCGGCTCATAGCGAGCGATGCCGCGCAGCACGGCGAGAAAAGTCTCCTGGGCAAGTTCTTCCGCGCGCGCAAAATCTTGCAATCGGCGGCGGAAGAAACCGTAAATCGGCTCGCGATAGCGCTCGAAAAGTTCCAGGAACGCCGTCTGGGAGCCTTGCTGGAACTCGAACATCAATTGCTCGTCGGTGCTCATTGCTCAATGCCATGCCACGGGGTCGGCTATCCAACCTCCATGCGACCTTTGCCGAGAGGGGCGCTCTTCCGCTAGTCTCTCACCCTCTGTAATGTCCGGCCAGGCGAAAAAGTTCCCGGCGTTCAAAAACAATTTGCGCGGGAGGGTAGCCAAGCGCTGCGGAAGGGATGGAGCGGGCGATCTTATTTTTCAGGCCGGAAGCGCCAAAGATGGGCCACGAGTTCTTCGCCGACG
>CAYZVR010000085.1:0-5866 GCA_964481715.1 uncultured Acidobacteriota bacterium | reverse complement strand
CCCATCCCGTGCCCACGCCATATAAAAAGTGTCGCCCGTGTAATTTAGAGGTATGCGAGTTGCGCTGCCGCTCTTCAGATCGAGGATGGCGGCGGCCCAAAACCAGGAGTCCGGAGGCACGATTCCGACCAGCAATTTCCCGGACCGGTCCATGGCGTTTCCGCCGAGCGCATAAGGACTTGGGCGGACGTTGCCTGGAAGGGAAATCTTCCTCGCCGATCCGTCCTGGAGCGAAACTCGAACGAGACGCACGCCTTCTTTCTCGTTGAGGTTCACAATAATCTCGCGACCGTTCGGATCGACGGCGAGCCCGTCACCCGCGTGGATTTTTCTCGGTGTCCCGTCCGTCGCAGGGATGGCCCACACGTCGCCTGAGGAGACGTAGTAAATCGTCGCTCCGTCCGGCGACGCCGCGAGAAAATTCACGAGAACACCGGCCACGCCTTTCAGGCGGCGATGGATGCGGCCGTCGCTTGCCGAGGCCAGCGCGATGGTCTGACTCGAACCTGACCCGATCATGAAAGCCACTTTGTTATCACCGACTCGCGTGACGGGCGGCAGGGGGTCTTTCCGAGTCTCGATCCGGGGAACGAAGTCGCCCTGCGGCTTTCCTGCCAGCAGGCGCGCGTGCCCGGCCAGTAGTGAAGGAACGAGAAGCCTGCCGTCGGCGAGCTCCACGGGTTGCACCCCTACGACCTGGTAGGATTCCGAGGTTGCCAAAACTTCAGGGGTTCCGCCCGAGGCCGTGAAACGCAGAATCTCGAGTGGCCGCGCTACCTGGTCCAGGTAGAGCGTCCCGTCGGGCGCCGCGTCCATATAATAAGGACGCTCCGTGAGCGCCATCAAACGCCGGACGGGAGCCGACCTGTTGAAGGGAATAGCAATGATCTGGTGCAGATTTCCCGCAGGCACTTCCGTCACAACGGAATCAGCGGTTACTGCAATTGGGAAGGTCAACGACGTGCGAACAATCGGCAGCTCCGGCGCCAGGCGGCGAGTTTGTCCCGCCTCGACGTCGAGCGCGTAGAGGTGCGGCGCCGCATCCGGACCTGACTCGGTTGTGGCTCCGTAGAAAACAGCTTCCTTGCCGTCTGGTGAGGCTCGAAAGGCGGAGCCGAAGAGTGGGTCAGGGAAGGCTTGGAAGGATTGGAGGCGGCCGGTCTCCGGCCAAAAATGGAAAATCTGGGTGCGGCGTTGAGCGTTGATGCGGCTGACGAGCAGGCTGCCGTCCGCGAGCGGCGCGGGACTGCCTGCATCTTCGAGAATAAGCCTCTCCTCGCCACCGAGAGCTGGGACGGCGAAAATACCGGCGGGCTGATCCCGAACGCGGTCGTAATAAATCTTCGCGCCGTCAGGCGACCACGCCAGCTCGGTGACAAATCCATGCGTGCGGTCGTGAGTCAGCACGGTCCAGTTGCCCGAGTCGGGATTCATTACTGACACCTGAGTGATGTTGTCCACCATGGCCTGGAAGGCGATGGTCTTGCCATCGGGTGAAACCCGAGGACCGAAAGCCACGGTCGAGCCGCCCAGCAGTTCGCCCGTCCAGCCGCTCGGCGGCGCCTTGTGATGTCGCCCGAGCCACAGGCCCGCAACGAAAACCAGGCACGCAGCCAGGGCAGCGACGATCAGAATAGAGGTTTGCCGCGGCTTCGGGGCGGCGGGGGCAGGCTGTAAAAGCGGATGGCCGGATTCGGTTTCCATTGAGGGCGTCTCGAGCGCATCTTCAATCTCAAGGCGCGCGTCGGCCAGGTCGCGCAGCCTGCGGTTGGGATCTTTTTCGAGACAGCGACGGAGCAGGCGCGCAATGCCGCGCGGCGTGTCCGTTGGCAGCGACTTCCAGTCGGGTTCGGTCTTGAGAATGGCGGCGATCAGGTCGCTGGTGGTTTCACCGGCGAAGGGCGGCCGGCCGGAAAGCATTTCGAAAAGCACGCAGCCGAACGACCACACGTCCGTGCGCTTGTCGAGGGGTTTGGCGCGCGCCTGCTCGGGGCTCATGTAGGCGGCCGTACCGAGAATTACGCCGGCGCGGGTAGCAGCCACGCTGATGGTGGGCGAGCGCGATGCGTCGCTTGAGCTCGCCGCAGCGGTTACTTCCTTGGCCAGGCCGAAGTCGAGGACTTTGACCTTTCCTTCCGGCGTCACCTTGATGTTTCCCGGTTTCAAGTCGCGGTGGATAATGCCTCGCTCGTGAGCGGCCTCGAGCGCCTGGGCGATTTGCACAGCGATTCCGAGCCCCTCCTCCGGCGCGAGAGGCCCCGAGGCCAGATGCTCGGCGAGCGTCCTTCCGGGAACCAATTCCAGAATCAGACATCGTTCGCCGCCCGATTCTTCCAGCCCGTAGATGGCGGCAATATTCGGATGGTTCAGGGAAGCAAGCACCTGCGCTTCGCGCTGGAATCGCGCCAGGCGCTCCGGGTCCTGCGCAAAAGCCTGGGGCAGGACCTTGACCGCCACATCGCGGCCGAGCTTCGTGTCGCGAGCGCGGTAAACTTCGCCCATGCCACCCGCGCCAATCTTCTCCGCGATTTCGTAGTGCAGAACAGTTTTTCCGATCATGAATGCGGCGCCCTCGCCGCGTGCGGTCATCTTAGGCGGGGATTGACGGGGAAGTCAATCGGGCGCGTGAGGCGAAATTCGCGCGTCACCCAGGTGTGCAAAGGTTCCCCTTCCGGAGTCTTGCGAGAATTAAGAGGTTGGAAAAATGTGTGTTAAGGTTCCATCGCTCAACCGGGACTGGGATCATGAGTCATCGAGTGGACGTTATCGTTGTCGGCGCGGGGCCGGCGGGTTCAACTGCCGCAAAGCTGCTTGCCGGTCGCGGCTACTCAGTTTTGTTGATTGACCGCGCCACATTTCCTCGCCATAAAACCTGCGCGAGCTGGATCAACCGGCTGGCGTTTGAGCGTTTTGCTTACCTTCAGCCCCGGCTCGATGAGTTGGTCGAGAATCCTTTCTACGGGATTGCGTTCTACGATTCGAAGGTCGAGCGCTCGGGCCGCTACCTTGAGCGACAACCGAGCGGTTACCTTTCGCTGCGCTCGAAATTCGACGATGGACTCAGAAAAATTGCCATGGAGGCCGGGGCGGAATTCATGGGCGGCTGCGCGGTCGAGGGCGTGCAGGAAGAAAAAGACTCGGTGTCGGTTCGGCTCGCCGACGGCAGGGAATTGAGCGCGCGCGTGCTGATTGGCGCGGACGGCGTTTCCAGCCGCGTGGCCGCGGCGGCGGGCATTCGCAAAGGCTGGGGACGGCGCGATTACGTTTTGTGCGCAAACGCGGATGTCCCTTGCAACCCGGAAACGATTCGGGCGACTTACGGCGAGCGCTTCCCGTTTTTTGTTTTCCTGGAATACCACGGAATTCAGGGCTACGGCTGGGTGTTTCCCAAGCGCCGCCACATTTGCGTCGGCATTGGAGCGCTGCTCGCGAACGGCCGCGAGATTCGCGCTCTTTATTCGGGATTCTTCGAGGAGATGAAGCGTCGCGGCCACCTGCCTAAGTTTCTGACCGAAGAGGGAACTTATTTCGATTTGGATCCGGTCGGCGCGGTGCATCGCCAGGAGACGCTCACGCGCGGCCGGGTGATGCTGATCGGGGACGCGGCGGGATTCGTCTCCGGTTCAACCGGAGAAGGTATTTATCCGGCCATGGTCAGCGCTGAAGTCGCGGCGGAAGTCATCCACGGCGCGCTGGGTCGTGGCTCGGTGGAACAAGGGCTCGCGCAGTATAATCAGGCCTGGCGCGGCGAGTTGGGCAACTACGTCAAGCGGCTTCCGGGAGGCGAGCAGGAAGGCAAGACTCGAAGCCGCATTGATCTGATATTTCGTTCTCCGTTGGTTGCGCGGATCGCAGGCAGGATATTCCTTTATGGGGAAAACCTCTCGCTACCGACTATTCTTCGCTCTCTGAGGCCGGCGGGCAGGTAACAAGCTAGTATGAAATTCTTCTGACATCCCTGCGGCCGGTTTGCGCTTCCAATTGAACCGGCGCAAGATAAAGCTGAGCGTCGGGTTGGGTGAGTGAAACCAGAGGCGTTGGCCCGCCGGACTGAGGTTCGCGTCCGTCACATGAACCGACTTACCTTTTCTTTTCAAAGCCGCCATGGCTCTTGCTCGCTCCTGAGATTGACTGAGGCTGGCTGCGCGATTCTCGCGGCCATCGCTTTAGCGGGAACGTGCCGCGCGCAGACCCCGGGGCAGTATCGGATAGATCTCGAGGCCAGCCGGATCGAGATTCATCTTTTTCGCGGCGGAATGTTTTCGGCGCTCGGGGATAATCACCAGATTGTAATCGGCGATTTTTCCGGCACGGCTGTCGGAAGCGACGCGACCTCCTGGCAGGTACAAGTCATCGCGAAATCGGCCTCGCTACGCGTTGCAGACCCGGGTATCTCGGATTCCGACCGGCGGGAGATTCAATCCACCATGGTTGGCCCGACACAACTCGATGTCGAACGTTTCCCAACCATCGAGTTGCGCACGCGCTCGGTGATTCCCGGCGGAACACCGAACACCTGGCGCCTCGTGGCCGATCTCACCTTGCACGGCGTTACGCGGCAGGTGGAGTTCCCCATCGCCTGGAGTCAGGCGGGCGACCGGCTGGAAGTGAAGGGCCAGGTGCGGCTGCGCCTCCGGGATTTCCAGATCGAGCCGATCAGCAAGGGCCTGGGCGCCGTAAAGGTCAAGAACGAATTTGAAGTGGTTTATGCCATCCAATTGCGTCGGGAATCGCAGTCGTCGGAGAACCGGCCGTAACGGGTCAGACGCCCGGTTGGTCAGCGGAGGTTCGCGTGAGACGTCGAGTCGTCGTGACCGGCATTGGCGCGGTCAGTCCCAATGGCGTGGGGCGGGAAAATTTCTGGAGCGCTACGAAGCAAGGAACGAGCGGCATCCGGCGCATACAATCGTTTGACCCATCGGATTATCCCGTTCAGATTGCCGGTGAGATTCCTGACTTCGATCCCCTCCGGTACATCAGCGAAAAGGACGCCGCCAACACCAGCCGCGTGGTTCCTCTCTCCATCGCCGCCGCGCAGGAGGCGGTCGAGGACGCGGGATTGGATGCTCGATCCATGCCGCTCGACGAGCGGCGCCGCGTCGCGGTGCTGCTCGGTTCGGGGGGCGGCGGGCAGGAATTCATTGAAAAGCAGTATTCCCTCTACTATTCCGGCCACGTGAAGCAGTGCAGCGTCTATACGATTCCCTCCGCAACCATCGGAACGCTCGCGAGCGAAATTTCCATGCATTTTGGTTTTCGCGGATTCAGCCACGTCATCTCGACCGGCTGCACGTCGTCTACGGACGCCATCGGATACGCCGCGCAAAATATCCGCTGCGGCATGGCGGAAACGGTCGTCTGCGGCGGCGCCGACGCGCCCATCGCGCCGCTCATCCTCAAAGGCTTCACGCTGATGCGCATCATGACCGCTTCCTGGAACCACGAGCCGATGCGCGGCTCGCGGCCGTTTTCCGCCGACCGCGACGGCTTTGTGCTCGGCGAGGGCTCGTGGATGTTTGTGCTGGAAGAATACGAACACGCATGCGCGCGCGGCGCCAGGATCTACGGTGAGATCACGGGCTACGGTTCAACCTGCGAGGCGTTCCATCGCGTTCGCCTGGAGGAAAACGGCGAGGAACCGGCGCGCGCCATGAGACTCGCAATGGAACAGGCGGGCATCGAGCCGGGACAAGTGGACTACGTAAACCTGCACGGGACTTCGACCGTCCTGAACGATCGCATCGAAACGCGCGCGCTGAAGCTCGCGCTTGGCGAGCGCGCCTATCGCGTGCCTACTTCCGCGCTCAAATCCATCATCGGGCATCCGCAGGGTGCCTGCGGCGCCGCCGGACTCGCCGCGACGCTC
>CAYZVR010000084.1:12173-13212 GCA_964481715.1 uncultured Acidobacteriota bacterium | reverse complement strand
AAGAACGGCTCCGGCACGTCCATCGCGGGCTGCGCGGCCGGCACGATTTGCAAAATGGAAATGCCGCAGATGGGCCTCAGTCCAGCGTCCGTGGATTTTTCCGGACCGCCTTTCCCGTTGAACCTCACCGACAATACTGCGACGGGCCTTCTGCTTGATTTCAATCTCGCCGCCTCCGTGCAGAATGATCTGTCCATTCAGCCTACGATCGGGTTCACCCAGCTTCCCGTCGTCGAAGATGTCAAAGAGAAAGAGCTTGAGGGAATGGAGGACTTGAACGGGCGAGTCAGCGCTCTCGGGACCAACCAGTTCACGTTGCAAGTGCCGAGCTCCGGCCAAACCTTTATCATTCTGGTGGACAGCAACACGCAATTTGAAGATTTCGGAGAAGAGGGGCTCACTGGCGCCTTTTCCAGTCTCAAAGTGGATCAGGTTGTTGAAGTGAATTTCAAACTGAACGGGGACGGCTCGATGCTGGCCACCAAGGTCGAACTGAAAGAGCCCGAACAAGGTGAGGAAATTGAAGGCACCATCACCTCGGTGGACAGTGCGACTCAGTTCACCATGGTCATACTGGATGAGATCCCGGACATTGCGGGCGTTCAGGTGGGTGACAAGGTGACGGTGGATGTGACTTCTGCCACCTACAGGATCGACAACGAGGAATTAAACATCCCGTCAGACGTGAGCTTTGCCACGGCTGCCGATCTCATGGTGGGTCAGACGGTGGAAGTGAGCCGGGCTTCTGAGTCGTCGGGAACTTCGATTGTCGCCGAGCGGGTGCGACTGCAGACTTCACAATTCACCGCGCAAGTGGAATCGGTCACCGGCAGCGACTTCCTCGTCAACCACCTGCCCGACCTCTTTACCTCGGCGGGGATCACCGAAATCCAGGTCCGGACTTCCACAGACACGGAGTTCGACGACGTTTCAGGCGTCAGCGCGCTGACCGCCGGAAACAAGCTGGGGCTTCGTGGGCTGCTGTTCAAGACGGGTACACCGGTCCTGGTGGCGATGAAGGTCCGCAAGCTGTAAGGGC
>CAYZVR010000084.1:0-12163 GCA_964481715.1 uncultured Acidobacteriota bacterium | reverse complement strand
AGAAACGACGCTCGCAGTGGCCCCAGCGGAAGCCGCACCTCCAAAGATCTTCTGCCTTTGACTCGGGTTCGCGGCATTGTATATGCCGAAGACGTTATTCGGCGCATAACCCGCAACTTCGATCACCATGGCGGCGGAGGAATTGCCGCCGGCGGTTTGTCGTTGGCGATTTGAAGCTCGACGGAGCAGGGCTCCCCGTGCAGGACCATCGCGCGGCGACAGTTTGCGCGCGGGGAAAGACTCCGCCGAGCTTTGCTTTTCTTGATGAGAGTGCTGCGCTCCCGGCCTCCTTCCCATTGAATCCTTTTGAACAGAAAACCCGATCGACGCCTTCCGGGATGTTTTGGAAGAGCCTGCTTGGGTTACAATGATTTCAATTTCGGCCAAATTCATTGGGGAGTTTGAGAATGGGAATCATCGAACCGAAGACTGAAACATATCTCAATCAATTGCTGCCGCGGCGCGACGCCGTGCTGCGCGACATGGAGCGCTACGCCGCGAAGCATCACGTTCCCATTATCGGTCCCGCCTGCGGGCGGCTGCTCTACCAGCTCGCGCGCCTCGTTCGCGCCCGCCGCGTGTTCGAGATGGGTTCGGCGATTGGTTACTCTGCGCTGTGGCTGGCGCGCGCGGTGGGCCCGGAAGGCACGGTTTATTATTCTGACGGCGACCCGGCGAACGCCGAGCGCGCGCGGAATTATCTGCGCCGCGCGGGAATGCTTGGGCGCGTGCGCATCCAGGTGGGTGACGCGCTCCATTTGCTGCAATCAACCCAAGGGCAGTTTGACCTGGTTTTCAATGACGTCAACAAAATTCAGTATCCGGAAGTTTTCCGCCTCGCCGTGCCGCGCCTCCGCGTGGGCGGCTTGTTTGTGACGGACAACGTCTTGTGGTCGGGCCGCGCCGCCCGCGCCGCCCGACACGAAGCCACCGACACACGCGCCATCCAGAAATTCAACCGCCTGCTTTACCGCTCGGCGCAACTTTTCACCACGGTCATTCCGCTTCGCGACGGGTTCGCCGTGTGCGAACGAATCAAGTAACGATGCCCGCGCATCCGCCTAATTGTTCGGTTCGCGAAATTGAATTAATTCATCTGAGCGCGAACGCGGTGCAGCGCGCGGAGCACTTCTTGCGTCTCCGGATCGCCTTTGGGCGAGAGCACGAGGCACGCCTGGAAACTATTGATCGCCTCGCGATATTTCCGCATGGCCAGGTACACCATGCCGCGGTCGCGAAGGTCCTGGCGGGAGCAGGGGTCGATGGAGAGCGCGAGCTCGATCATCAGAAGAACTTTTGAATATATGCGCCGGCGGAAATACGACCCCTTCAGGTTATTCAGCATTCGGGCAAGAATCTGTTTGGGAGTGGACGCCTGGAGGTACGCGGGATCAAACTTTGCGTCCTTTCCAAATTGAGTTTCAAGAACCGCCTGGCAATCTTCGGAGGTCATAATGGCGCCGCGATGATACGGGTCAATCAGGATTTCATCCGGTGGGTTGAGATATTTGACAAAGAAGTGTCCGGGAAATCCCACGCCCACGATTGGCAAGCCCCGGCGGCGGGCCACTTCGGTGTAGACCAGAGACAGCGTAATCGGCAGGCCCATCTTGCGATCGAGCACCCGATTCAGGTAACTATTGTCCGGGTCGTCGTATTCCACTTCGTTCCCCGAAAACTTTTCTTTTTCAAAAATCAATTCGTTTAAGGACTGAATGTGCGTGAGGGGCGGAGCGGCGGAATCAATTTCAAGCTGAGCGGCCAATCGGTCGAGCCGCGCGAGCTCGGCGGGCGGGTCGAGCGCGGGGTATTCCGTCTGCGCGATCAGCAGGGCCGCTTCGGCGAGGTCAATCTGACCGTTCTCCCGCTCCATCATCCGTGCGAACTCGCGCGAAGGGTCGGTCTGCAACATGGGAATAGGGCGGCCGGCGGCAAGGCTCGTTCAACCTCGGACTAAATTCCGCAACAAGAAGATCACGTTTGCGGGCCGCTCGGCCAGCCGCCGCATGAAGTAAGCGTACCACTGTTTTCCGTAGGGCACGTAAACGCGCACGCGAAAGCCCCGGCGCAGCAGGTCGCGCTGCAACTGCCTGCGAATGCCGTAAAGCATCTGGAACTCGAAGCGGTCGGGGCCAAGCCCGCAGCGGCGGGCGAAATCGAACGTTGCGGCAATCATCTTCTCGTCGTGCGTGGCGATGGCGTGGTATCCGCCGCCTGCGAAGAGCATCTCCATGAGCTTGATGAAATTCCGGTCCACGTCCGCTTTGCTCGGAAACGCCATCTCGGGCGGCTCCTGATACGCGCCTTTCACCAGGCGAACGCGCGCGCCGAGCCTGACAAGTTCTTCGACATCTTTTTCGCTGCGGTAAAGGTAGGACTGGATTACGACGCCCAGCACGTCGCTCGGCACGCCGGCTTCGCGGAAAACGCGCAGGGTGCTTTCCGTGTAAGCCGAGCCTTCCATGTCAATCCGAATAAAATTGCGGTGCCGCGCGGCGCGATCGCACAGAGCGGCGAGGTGCCGCCGCGTCGGGGCCTCGTCCATCGCAAGCCCCAACTGCGTGAGCTTGATCGAAACGTGAGAGCGCAGGCCTTCGGCAGCGAGGCGGTCGAGAACGTCGAGGTAAATCCCGCAGGCCTCGTGTGCGGCCGCTTCGGCATCGACGCTTTCGCCCAGATAGTCGAGCGTTGCGTCAAACCCTTCGGCGTTCAGCGCGCGCACGGCGCGAACGGCGTCTTTCAGATTTTCACCCGCGATGAAGCGCGTGGCCAGACGCCGCCCCAGCGCGCGCCGTGAAAGAAAGTTCTTAAGGCCTTCTCGCTCGGATAGGTAAAGGAGGAGGGAACGGAGCATAGGTCGCAGACGAGCGCCAGATCAGTGACTTGCCTCCAGGAATTTCTCGGCGTCCATCGCGGCCATGCAGCCGGATCCGGAAGCCGTGACGGCCTGCCGGTAAATGTGGTCCTGCACGTCGCCAGCGGCGAAAACGCCGGACACACTGGTCTTCGAGCCGTCGTGAGTTTTCAAATAACCCACCTCGTCCATTTCGAGCTGGCCGCGGAACAGCCCGGTGTTCGGCGAGTGGCCGATGCCGATGAAGACTCCGTCCGTCGGACGCTCTTTTTCCTCGCCGGTTTTGGTGTCCTTCAATCGGATGCCGGTTACCTCGCCCTTGGCGGGGTCGAGCACGTCGGTGACGACGCTGTTCCAGATGGGTTTGATTTTCTCGTTGCGCAGCAGCCGGTCCTGCATGATCTTTGACGCGCGCAACTGCTCGCGGCGATGGATGAGGCCCACCTCGGAAGCGTACCGCGTGAGAAACAACGCTTCTTCCGCCGCCGTATCGCCGCCGCCGACCACCACGACGTTCTTGCCCCGGAAAAAATAGCCGTCACAAGTCGCGCAGGTCGAAACCCCGTGCCCGATGAGTTTTTTTTCGGATTCGAGTCCCAGCAATTTTGCCGAGGCGCCCGACGCGATAATGAGCGTGAGGGTTTCGATCTTTTCTTCACCGATGTCGAGGACAAACGGCCGACGCGAAAGGTCAACGCGCGTCACGTTGCCTTCCTTGAATTCGGTCCCAAAAGTTTCCGCCTGCTTTTTCATCAACTCGACCAGCTCAGGCCCCTGCACGCCCTTAGGAAATCCGGGAAAATTTTCGACGAGGGTGGTCAAGCTGAGCTGCCCGCCGGCTTCCAGGCCGCGGATCACGAGCGGGTTCAGATTCGCGCGTGAAGCGTAAATGGCCGCAGTCAGGCCCGCGCAGCCTGAGCCGATGATGACAACATTTCGCATGGAATTCGCCTCTCCAGGAGTCGCATTGATCCGGGCCGCCGCCTATCTTACTCGAAGGGGAAAACTTCGTCGAGGGGGCTTCCGAAGTTGGCGCAAGACCTGAAGCGGATGCGTGCGCCGCCGGCCCGCGGCACGGTTCTTGGTTGCGTTCCTGTCTCATTTGATGCTACAAAGTCCCGCACGCTTCATCAAATTGTCTGTGAGACGAACGACGGAAACGGCTCGCAGGAAAAAATGACGCCGCAGCGAATTTCCCCGTGACACCCGGCGCGAATCAAACCATGGACGCGGTCCTCATCGAACAAGTCGCCAAGCGTTTCGACACCGTGGACGCGGTCAGCGACCTCAGCTTCTGCATCCGGCAGGGCGCGGTGTACGGGCTGCTCGGCCCGAACGGGGCCGGCAAAACTACGACTTTGCGGATGATGATGCGCATCCTGGTCCCGGACCAGGGCTCTATCCGGGTTTTCGGCGAGCCCTTGAGCGACCGCACACAGGATCAAATCGGTTACCTCCCCGAAGAGCGCGGCCTCTACGCGAAGATGCAGGTGCGGCAGGTGCTCGTGTTCCTCGGCGCGCTCAAAGGATTGACGGAAGCGGAAGCCGGGCGGCGCTCGACGGCGTGGCTCGAACGGCTGGACCTCGGGGCGTGGGCGGAGAAAAAGGTCAACGACCTCTCAAAGGGCATGCAGCAGAAAGTCCAGTTCATCGCCGCCGTCCTGCACCGCCCGCAGCTTTTGATTCTCGACGAGCCTTTCAGCGGCCTTGACCCCGTCAATGCCGCGCTCATCAAGGACATCATGCTGGAATTGCGCGAACAGGGCTCGACCATCATTCTGTCCACGCATCGCATGGAGCAGGTGGAGATGATGTGCGACTCGATTTGCCTGATCAACCACGGGCGCAAGGTCCTGGACGGGGAATTGCGGGCCATCAAAAAATCCTACGGCAAGAACACCGTGCGGATTGAATTTTCAGGGAGCGAAGATTTTCTGAACCTGCCGGCGGTCATCGAGAGCGTCAACCGGCACGGGGCGATGGTGGAAGCCAAGCTCCTGCCGGGAGGCGACGCGCAGGAAATCTTGCGCCGGGCCGTCGCGTGCGGCGTCGAAATCTCGCGCTTTGAGCTCGTGGAGCCGCCGCTCAACGACATCTTCATCGAAAAGGTCGGCCATGCGTAAGGTCTGGCTGGTGCTCAAACGCGAATATGTGACGCGCGTGCGCACTAAGACGTTTCTTATCACCACCTTCGCTCTCCCGCTGCTGTTCGCCGGTTACATCGCCTTTGTGGTCATCATTGCGCGCGGGCAAGGCGACAGAACCTTGGAAATCGTGATCGTGGACGAGGCCGGTGGGCTCGTGCAATCCATCCTGCCGAACCTCAAGGAAAAACTCCCCAATGGCAGCCCGGCGTTCAAGGTCGTTGAGTCGTTCGAGAGTCCCATGAATGGCAAAGAAACGCTCGCCGGTTTACGCAAGAGGGTTTTGGCAGGGGAACTGAATGCTTACGTCGTCATCTCTCGCGACGCTGTCGAGGGGAAGGACATCGAGTATTACACCAAGAACCCCGGCGATTTGACTCGCACCGGGTCGTTGGGCCACGCGGTCAGCGATGCGGTCATCTCGCGCCGGCTGAGCGATCGGGGCGTTCATGTTGAAGATGTCTCCAAACTCGTCGCGGGCGTCAACGTTAAGCTCGTGAAGCTGACCGCCCAGGGCGAATCGGAAGAGAAGGGTGAGACATTTCTCGTGGGCTTTGTGGTGGCGATGGTGCTCTACATGACGCTGGTGATCTACGGCGTCTCGACCATGCGATCGGTGCTCGAGGAAAAAACCGTCCATATTGTGGAGATCCTGGTGTCCTCCGTCCGGCCCATGCAACTGCTGCTGGGAAAAATTCTGGGCGTCGCGGCGGCGGGCCTGACGCAGTATTTGATCTGGATGGTCACGGGCGGGCTGGTCGGCGCGTACGGCTCCGCCATGGCCGCGGCCTTCAGTCCGCGCGCGGCCTCTTTCAACATTCATATCCCCGCGTCGCTTTTGATTTACATGGTGATTTTCTTCCTGACGGGATATTTTCTCTACGCCTCGCTGTTTGCAACCGTCGGCGCGATCGTTTCGAGCGAGCAGGACGCGCAACAATTACAGATGCCCGTCATCACGCCGTTGATTCTGAGCATCGTGCTCCTCAACGTTGTGTTGCGCGACCCGAACTCGACGACTTCCATCGTGCTCTCGCTGATCCCCCTCTTTGCTCCTCTCCTCATGCTGGTTCGCATCGCCTTTCAAACGCCTCCGTTCTGGCAGATCGCGCTCTCCATCGCGTTGCTGGTGGTGACGACACTCGGCGTCGTGTGGTTTTCTGCGCGCATCTACCGGGTCGGCATCCTCATGACCGGCAAGCGGCCCTCGCTTGTCGAAATCCTGCGCTGGCTGCGATATTCTTAATTGGGACGTCACGGAGAAACTGCGATGGCCAGCGAGTAGCGCAGAGTCTCGGGGAAACGAGACTCTGCGCTACCTTGCTGAATAACGTTCAGCAGCATTGCCAATCAGGGGGTGTCCAATGAATACTGCGGCCGGAGTTGCTCCGTCCGGGAAAGGTTTGACCGCGACAAGAATCATCACCCTGATTAACTTCCTTGTTCTTTGTCTAATCGTGTGGCCATTAAACGCAAAGGAAGAAGAAAAGGTGCTCAACGTGCTCAGGAGGACAGGGACAGGCGATTTGGTCTTGGGGGCGTTACAGGTGTGGGTTGTAGCATCGACTCTCATTGCCACGGTCCTTCTTCTGCGACGAATTGTCGGTAGGTCCAGAGGCGTTCGGCCCTTACATGCTGCATCAAAGGGTTTGGTGGTTGACACGGTCCTGCTGGTAGCTTGGTGGGTCGTCCTGGTGGGTATGTGCGCGTACGCCTTCATGCTAGGTATGGCTGGCTGATGGGCGGGTTCTATAAGAGCTGGTAGCCACGGCAAGATTTGAATGCCGTGGGTTCGAACCGTTGCGGGCCTGAAAAGGCCCACGACACAAAATCGGTGTCGTGGCTACCCGCTGGACATACGTCGCATCATGTTCGCCGTAGAAAACATCGAGGAAGTCGTTGCCCGCCTGCGCGCCCATGGCCCCCAACTCGTTGGCGAGCTGGCGCAGTACGAGGACAAGTATCGGCTGTGTTACCTCCGCGGTCCTGAGGGCATCATCGTCGGGTTGGCCGAGGAGCTCCCCACAGCAGGGGCGAGGTGAGCATGCGCGTCTTTATTACTGGAGGGACCGGGACCATCGGGGAGGCTGTCATCAAGGAGCTGCGCCGCGCCAGGCACGCGGTGACGGGCCTTTCGCGCAGCGAGGCCTCGGACGCAAAGCTCAGGGCGCTCGGCGCGACGCCGCACCGCGGCTTGCTCGATCAGCCCGCGAGCTATCAGTCGGCCGCCGCGGCGCACGACGCGCTCTTGCACGTCGCCTTCGACTACGGCAACGCCATCGCCACCGACCGCGTGGCGATCGAGGCCCTGCTCGCGGCCGCCAAGGGCGCCAGCGCGCCCAGGGTCGTCGTCTATACCTCGGGCGTGCTGGTCTTGGGCAACACCGGTACGCCCGCCGACGAGTCGGCCTCGACGGAGGGCGCAATCCCGATGATCGCCTGGCGCCCGGCGCACGAGCGCTTAACGCTCGAAGCGGCCAACGACGCGATCACCACCGCGGTGATCCGGCCCGGCTTCGTCTACGGCGGCACGAAGAGCCTGATCGCTAACTACGCCGAGAGCGCGCGCGCCACCGGCGCCGCCGTTTACATCGGCGATGGCAAGAACAGGATGCCCTTCGTGCACCGCGACGATCTCGCGGTGCTCTACCGGTTGGTGATCGAGAAGCGGGCGCAGGGTATCTTTCACGGCGTCGATGGCGCCTCCCCCTCGCTCGCCTCGGTGGCCCGCGCCGTGACCGCGGCGATGGGCAAGGGTGGTGAGACCAGCAGCCTGCCGGTCGAGGAGGCCCGCGCCAAGATGGGCCTCGCCGCCGACGCGCTCTGCACCGATCAGCTCGTCGTCACCAAGCGGTCCGCCGAGCTCGGCTGGCGCGCGACCCACCCGCCGCTCGATACGGACAGCGGCGTCGAGGCCGCCGTGGCGGAGTGGAAGTGCGAGGTCGGCGCCTAGAGCTCCAGGCTGAGGTAGCGAATGTGCGCACATAGAAAAACATGAAGTGGAAAGGAGAACTCACATGAGAAAGCTTTGGGTGAAAGCGTGGATCACCCTGGATGGTGTCTTCGACGCAGATACGATGGATCACTGGTGGGAGAACACAAATAGCCCCGAGAGGATGCGCTACATTACGGAGGAGTACTCGAAAGGCGATGCGTACCTCCTGGGACGGGTCACCTATGAAATGCTTTGGCCGGGCTGGTCCACACAGACGACCGGCGATGGTCCTGGGCCGATCCTCAACCGGATGCACAAATATGTGGTCTCGACCACGCTCTCAAAAGCTCCCTGGAAGGAATCCACCATCATCTCAGGAAATGTCGTGGAAGAAATCACCAAACTGAAACAGCAGCCGGGCAAAGACATTATTATCGACGGTAGTGGGACGCTGGTCCAATCGCTGATGGGAACAGGTCTGATCGATGAGTATCGGTTCTTAGTCGAGCCCTTCATCATGGGAAGGGGAAGGCGGTTTTTCCCGGACGGAACGCCTCCGACGAAGCTGAAGCTTGTCGAAAGCAAAGCGCTTAGTTTGGGATCCCGTGCTCTTGCTTACAAGCCTGCCAACAAATAACCGCTTGGTTTGGCGGAGCGGGTAGCCGCGACACGCCTTGGGTGTCGCGGGCTTGTCGGCCCTTCCGTGGTAATATCCGTTTGTGTCACACGTTCACCGGACGCAGCCGCGCCATAAATGGCGTGCAACGGGAATTTCACGGGAACAAACCCACGACACAAAATCGGTGTCGTGGCTACCAACTGAGAGCAATCCCGCGGGTGGCGCATACATCGCTGGTTCTTGCGATGTATGCGATCTGTGGATTTGAATTTTGCTATCAAGCTTTCGCTTGGTGAACTTTCTCCGTGCGCCCGCCCTCCGTCCACGAGCGCATCACATCTTCCTCGCCAACATGGCATAATGCGCCCGTCGGCTGACGAGTATGCGCCACCCGCGGGAACATCTTCTTCATGTCCGTCACACATTCCAATAAGGATGTCCGGCGCACCAGCCGCACCTGCGCGCCGCCAAGATCAAACTGAGAAACGGATTTAGGTTTTGGCGCAGCAGCTGCCTGCCGGAATGGGCGAGCCGTGCGGGCAGGTCTGCGGGTGCTTGAGGAAGACGCAGAGCTTTTCGGTGACGAGCGGTCCCAGGGTATGTTCGATCTTGCAGGCGTTCTCGTCGAGCAGGTCCTGGTCGAGGCCGAAGGTGTCGTGGAACAGCCGCTCGGCAAGGCGATGGCGGCGAATCAGGTTGCGCGCGCGCTGATCGCCGTGTGAAGTGAAGGCGACTTGCGCGCCGTTCAGATGGATCAACTCCTCCTGAGCCATCAGCAGGAACGTGGCGCGGTTGGGCAGGAATTCGGGAACGTCGCCGGTCGAGAGATCCGACTTGCCGGTATCTTCGCGCGCATGCCACACCGCTTTGAGCAGGTTGTCAATGAGCTCCTCTTCCAGGGCGGGGAAGACCGAAATTTCCGAGAGCCGCCCGTGATGCAGCTCGATGCGGCGCTCCGCCATGCGGCCGATTTCCGGGTCGTGCGTGACCATGACGATGGTATGGCCTTCGCGGTGGAGTTCGGTAAACAGGCCCATCACCAGCGCTTCGTTTACTTCGTCGAGGTTGCCGGTGGGCTCGTCGGCCAGAATCAGGTTGGGCTGGTTGATGAGCGCGCGCGCCACGCACACGCGCTGCTGCTCGCCGCCCGAAAGTTGCGAGGGCAAATGTTCCAGCCGGTCGCCCAAACCCACGCGGCGCAGGGCTTCCGCGGCTTCCGGCTCGTCGGCCAGGCTGTGGACGTATTGCGCGAGCATGACGTTTTCGACGGCGGTGAGATAGGGCACCAGGTGAAATTGCTGGAAGACGAATCCGACTTTTTCCGCGCGAAAGCGCGCCATTTCCGCCGCGTCGAAGCCCGCGAGGTCGCCGCCATCCACGCGCGCCTGTCCCTCGGACGGCGAATCGAGGCAGCCGAGAACGTTGAGCAAGGTGCTTTTGCCCGAGCCCGACGGCCCCATCACCGCGATCCACTCGCCCTTATCCACCTCGAACGAAACGTTGCGAAGCGCCAGGACGTTTGCCCCGTAATCTTTGGTCAAATTGCGGACTTCGATAAAAGCCAAGAGGTCAATCTCCTTTTAGTGCCGTCGCCGGCCGCACCCCGCGTACGATCTTTACCGGAAGGAGCGTCGCGGTGACAGCGAGCATGGTTCCGGCGAGCGCCACCGCCGGAAGCGTCCACCAGGCCGGGCTGAGCGTAACGCTGAATAATTGCCCGGCGAGGCCGCGCGCGAGTATCACGCCCAGAGCGAACCCTGCGATCGCGCCAATCAGTCCCAGCACCGCGCCCTCGCTCAGGAAAAGATCCATCACCAGGCGGTCGCTTGCGCCGAGCGCCTTCATTACCGCGATGTCCTTGCGGCGCTCCAGCACAATGGTTGTCATCGTGGCCATAACACAAAGAGCGATGATTACCAGAATGAGGCCGGTGAGCGAAATCGTCAACCAGCGAATGGTATCCAGGACCTTCCCGGAGGAGTAAACGATTTGGCGAATGGGGCGAACTTCCACCCCCGGCAGGCTGCGTGCGAGCTCACCCACAGTGCGCTCGACTTCCGTGGTGTCGCCCGGCAGGCTGAGCTCGACGAGGCTGATTTTTCCCTCCAAGCCTGCGAGAGTTTGAAGCGGTGCGAGGGGGAGGAATGCCTGCTGATCTTCGGATGCGCCGGTCGAGAGCACGCCGGTGACCCGGTAAGTCTTTGCATTTTGTGGAATCGAGGCTTGAGTCGCCCCTACCTTTCCCAATTCGACCGTGTCGCCGGGGCCGAGATGGAGAAGCGCTGCGACGCGCGAGCCGATGACGACGTCAGAGCCTCCGGAAGCGGGCTCCGATCCTTTGAGCCTCCACGACGGATAGAGCCGGCGCAACGCGGCGAGGTCCGCCCCGACCGCCACGAGATTTTGAAACTCCGGCAATCGCGGGTCAGGCGGATTCCGTTTGAGCAGTGCGACGGCATAAAGCACTGGAACGGCCGATGCGCCTTTCGTAGGTTGGATGAGTGGCTCAAGACGCGACATGACCGTTTCGTCCATAACGCCCGAGAGCGTATCCGTCCTCGAATCGGCTTGCGGTTGGGGAGCGGCTGCTTCGGCCGGCGCGAGCACGACGTTCGGCCCGTAGGCGCGGAACTCCTGTGTCATCTTGCGGCGAACGTCTCCGTAGAGATTCAGAAGCATCGAAGCAACTGCTGCGCCCACCAGAATCGAAAAGATGGCAAGCGCCGCTTGCGGGCGCTTGAGGGTGATTGAGCGCGCCCACATTCGCCAGAAAAGCGAGGTTCGATTGCCGGAGCGTCGCGTCATGCCGTTATTCATTTCTCATCACCACCGCGGGAGAAACCTTGAGGCCGCGCCCCAACGGCAAGGCGCTCCCCGCAAGCGTCACGACCAAAGCCAGGGTTAGCGCGGCGGGAAGGAATATCCAATGGAAGGCGGTCGGCGCGCCGAACACCTGGAGGGCTAGCCTCCGCGCCAGCAGGCTTCCGGCAAAATAACCCGCCGCGCCCCCCGCCAGGCCCACCACGCCCGCTTCCAGTATGAACAGCGCGGCGACGCGCGCGTTGGTCGCACCAAGCGCTTTGAACAAACCGATTTC
This sequence comes from uncultured Acidobacteriota bacterium, assembly GCA_964481715.1. GTDB lineage: Bacteria > Acidobacteriota > Terriglobia > UBA7540 > UBA7540 > JAHEKS01. Next base: position 514 of record CAYZVR010000084.1, on the reverse strand, counting down.
CGTTCGCCGCTCGAGCACCGTGGCGAACATCATGGAAGCGACGGCGAGCGCCGCTGTGGCCAGCGCCGCTGCGGCCAGAATCCCCATCAACACGGCCACACGGTCGAGAATCTTGCCTTCGGTTTCAGCCACACGGAAGACGGGTTTCGCTTCCGCTCCGGGAATCGCCTGCTGAATCTGATAGGCAATCGAGCTGACGTAGGGCGTGCAAAACCAGCGGTCAAACTCCGGAGGGCTGAGTTTGGTCACGTCCGAGCGCGCAAAAGCGTCTTCGGGCTTGGTGAGCGCGCTCACTTCCAGCCGCCGGACTTTCCCTTCGAGGCCCGTGAGATTCTGCACCGCTTCGAGGGGCGCGAAAATCCGGTCGTCCTCCGGCCCGCCGGTTTCAAGAATGCCGCTGACTCGCCAGCTTGCGCGCGAGGCCTGGTTGCCCGTCACGGTGAAGGGGATCTCGCTGCCGGGCTCGACGCCCAATTGATTTGCCAGACGGTGTCCCACAAGGCACTCAGGTTGC
>CAYZVR010000083.1:9981-13279 GCA_964481715.1 uncultured Acidobacteriota bacterium | reverse complement strand
ACGATGAGATTGCGAAGGCCCCTGAATCGCCTGGCGTGTTTTTCCTGCTTGCCACCTGCTACGATCATCTTCAGGACCGTCCCAAAGCGCTGGAAAACTATGAGCGTTACCTCGAACTCTCCCACGGGCTGAACCCCGATCAGGAGTGGCAGGCAAAGCACCGTGCTAAACTCCTCCGTGCCGATTTGAAAAAGTAGCTATAATCGTTCTCAATCCTATGGCCATTCGCCCGCGAGTTGTTGGAGCACTTCTGTTGATTCTGGTTTTGGAAGCAACTTCCGGATTTTCTTTTCCACCCAAGTCCACGGACAAAGAAGAAGACTTGACGGCGCGCATCGCGAAAGAGAACAACCCCGTCAAGAAAGCGAAGTTCGAAATCCGTCTGGGCGAACTGAAACTGGATCGCGCCTTCGCCGCGTACGATCAGGGCAAATTCGACGAGTGCTGGAAACAGCTTGATGCCTACCTGAGTCAGATGAGAGCGGCCTGGGAGACCCTCGACGGTTCCGGGCGCGAGGCATCCAAAAAGCCGGACGGCTTCAAACAGCTCGACATCGCCTTGCGCAAGTCGCGCCGCCTCCTGGAAGATTTTGGAATGCGCGTCACGTTTGAAGAACGCCAGGAAGTGGAAAGGGTTCGAAAACAAACCGAGGAGCTCCGTAACAGCGTTCTCAACGTGCTCTTTCCGGCGCCTCCGCCGAAGAAGCCCAAGAAGGAGAGTCGTTTTGCCGGACGGAGCGGCGCCGTCCCGGTGGCGAGGAGGGCGGCAGGATGATTCGCCTCCGTCCCATCGCGGTCGTGCTGGCGACGGTCCTCGCGGCAATTTCGGCCGGCGGCGTTGCAGCGCAGAAGGGCGACTTTCTGAGTGACGAAGAGGAAGACGTGCTGCGCGAAGCGCAGGACCCCGGCAAGCGGATCGAAGTTTATCTCGACCTCGAGCAGGCCCGGCTGTTGAAGATAGATGAATTGCGGGCACAACCGAACGGACTCTCGGTGGTGCTTTCCGAGTACGTTACGCTCAGCCAGGAAATGAAGGATTGGATCGAATACCAATACCAGCATCATGGGGACATGCGGGAAGGTTTGCGCGCGCTTCTCGACCGTGGCCCCCAGCAGATCGAACAGTTGCGGGGCATGCAGCAATGGCCGGACGCGGCCCAGGCCGCATACGCCTCTGACCTGCGCGATGCGATCGAGAGCATGACCGACGCCTTGGACGGATCGACGAAAGCGTTTGCCGATCAGCAGGAGATGTTCGGCGAGCTCAAACGCCAGGAAAAAGCCGACGCTCGCACCACAAAAGAGAGGGTCAAAGAAGAAAAGAAGCGCAACAAGGAAGAAGAGAAGCTCCGGAAGCGCATGGAACGCCAGTCTAAGTCCGACTCAAACGAAAATTGAACGAGCCCTTGTCCCTTCCCAACGACTTCAACCGGATGCAACACGTCTCGCAACCCGCAACCGAACCGGCGCCCGGCGCGGGCCCGGAAATCGCCTTCGAGCGGGTCTTTCGCCGGCTCTCGTTGCGCCGGCCCATGCCGGCATTCCAGGTGGAATTCCGGGCGTTCGCGGGATTGCGCAGCACGATTCATCTTCGCAACGAACACGCGCGGGTCCGCATTTCGGACGTTCTCGCCGAGGCACCGCCCCTCGTCTTTGAGGCGCTCGCGGAAATTCTTCTTGCGCAGTTGTTCCGCCGGCGGCCTTCGCGCGAGGCGCGTGAGTGTTACCTGGCTTATGTGTTCAAGCCCGCCGTGCGCCGGAGCATTGACGAAGCTCGGCGCCGGCGCGGATATAAGCGGCTGCTTCCGGCTGCGGGTGGCACCTTCGATTTGGAGGAAATTTTCGACGATTTGAATCGCCGGTTTTTCCAGTCCAAATTTCCGCGCGTGCGATTGGGCTGGACGCCCCGGCGGTCGCGGACCATCCTGGGGCACTACGACTCCGCTCACCGAACGATTTCGGTCAGTCGTTGGCTCGATTCGCCGTCCATTCCGAAATACCTGGTGGAGTATCTCGTCTTCCACGAGATGCTGCACATGCGCTATCCCGTCGTGCGTCGCGGCCATCGGCGCGTAATTCACTCATCGGAATTTCTAGCGGCAGAAAAACAGTTTCCCAAATACGAGCAGGCGCGTCGCCGACTGAAACGCATCTGCGACTAAATCAGATTACCGTTCAGTCGGATCGCAAGTCCTTGGTGTTATCCTTCTGTCGCGGAGGAATCGAACATGTTTAGGATATTCGGACGCTTCATCGTCAAGCTTGCAGTTGCGGGCTTCGTGTTTACATCCGCGGGCACAGGATTCGCCCGCGAGCCGCTTGAATTGAGCTCGCCGAATGGCAACCTCATGGTTACTTTCGAACTCAAGGAGAACCCCCAGCCCTATCTCCCCGGAGAGCGGGCTTATTACCGTGTTTCGTATAAAGGAACGGCTGTCCTTCGTGATTCGCCTCTGGGTTTGGATTTCAAGGATGCAAGCCCGCTGGATCGCGACTTGGAGGTCGTGAGCGTTGACAGGCAATCGCACGACTCGAAGTGGGAAAACCGCTTCGGCGCTTTCCGCGAGGTGCGCGATCATTACAATCAACTTACCGTCGCGCTCCGCGAGCGGCGCTCGCCCGGCCGCCGAGTTGACCTGATCTTCCGGGCTTACGACGAAGGCATCGCGTTTCGATATTTTCTCCCGCGTCAGCAGAATTTGGAAAAGTTCACGATCTCTTCGGAAAATACGGGCTTCTATTTCGCTCGTGACGCTTTCGCTTACTCGTTGAGTCTCGGCAGTTACACTACCAGCTACGAGACCGATTATTTTCGCGTGGGCCTTGACCGGATCAAACCAACTTCCCTCATCGCCTTGCCATTGCTTATTGAAAATCCCCAAGGGCCCTGGGTGGCACTGCTCGAAGCCGACCTTACGGATTATGCCGGCATGTATTTGGGTGGTGTCCCGGGAATCGAGAATGCGATGCAGTCGAAACTCTCCCCGCACCCAAAACTCTCCGACGAAGCGGTGACCGCATCCACACCCAAGGCTACGCCCTGGCGCGTGCTGCTGGTCAATCCGGCGCCTGGAGGTCTGATCGAATCGAGTGATTTGGTCCTTAACCTGAGTGCGCCAAGCGCCCTCGATGACGTTTCCTGGATTCAGCCCGGCAAGTCCGCCTGGGACTGGTGGTCAGGGAGTTACGCAAGCGGCGTGGACTTCAAGCCCGGTATGAACACCCGAACAATGGAACACTACATTGACTTCGCCGCGGAGCATCACCTTGAGTTCATGCTGATCGACGCCGGCTGGTC
>CAYZVR010000083.1:0-9881 GCA_964481715.1 uncultured Acidobacteriota bacterium | reverse complement strand
TTGACTTCGCCGCGGAGCATCACCTTGAGTTCATGCTGATCGACGCCGGCTGGTCGGCGCGGGATGACATACTGCACACGTCTTCCGAGATCAATATGCCGGAAATTCTCGCCCATGCCAAGGGACGCGGCGTGCGAATTCTTCTTTGGTTGCACTGGACAGCAGTTGACAAGCAGATGGACCAGGCCTTCGCACTCTACGAGCAGTGGGGCGTGGCAGGTGTCAAGGTGGATTTCATGGACCGGGACGACCAGGAGATGGTGAACTTCTACGAGCGCGTGGTGCGCAAGGCCGCCGAACACCACCTGACCGTGGACTTTCACGGCGCTTACAAGCCCACCGGCCTGCGCCGAACTTATCCGAACCTCCTGACGCGGGAGGGCGTCATGGGCATGGAGTACAGCAAATGGAGCGCGCGCGCCACGCCTGAGCATGATGTGACCATCCCCTTCACGCGCATGCTCGCCGGACCCATGGATTACACGCCCGGTTGCTTCAACAACGCCACGCGCGACGGGTTCAAGGTTCAGTTTGTCCAGCCGATGTGCCAGGGAACGCGCGCGCACCAGCTCGCCATGTACGTGGTCTTCTTCAGCCCGCTGGTGATGCTCTCGGATTATCCCGAAGATTATGACAAGAATCCGGGGGTGGAATTTCTCGAAAAGGTTCCGACCGTGTGGGACGAGACCAAGGTGCTGGCAGGTGAACCGGGAAAGTTCGTGGCCATCGCGCGGCGGCACGGTGACGCTTGGTATCTCGGCGCCATGACCAACTGGGACGCGCGCGATCTTAAAATCACCCTCGCCTTCCTGGGGTCGGGAAAATATCAGGCGCAGATTTTCTCAGATGGCCCCGACGCCGGGACGAACGCAAAAAGCCTGAGCATCAGCAGCCGCGCGTTGAAGGGAGGCGAGTCTTTGAACTTGCACCTTGCCTCGGGAGGCGGCGCAGCGATGATTTTCACACCGATCAGGTAATCCAAATCTTTCTTTAGCGCCGAAGGTAATTCTTCAAGAAGGACTTCTACAGGTCAAATCACTTCCCACGGCCGTAGAGCACGCGGCCGGGGCGCGCGTGTGTGTGCTCGCTTTGGTCGATGACCACCGTGCCGTTCACGATCACATAAGGAATACCTGCTGCGTATTGCATCGGCTCTTCGAAGGTCGCTTTGTCCGAAACCGTCTTGGGATCGAAGAGTGTAATGTCGGCGGCCATGCCGGGGCGCAGCAGTCCGCGGTTGGTGAGGCCCGTAATCTGAGCAGGCAGGGAAGTCATTTTTCGGATGGCATCGGGAAGTGCCAGCACTTTCTTTTCGCGGACATAGAAACCGAGGACGCGTGCAAAGGTTCCGTAGAAGCGCGGGTGCGGCCTGCCAAGAAACGTCATCGCCGGCGCGGCGGCGGTACCATCCGAGCCGACGCCCACCCAGGGCTGGCGCATCGCCTCCTCAACGTCCGCGTCGCTCATGCTGAAATAAATAGCTTCTGCCGAGCCGCCTTCTGAAACCAGCAGGTCGCACAGCGCGTCGAGCGAATCTTTGCCCATCATCGTTGCGACCTCGTCCATGCGCTTGCCTTCGTACTGCTTGTTCGCAGGCTCTTGAAGCGACGCGACGAGGACTCCGTGCCAGCCGCCGACGTTCTTGACTTCGTTGTCCTCCCATCCGGGCAGGCCTGCGTCAATGGCGTTGCGAATCTCGTCTCGTACTCTGGGGTCTTTCAGTTGACTCACCCGCTGATCGAGCGTTCCCTCAAGATACTTCGGCGGAAGGCACTGCTCGAGCCCGGTCATCGCGGCGATGTACGGATATTGATCGGCGGTGACGTCCACGCCGCGGTCGCGCGCCGCCTGTATGAGCGCCACCTGTGCAGGCATCTGGCCCCAGTTGTGTTTTCCATCCATCTTGAAATGCAGGATGTGAACGGGCAAGCCGGCCTTCTCACCGATTTCGACGGCTTCGCTCACCGAGTCGTGCCAGTGGTCGCCCTCACCGCGGATGTGGCTGGTGTAAATGCCGCCGTATTTCGCGGCAACCTTGGCGAGCTCGATGAGCTCGTCCGTAGTTTCAAACATGTTGGGGGTGTAGATAAGTCCCGAGGAAAGTCCGATGGCGCCTTCGCGCATGGACTGGTCCACGAGCTGTTTCATCTTTGCCATCTCGTCGGCAGTCGGCCGGCGATTGACGTTGCCGATGACGTCCATCCACACCTGCCCACTCCCAACGTAGGAGGCGATATTCACAGACGTGCCCTGCCGTTCGACGCGCGCGAAATACTCGCCGAGGGTCGTCCAATCGCGCGTGATCCCGTATCGCTCCAAACTCTTGTCGAAATCCGGGACGGCTGCGCCGAGGATCGGCCCCGCGGAATCCGACTCGCCGAGAATTTCGGTTGTGACCCCCTGCCGGACTTTGCTCTGCGCATCGCCATCCACGAGCAGCGTGATGTCAGAGTGGCTGTGCAAATCGATGAAACCCGGCGCGACAACCAGTCCTGTGGCGTCAATCACGCGGCGAGCCGAGGGATGAACCAGCCGGCCTACGGCGGCGATTTTTCCGTCATTCACCGCCACCGAACCTTCGAACCACGGGCTGCCGCTGCCGTCGAGGATGTGTCCGTTGGTAATCAGCAGGTCGTAGGTTGGTTGCTCGGCGGAATGATGCGCTGTCAGCAGCGCGAGGAGTCCTGCGGCGATAAATAAGCACACAACCACGCGAGCAAAGTGGCGCAACAATTTTTTTCGATCCAGTGTCATGAGATGCCTCAGGTGATGGAATTTTGCAGACGCATAGCGGAAATGCCCGTCCGCGCCCTTGCAGCCGGACGCGCGGCTCCCGGAGGACGAACCCGCTTAGGGACGGTTCGCGGCCTTCGAAGGTGTGGGGCCGAGTTCTTTTTCCAGGCGGTCAATCGCCTCGTGAGTTGATTTGGCTTCTTCGGCCTGCTTACTGGATGGCAGCTCGTCCAGATAACGCTGGTAGGCTTCCAAAGCTTTCCGCTTGAGCCCAATCTTCTCGTAAACCTTGCCAAGTCCGAGATAGGCCGGAGCATAATCCGGGTCAACCTGCGCGGCTTCCTTGAAGCGACTGAGTGCTCCCGCGTAATTCTTCCTCTTGAAATAGAAATTGCCGATCTCGACGGATTTCCAGGCGGGCGGGGAAACGTATGGGTGATCCTGTTCCATGGCTTCCCGAGATTGGTCTTGCCCAAAGGTCGGCAAGGGTTGCCAGGTGATGGCCACGAGAACCAGTAAGAGAAAATACAGATGGCGATGCATCAAATCCATTTTCTTCCTCGCCGCCGGGGGTGTCAATCGTTGCGAGCTGCGGTGGTCTTTTCCAACCACTCCCGGTGGGTCATAATAGAATGCGGAGTTTCCAGTGCAAGACTCATGGAGAGAAAAAGCCGAAACGCTGCCTGCCCAGCCGGGCGTCTACATTTTCAAGGACGGCCGAGGGAAGCCGCTTTATGTGGGCAAGGCCAAGTCGCTTCGGCATCGCGTGAAATCCTACTTCGCGCCGTCACACCCGGCTGACGAAAAGCGCGACCTCATGCTCGCTTCCGCGCGGGAATTTGAAACCATCCTGGTGGACAACGAAAAGGAAGCGATGGCGCTCGAGAATAACCTGATCAAGCGCTATCAGCCGCGCTACAACGTGCTGCTCCGCGACGACAAGACCTATCCCTACATCAAGCTGACACTCGCCGAGCGGTTTCCGCGAGTCTACGTCACGCGCCGGCTCAAAAAGGACGGCTCGCGCTATTACGGCCCGTACTTTCCGGCAGGACTCGCTTATCGTGTGGTGGATCTGATCCACCGCCGGTTTCTCGTGCCTTCCTGCGGCGTGGATTTGACGCGCTATCATCCGCGCCCGTGCCTTCAGTACTACATCAAGCGATGCCTCGGCCCTTGCGTGGAAGGGTTGACGACCTCCGGGCGCTATACGGAGGCTGTGAACGACGTGCGAATGCTGCTCGAAGGGCGCGAAAGCGATCTGGTTCGAGACCTGCACAAGCGCATGAGTGGCGCCTCGGAAGAACAGCGCTTCGAAGAAGCGGCGCGATACCGCGACCAGATTTCGACGGTTGAACAGTTGCACGAGCGCCAGCGCATGGCGGCTTCCTCCGGGCAAGACATCGATATCGTAGGTTTCTGCCGGGAGGGGCCCCTCATGGCGGTGAATTTGTTTCACCTGCGGGGCGGGCGGGTCGTCGACCGGCGTGAGTTTTTCTGGGAAGACCTCGAATCGTTCCATGCGCCTGAGTTTTTTTCGTCCCTGCTCAAGCAAATTTACCTCGACCAGCAATACTTGCCGGAGGAGATTCACGTGCCGGCGGATTTCGATGACCGGGAAATACTGGAGGAATTTCTTTCTGAAAAGCGGGGAAGACAGGTTCATATCCTGACGCCACAACGCGGTCGCAAGCGCGCCCTGCTGGACTTGGTGGCTCGAAACGCCCGGCATTCCTTTGAAAGGCGTTTTCGAGTTCTCAAGCCGCGGACTCGTGAAGTTCTTGAAAGCCTGGCGGAGGCCCTCGACCTGCCGAAGGTGCCTGGCCGCATCGAGGCCTTTGACGTCTCGCATACACAGGGGAGCGACACGGTAGCATCCATGGTTGTCTGGGAAGGCGACCGCATGAAAAAGTCAGACTATCGAAAATTCATCATCAAGACGGTTCCCCAAAACGACGATTTAGCCAGTATGAGGGAAGTGATTACGCGGCGCTATCGGCGGCTGCAAGAGGAAGGGACGACGCTGCCGGACCTGATCCTGGTTGATGGGGGCATCGGCCAGCTCCATGCCGCGGCGCAGGCGCTCGAGACGCTCGAGATTATCAATCAGCCGCTCGCAAGTATCGCCAAGAAAGAAGAAGTGCTCTACGTCCTGGGAAGGGAGAAAGACCCCGTCGCGCTCGACCATCACTCGCCGACCCTCCATTTGATTCAGCAAATTCGCGACGAAGCACATCGGTTCGCGGTGACTTTCCACCGGGCGAGGCGATCGAGGCGAGAGTTGACGGGCGAGTTGGTAAAGATTCCGGGGATCGGCGAAAAGAGCGCGCGAAAGCTGCTCCAGCGGTTTGGAAGCCTCACAGCGCTCAAATCCCTTACCTCGAATGAGCTGAGTGTGGTCATACGGCCGTCGCAGGCTAGAAAGGTTCAGGAGTACTTGGCGAAGCTTCAAGGGCCATAGGTTATTAAACCGGCCAGCCGGACTATTATATAACTTTCTGCCACAAAAGCACTTTTTCACTTGAACCGACTTGACAAGCTATGGTAAGTTTCCCTTGTTGTAAAGGAGGTATGCCATGAAGAACGGTGCTTCGAAATTAGGGTTTTTGCTCGCGGGCATGGGCATTGGAGCGGTCATTGCGATACTCTACACTCCCAGGTCGGGCAAGGAGACGCGCAGGCTGATCGCTCTAAAAACCGAAGAAGGCAAGGATTACCTCGAGGCTCGAGGGAAAGAGCTGCGGCAACACGCAGAAGACGCCGTGGATCGTAGCAAGGAATTCGTAACGAGGCAAAAAGACCGGCTGGCGGAAGCGCTCAGAGCGAGCTAGAATTTTGAAGGTTGCCTGAGGGCCGGTTACGAAGCGGAGGTTGAAAATTATGAGCGACAACAATGGTGCATCCAACCTGGGGTTTTTCCTGGCAGGCCTTGGTATCGGGGCCATCCTGGCGCTGCTGTTTGCTCCTCAGTCCGGGAAGGAGACGCGGGATTTCATAGCTCAGAAGGCGAACGAGGGCAGGGATTTCGTGTCCACCCGGAGCAAGGAACTTCGCGAGCAGGCAGAGAATTTGGTTGACAAAGGCAAGGAACGATTGGCAAAGGAGAAAGAGAGAGTTGCCTCGGCGATTGAAGCGGGCAGGCAAAGCTACCGGGAGGAAAAAGCGAAAGGGTAAGCAATCGCACTCCACAGCAAGTGTGCCCGAGGCGGATCATTTATGCCCCAAGATAACCTGTTGATTGCCGTCTTGGTCCTGGTGGCCGTCGCCATCGTCATGCAAGCCTCGGCGATGACCGGAATCTGGCTGTCGGTTCGGAAAATTCCCGGCCAGATCGAAAGCATCCGCAACGATGTCAAGCAGCGACTTGACCCTCTCGCGCAGTCGGTGACGGATATGGTGGCGAACTCCCGCGAGCCGGTGCGAAGCATCACCACGAACCTCGCGGAGATCAGCCGAATCCTGCGCGATCGCGCCGGTCAAGTGGACGAGACGGTGGCTGATCTGGTCGACCGGAGCCGTTTGCAGATCATTCGCGTCGACCAGATGGTCTCGAATCTTGTGGAAAAGGTCGAGACCACCAGCGATGCCGTGCAGCAGAATGTGCTGGCGCCAATTCAGGAAGTCGCTGCCGTTGTCAAAGGCGTGCGGACCGGCCTGGAGTTCTTGTTTTCCCGGCGACGGTCCGCCGGCGTGACCGAGGCGACGCAAGACGAGCAGATGTTCATCTGATGCGTCACCGGGTGGGCGCATCCAGCAAACGGCCCTCTCGCGCCGGAAGATTCCCTTGTCGCCGCATCACGCCTTAGCCGCTCGGGCACGCCGGAGCAAACCGCTTCCCGCCCTGGCTGTGTTTGCCCGCACTCCCACACCGGGCAAAGCCAAGACCCGGCTCATCCCTTTGCTAGGCCCTCGAGGCGCTGCCGAGTTCCACGCTGCGCTGCTTTCCGACACCCTTCGCAAGGTCAACGCGCTGGGCGGGCGCGTCTCTCCGTATTTTTATCTCGCGGGCGGCAAATATCCAGCCTCCTCTTCGCTTCTCGATTACACGCGCCGACGCCAGCACGGCGCTGACCTGGGCAAACGTCTGGAACGCGCTTTCCGCGAGCTCCTGCGCCGTCACAATCGCGCCCTGGTGATCGGCACGGATTCGCCCACCCTCCCCGAGCGAGTTCTGTTGCAGGCTTTGCGTGCGTTGCGTGAATTCGATGCGGTGTTGGGGCCGTGTCCCGACGGCGGTTTCTACCTGATCGGCTTGCGTCGGGCAGCGGACGGAGCCTTTGAAGGCGTGCGGTGGGGAAGTGAATCGGCCTTTGAAGACATGCGCGGGAGATTGGTCGCGCGGAATTTTTCCTGTTCGAGTCTCAAACCCCTTCCGGATATTGATCGTCCGGAAGACGTGGAAAAACTCAAGGGCGAGCTCGAAAGCAGCCGTGCCGCGAGAAAGCTCGCTCCATCCACCTGGCAATTTCTAAAGGAGTTTTTCGTTTTGGCAGGCCGCAAGCAGGGGGCTGTACAAAACAAAGCGCCATGACTGGAGAGCGATTGGGTTACTCCTCGACGCTTGAGATCCAGCCGCCGCCGTAAACTTCCCGCTCCTCGTCCGGAGAATAAAATACCGCCGCCTGGCCGGGCGTCACGGCGCGCTGCGGCTCATCGAACTCAACGAAAGCTTCGCCGGTGGCGCGCGCTTCTATCCGCGCCGGCGCCGCGACGTGCTTGTTGCGGATCTTGACGCGCGACTCGATCGAGCCACCTTCGACGAGCGGCCTAATCCAATTCATATTGCGCACGAGCAGCCGGCGGCGCAACAGTTCCTCATTTTTTCCCACCACCACGCGATTATGCGCGCGGTCGAGCGCGATGACGTAAAGCGGCTCGCCGACCGCAACGCCCAGCCCCTTCCGCTGTCCCACCGTATAGTGATAGAGCCCTTCGTGCTCGCCGAGCACGCGGCCGTCGGTTGTCACGACCTCGCCCACCTGGTCGTTGAGCTTCTCGCCCTGTTCGGCGAGATAAGCCTCGATGAATTTCGAGTAGTTCCCGGTGGGCACGAAACAGATTTCCTGGCTATCGGGTTTGTCGGCGACGGGCAATCCCTTGGCGCGCGCGATGGCGCGCACTTCGTCCTTCTGCATCTCGCCGAGCGGAAAGAGACTCCGCGAGAGCTGCTCCTGCGTGAGGCCAAAGAGAAAATACGACTGGTCGCGCGAGCGGTCGACGCCGGCCAAGAGGCGATAGCGGCCGGTCTCTTCGTCCTGCCGGACGCGCGCGTAGTGGCCGGTCGCGACACGCTCGGCGCCGATTTCGACGGCGGTTTCGATCAACTGCGCAAACTTGATTTCGGTGTTGCACAGGCTGCACGGGATGGGAGTTTCGCCGGCCAGATATTGTTCAACGAACGGGCGCACCACGTCCTGCTCGAAGCGCGATTCAAAGTTGACGACGTAGTAGGGAATCTCCAGAAAATTCGCCACTCGCCGCGCGTCGTAGGCGTCGTCGAGTGAGCAGCAGCGGCCGCTCGCGTGCGCGGTCGCGTCAGCGCCATCCGCGAGGCCCTGCAGGCCCGCCAGGCGGCGCTGGTTCCAGAGCTGCATGGTCAGCCCGATAAGCTTCGGCGGCGCGCCGTTGCTCACCTTCGAATTGTTTTCTGCGAGGAGTGCGGCGGCGGTCGAGCTATCCACGCCTCCGCTCATCGCGATTGCAATAGTCATAATGAATCGGTGCTGGGGACTGGGTGCTGGGGGTTGGGGAAGACCCAGTCCCTAGACCCTGGCCCCCGCACTTTTGTAGTGCGGCGAAACAGCTCGCAGGCGTTCAACGACCGCAGGCAAGACTTCCAGCGCGCAGTCAATATCTTCAGTCGTATTCATGCGCCCCAGGCTGAGGCGAACGCTCGACCGCGCCTGCGCCGTCGTTAGCCCGATGGCTGAAAGCACGTGCGAAGGCTCGACTGAGCCCGACGAACACGCCGCGCCCGTCGAGCACGCCACGCCCTTAAGGTCCATCGCGATTACGAAGCCTTCGCCCTCGACGTGCTCGAACCGAAGGTTGGTCGTGTTCGGCAAGCGGTGTGCCGCGTCGCCATTGCGCTTGGCGAGGGGAATATTGGCGAGAATAAATTCTTCCAATCGATCGCGCAGAGCGGCTATTCGTCTGCCTTCATTTTCGAGATTGCCGCGCGCAATTTCCGCGGCCTTCCCGAGTCCCACAATTCCCGGCGTGTTTTCGGTTCCCGGCCGCCGGTCGCGCTCGTGATGCCCTCCGTAGAGGAGCGGCGCGAGCCGGGTTCCCTTGCGAACGTAAATCGCGCCTACTCCCTTCGGCCCGTGCAGCTTGTGCGCGGAAAGCGAGAGCAGGTGGGCGCGCATCTTCTCGACGTCCACAGGAATCTTTCCCACCGCCTGCACGGCGTCGGTGTGAAACGTAATGTCATGCTCTTCGGCAATGCGGCCGATTTCTTCGAGCGGCTGAATCGTCCCAAGCTCGTTGTTCGCGTGCATGACGGAGATGAGCACGGTGTTCGGTCGAATCGCCCGCCGCACGTCATCGGGATCAACCACGCCGCTCGCCCCCACCCGCACGGTGGTGACTTCAACGCCGCGCTTCTCGAGCGCCTGCGCCGAGTGCAGCACGGCATGGTGCTCGATCGAAGAAATGATGAGGTGCTTCGTCCCGTCCTTCGTCCGTGCCGCTTCGACCGCGCCGAACAAGCTCATGTTGTCGGACTCGGTGCCGCCGCTCGTGAACGCCACGTCATTGGGGCGCGCGTTGATGAGCTTCGCAACCTGCTCGCGGGCGATTTCAACCGCCGCCTTGGCGCGCTGGCCGAACCAGTGGACGGATGAGGCGTTGCCGTAATCCTCGACGAGGAACGGCTTCATCGCTTCGAAGACTTCCGGAGCTACGGGTGTCGTTGCGTTGTTATCCAAATAGACTCTGCGCATGGGCTCTCGAAATGGGGACTCAGGTTGTCCTCGCAGCACGCGGAAGTTGGCGGACAATGCCCCTTAAACCAGACTAGCCGACGCGTATCGAGATGTCAAACTTTGGGGTTGCGCGGTAGTGGATCGGTTTGGCCATCGTAGCGGCGAGTTCACCTCGCCACGTGGAGGCGTAAAGCCTCCTCTACATCAAATTGACCCACTACC
>CAYZVR010000082.1:0-13446 GCA_964481715.1 uncultured Acidobacteriota bacterium | reverse complement strand
GTCGCTCGTTGCGTTCCATTGGTATCACAAAGCTGGAGCATCGGCCGACCCTCCGATACGGTCAGTACCGCGCGCGCCTTGCCGTTGGCACTGAGGAGTTCCAGAAGCGGTCCGTACTCTTCTAGGGCTAGCCGAGCCCACACCCTGCCATTTGAGTCCTTGAGGACGAACTCTTCTGCTTCCAAGATTCGTTTTGGGGTTTCAGTAGCCATGTCTTGCCTCCTCGCCGGGTTGCGCACGCAGGTGGCGCAGACATCGCATCTTGATGTCTGCGAAAGTTGGGAGAACCGCTTCTACGCAGCGGACGTCGGATTGCCGAGAGACCGATAGGCGGCCCGCACCAGCATCCAGAGAAAATAGTAGAACACCACGGCAACCACAACGGCCACTCCGCGGAAGGTGACCGGCACGGTTACTCCCAGAATTCGCGATGGCAGGTCGAGAACGAAGGCAGCCAGCAGTCCAGCCATCAAACCCAGAATGGCTCCCCAAAGCGGCAAGCGTTGCGGCACCCAGCCTGCCGGCGCCGACATCGCCCAAAGACCCCATACCGCCGGTACGAAACACCACGCGATCATCACCGGATAGATCCTTTCCCGGATTACAACAGGCATGAGCAGAATGACGAGAGCCCCGAAAGCGATCGCGATGCAAGCGATGGCGCTCGCCGAAACAAACCGCCGAAACATCTTGACCTCCCCGGCTGCCCCGCTCTGCGATGGCGGCTCGCGGACGTGGCCAGCCTAACCCGCGATTTCCGTGCCGCTTCCACAAGAAAGCTTCTTGGCGGCATCCGTTTTGGAATCCCGGGTAGCTGGGAGTGTACACCGTTTTAGGTTTTAGGGGGCTGGGGGCTGAGGGAAGCCTGAAGGCCGGAGGCAGGTGGCAGGATCGGGCCAAGCCAGCCGCGACCTCTTGACAAAGGCTCCATTAGGGAGTAGGCTAGATTGCTAGGCAAGACAATGAACAGGGCCGGTCACAGTAAGGTTGGCGGTGGTCAGTGCAAGGTGCTGAGTGCAGAAGGCGGGCGGGACAGGGGGCTAGTAACTTTAAAATGCCACAACGAACCCAAGAAGCCCTTTAGAATCAATAGGGGTGTCCAAAAAATGGACACAAAACGAACCCAACCGAAGCCATTTTCCGATGGGGGAAACCCGGTCGCTACTTCCCCGCCCCTTGGGCGGGGGTTGCTTGAGATTTCGCCGCGGGAGGCGTGAGAAGCTCAGGTAATTTTGGGAAGAGTTCCAGGGCCTTTTGAACTTGCGGGTCGCCGCGGGTTTCGACCTCGTTTCCGGCCGCTAGCCCGAATATGAGATTAATGACCTCCATTTGAATCCGCAGTTTCAGATAGGCGCGATCGTGATCCCAATATTCTTCCGGCGCGCGGATTCCGCCGCGGGCGAGAAAATCGCGAAGGTTCTCGAGCGTTTGCTCGTCAGGCTCAAAGGACCGGCTGGGGCGCGCGTGACGGGTCAGGAAGTCCGAAGCAAAATTCGTGAAAATGCCCCGCTGGTCGAGGAAGCTAGCCCAGGGGTCGAGCCCCGCGGCGGGAATCGAGACGTCGGGCGTGATGCCGCCGCCTGCCACAACCGGCCGGCCGTTGTCCGTCTGGAATTGAGCCTTGTTCGCGCCGCTCGCGGCAGCCTGGGGATTTGCCAGCGCCGTTCCAGGCATGGGGCGCTGGATAGAACGGCCGCTCGGCGTGAAGTACTGCGCGGAAGTAAGCGCCAGGCCCATTTTTTCGCCGAGCGGCCCGACTTTTTCAACCACACCTTTTCCGAAGGTCGGCTCGCCCACAATGAGCGCACGATCGTGCTCTTCCAGAGCAGCCGCCACGATTTCGGCGGCGCTTGCCGTGTTGCCGTTGACCAAAGCGACGACCGGCATTTCGAAACGCGCCGGCATCGGAAAGGTCCGGTAGGTTCTTTCGGGCTCGGCGCGGCCCTTGATGGAAAGCACGGGGAGGCCCGCAGGCAGGAACAAGCTGATCGTTGCGACGGCGGTG
Source organism: uncultured Acidobacteriota bacterium (assembly GCA_964481715.1). Lineage (GTDB taxonomy): Bacteria > Acidobacteriota > Terriglobia > UBA7540 > UBA7540 > JAHEKS01. Next base: position 11,441 of record CAYZVR010000082.1, on the reverse strand, counting down.
TCAATGATGCCGCCGTGATTGTCGCGCAGGTCGAGCAGCAAGCCTTTCAGATTCTGTGCGCCGAGCTGGTTGACGGCGGTCAATACCTCTTGCGGAGTCTTCGCCTCAAAGCTCGTGAGGTGGAGGTAAGCAATTCCCGGCTCCAGGCTGAAAGCCACGTCCACGGTAGGCAGCGCCACCTCCGCTGGGTCAAGCTTGATAAAGTCTGCTGCGACCTTTCCCGGGTGCACAACCGAAAGGCTGACGGGATGAGAGCGCGAGCGCTGCAAGAGCTCGACCAAAGATCGAAAATCCAGGCGATCGATGCGCTGGCCATTTACTTCCACGATTTCGTCGCCAGGACCGAGCCCGGCACGCTGGGAAGGCGATAGTTGCGCCGCATCGAGCACGATGACTTTGCCGGGGGTGACGTAAAGAACCGAGCCGAAGCCGAGCGCCTTGCCGCGCGTCTGCTGTCGCAGCAACTCGAATTGATCCTCGTTGAAAAATGCCGAAAAGGGATCAAGCTTGGAAAGCATCCCGCGGACGCCGCCCTCGAGAATGGCCGCGTCGGGACTCACAGGGTCCACGTAGTTGTGTTCCACGAGTGCGTAGACCTTGGCGAGCCTCAGGCTTTCCTGAGTGACGTCATCGGTTGGAATCGAATCCTGGCCAATGGCGAAGGAGCCGGCGCCGAGCACCGCAGCGGCGATGAGGACTGCTGAAAGAAATGGTCGGCGGGGATGCAAGCGGCGCGTGAAAGCCTCCTGGAACAGTATAGCTTAGATGCCGTTTGCGCCGGGAAGGACAGCCGTAAGGCGAATTTGGCGCGGGGCTCGAGTAAACTGACGCCGCGCGAATCGAAATCTTCCGTCAGGTGTCCTGCCTCAATTTTCTTTTTCTGCGTGCAGGCTGCGGGTGAGTTCGAATTCACGTTCGGCATCGGCTTGCCGTCCCAGTTGCTTGTAGGCGGTTCCCAGCAGGTAATGCGCGGAGTAATTGTTGGGGTCAATCTTCAGGGCGCGCTCGAGAAAACCAGCAGCGAGGTTCGCGTCGCCTTTTTTCAGTTCCACTTTGCCCAGCAGGATGTAAGGGCCGCTGAAATCCGGGTTGAGCCAGACCGCCTGCTTGAGCGCCGTTTCCGCTTCGTTCCATTTCTCGACGCGCGTGTAAGCGTCACCCATGCGCCAGTAAGCCATCCACTGGATGGGATTAATTTGGAGTTCCTTGTGAAATTCTTCGAGCGCCCGAGGGACATCCGATTTGAACAGGTAGAGTTCACCCAGCATGAAATGCGCCTGGGGCTGGCGAGGGTCCAATTCCAAAGCTTTTTGGAGCTGCGAGAAGGCCTTCTCTTCAAACTGGTGCTGGAGCATCATCTTGGCCAGCGCCACGTACGCCGCCGCCGAATCGGACGGAATCGAAAACATTTTGGCGAACGCGGCGCGCGATTTGTCCAGGTCGCCCGTTTGCAAATAACTGACACCGAGAATGTAGGAACCCGTGACGTCCGGGTGGGTCAGCCACGATTGCACTTTCTCGAGCAAAGGGATGGCCTCGGGAATGTGGCCGAGCAAGTAATAAGAAATGCCAAGCAACTGTGTGGATTCGCCGTCCTGGGGATTTTTCCGGATGGCCAGCTCAAGAGCGTGGGCAGCGCGCACGTAGTCGCGCTGCTCGTAATAAACTCTGCCCAGGCGCGCGTCGAGTCCAGGAAGGTTTGGCTGTTTTTCTTCGAGGCCTTTCAGAACGCTCAGTGCCTCAAGAGGCTTGCCTTGCTGCAGCAATTCGTCGGCATGGGCGAGATCGGAATCAGACCTCGAGTCAGCGGCCGCTTGTTGAGCCCTGCCGACGGCACCCGGCGCCAAGACGAGCCAAATCGAAAGACCCGCCATCACCTTGTTTGCTGCCCGGCCCATTTCGTGCCCGCGCCCCACTTCATTCACCTCGGTTGTCAGCCATGACCCGCAAATAGACATGCGAGTTCAGGAATTATCGGCCGCCACTTTCAATTCGGATGCACGATTTGCGGCTAGTTCTTTCTGGTAAGTTTCTCACGCGCCAGCTCAAGATTTCTGCGCGCCGCAGCGTGCTGGGGATTAATTCGCAGCGCGCGTTCAAAATAAGTCGCCGCCTCCGTCAGTTTACCGTCTCGTGCGAGCGCGCCACCCAGGTTGTTGCAAGCGTCCGCGTCGTGAGGATTCAATTCGAGGGCTCGACGGAAATAGCCAATCGCCGCGTCCAGCTTGCCCTGCGAGGCCATCTGATTGCCCTCTGCCGCGAAGGCCTGAGCAAGGCGTTCGCGCGCCAGCGGGTCGTCGGTGTGAGCCTTCAGGACTTCTGCCAAGTGGGCGCTGGCCTCTTCAAAATTTCCCAGCTCCAGGAGCGCGTTTCCCAAATTATAGTGCGCGTCCGGATAGTTCGCCTTTAGCTCGAGTGCGCGGCGGTAATGAGCAACTGCCTCCTCGAGTTTCCCTGCCATTTGGAGCGCTGTCCCGACGCTGTTCTCCGCCGTCGAATCCTCGGGCCGAGCCTTGAGGGCTTGCAGGTAATACGCGATGGCCTCCTCCAACTTTCCTTCCGCCTGAAGAACCGCAGCGAGGTTATAGAGTGCCACAAAATCGTTGGGATATTTCTCGAGGTCGTGTTCCATCATCGCTTTTTGAAGAATAAGCCGCGCGTCTTTCCCTTGAACCTCCGGCTGGCGAGGCAGAACCTGAAGCCACAGGTGCGCCATCTCATCCGTGGATTGGTTGCCGCCCACGACGCGCCGCGGCGGACGGTTCGGATTGCGAATGTTTTCGGCGGAATTATCGTAGGCGTAGCGCATGGTCACGAGAGATCCCTGGGGGAGATATACCGGTTTGACGAAACGATACACTCCCTGCCAGTTCGGATCCCAATTCTTGATCGAGATGAGCCACTTCCTGGCGCCGTCCGGAAGCGTGGCGAAAGCTTGGAGGTCCTTTCCAAGATAATGAGCATGCGGATAAACCCCGAGCACATCGGCATCGAGCGGAAGCTTGAATTGATCCGTTACGACAAAATCTTTGCTCCCCGGCGGAATGTCCAGCTCGCCGTCGCGTTCGAGCTCAATCAGCATCGGAAACATGGTCTCGGGGATATCGGTGAAGTAAAGCGCGATCTCCGGCTGCACGAATTCCGGCTTGCCGGAAGGCTGCATGTGAGTATTAAGGACGAGGTCGGTGCCGGGGTCCACGCGCCAGGCCATGCCGTCGGATTCGGCAAACGGCACGGTGCCGGGCTTCCAGAAGATGAAATGGCTCTGCGGCTCGAAACGTTCGGATGCAACTTCAATCTCCATACCGCCAAAGCCCGGCTCGGAATCTTCGGAATCCAGGCGCTCCGCCAGTCCCGTGCGGTCGATGAGCACGTTACAATGATGCACGATTTTCTTATTCCCGGGCCGAATTTCCCATGCCTTGACGTATCGAGTTTCATGGATTGGCACAGGGAAAACGAAATTGCGATAAACGTCCAGTCCTTGAGCGCGGAGCCCATAGGGTTTCGGCATTTTCAGCACCAGGTCCGGCTTGCCAAGCTGCCACCCCTGAATGAAATGCGGCTGGGGAGGGAGGTTGGACGGGTCACCAACCGGGGCGCCCTGCTCGACCCATTGCTGGATAAGCTGAATCTGCTCGTCGCTCAAACGGCGGTCACGCTCTCCGATAAATTCTTCGTAGCCCTGTTCCGGGAGCCAGGGCGGCATGAAACGTCTGCCGGTGACGTCGGCTATTTGCCGGGCGTGCTTTCTTACCTCTTCATAGGTCAGAAGGCTGAAAGGGCCTGCCTCGCCCGGACGATGGCACACCGCGCAATGCTTCCGAATGATCGGAGCGATGTCGCGGGAATAGGTCACTTTGCGCGGTCGGGTTGAAGCCCCGGCTCCGTTCCTCCCGGCATCGCTTGGGCTATAATCCCGACCCTGCCCCACCGCTTTGGATCCCGCCGTCTGAGCCGTCCCGTCGGTTGAGACAATTTCAAGGTGCAACTCCGCCATCTCGTCATTGGTACCTTCGCCCCATGTCACACGCTTGGGCGGATTGTTAGGGTTACGCGGGTTGTCGGCGGAATTGTCATAAACCCATTCCGCGTCGATGCGGGTCTCTTCGGGCAGCAGGATGGGATTTACGTAACGATACTGGTCCTGCCAGTTGAAGTCCCAGTCCTTAATCCACAGGAGCGGCACCACGGTGGCGTCAGGCAGAGTGGCATAGGCCTTGATCTCTTTACACAGCTTGTGCGCGTGCGGGATGATGCCGATCAAATCCACGGTCTGCATCACGTAGGCATAGTCGGTCACCCTATGATGCTTGTCGCCGGGCGGGATGTTGATGTCAATACGCCCAAGCGTGATGTCGGAAGGGATCTTCTTGGGCGGCTCTTTCTGGAAGTACAGACCGATGGAGGGCTGCTCGGCCTCAGCCTTGCCAGAAGGGTGAAAATGGATCTGAACCACCAGATCCGAACCCTTCTTCAAGACTTTTGCCACGCCTGGCGGCTCCGGCTTGGGGATGGCACCCGCCGTCCAGATGCCCAGATATCCCGGGACGGGAAAACTGAAGCCGCCGTAACAGGGGTAGCCTTCGCCCGGACTGCTCTCTAGCCGCCCTGCCGCGCCATATGGGTCCAGTACAACGATGGCGTGATGGACCGCATTGGGTGTGATGGGACGGAAGTCAAACGCCGTGACGTAACGGTCTTCCGGAATGTTGACTGGAACGATAAAGCAGTGGTACAGGTCCGGCCCGTCCGCTGGCACCTGGAACGCCTTCGCGAATTTGATGATTTGGTCCGGTTGCCCGAGCGCCCAGTCGCTGGAAAAATTCGGGACCGGCGGCAAATCCTTTGGATTTCCTTCCACGGCGCCCTGCTCTACCCAATCGCGGAGCATGCCAATCTGATCGTCGGTGAGCTGGCGCGCACCGAGAAAGTTCCCGTAATTGGGCGCTGGCTTCCAGGGGGGCATAAAGCGATTGGCCGTCGCCTGGGCGACGAGATGGGCCCTTCTTTTCACGTCCGAATAGCTGAGCAGCGAAAAGGGCGCTTCCTGACCGGGACGATGGCAGGAAGAACAGTGACTGAAAATGATTGGTGCAATGTCTCTGTTGAACGTCAGTGTCTTTTCGGGACGCTGAGATAGGACGATCTCCGCGCCCATCTGCGTGAGCACCCAAGCCAAACCAATGCTCGCTATCGCGACGGATCGCGGCTGGCGATGAGATTCCATACCCAATTCAAAGAATTCTGTCCCAGTATATCACCTCGCTTGCGAATGGCGCGAAGCTGAACATGGAGCCTGGGAGAAAAAAAGAGGGGCCTTTTCAGGCCCCTCGAGAAGAAATCACGAATATGCAGACGTTCGTCGGTTTCGGCTAGAAATCGAACCGGATTGCGAAGTCCCACTGACGCATCGCAGCTCCGCCCGCCAAGCCAGTGATCTTACCCGCGCCGCCGCCGTCCACATTGCCATCAGGCCCGCCTAGATTCACGTGGTTCCACGCATTGAACGACTCGGCCCGGATCTGGCCCGAAACCTTCTCCGAGATCTTGAAGTTTTTGAATAGGGACATATCGGTTTGGAAGAAATGCGGTCCTCGGAAGGAGTTGTCACCCACATTTCCGAACTCTCCCTTTTGAGGACGCTGCCAGGGACCGAGGGTCATCCCGTTGGCGGACAACTCACCACCAGCCGGAATGTACCACTGGTCCTTGGTTTGGTTGCCGGGAATGGCGTCGCCTACCAGGTTCGGGCGGCACGGCCCAGTGTCTCTATCCGAGCCGCAGTCCGAGTAGCCGGGCGTGAAAGGCGTTCCGGTCATCCATGTCCAAACACTGTTGAGCTGCCATCCGCCTACCAGCAGGTCCAGAGCCCGTCCGGCGTTGCCCGCGAATTTCTTCCCCCTGCCGAAAGGCAACTGCCAAATTTGGGTGACCACAATGACGTGATTACGCTGGAAGTCGGAAGGCCCGCGAACCAGCGAGGCATCGTAAATGTAGTACCCGCTGCCATCGTACTGATAAGCATGCGCGAACGTGTAGTGGCCCGAAATCCCATACCCATTCGAGAAGCGCTTGTCGACTCCGAATTGGAGGGACTCGTAGGTATTGCTGGCATCGTTGCCGTAATAGTTGACGCCTGAAGTCCACCCATACAGGTTGAAATAGGGTCGGCGTTGGTTGAAGGGAACGCCAGCAAGGTACCCTTCGATTGTGGCTGTGTTGGTGTCGTAGTTCGGGCCATTGCCATTAAACCCGTGAGTGCCCTTGTTCGCTACGTATGCCACTTGGGCGGAAAGGTTCGGAGCGAACTCATGCTGCAAGGTGACGTTCCACGCGTCCACGGTCCCGAGCCTCTGTTTGGGGGGGTGGATGTGCGGGGAGACGCCGTCGGGAAGAAGCGGGTTGCCCGTCGCACCCAATATCGTGTTTGCGCAGACCCCAGGAGCGCCGCCTGGATTGGTGATCGGGTTTGGATCATGCAGACCCGTATTGGGGTTTATACCGGCTTGCAAGCAGTTGTTCTGAAGCGCGGTGTTCGGGTCGAAGACACCAGGCCCTTGTGCCAGCGTAAAGACCTGATCCCAGTTATTCGCCGCGGTCCGGTCCTGGTTGGCCAAAATGGGCAGGTTCTGAGTGACTGTATGGCCAAAGATCGAGCCAAAAGTTCCGATGTTGAAGCTGCGGCCGTAGCCGAGCCGGAGGACTGTCTTCGGAGTCATCTGGTAGGCGATTCCCAGGCGCGGGGCAAAGTTTTTGTAAGTATTTTCCACGTTCCCATTGGACCCGATGCCGTTCACGCCGTTAACCCAGACTTCGCCTGTATCCCTCTGCACCCAGCCGCCATTCCCGGCGCCGTTGACGGTCTGAGGGAAGTAAATCTCCCAGCGCAGTCCGTAATTGAGGGTGAGTTTGGGAGTGATGCGCCACGTATCCTGACCGTAGAAGAACCAGCGCTTTTGCCGTTCCGCTGCGGTTGAGACGTTCGAGACATAGCGGTTGAAGTGAGTGACGCCGCCGAGCATAAAGGTGGCGAGTCCAACGCCGCCGCCGGTTGGGCCTTTGGTGAAATCCGGCGAAAAGGCCAATTCTCCGGCGCGGTGGCTGTCGCTTGGCACGCGCAGGTTCATCGCATAGCGAATGTCCGCGCCGAATTTGACCGTGTGGTTGCCGCGGACGTTCGTCCAGTTGTTGACGAACTGGAATTGCTGCTCCTGTTCATCGAGCGGGCAGTTGCACTGATTGGTCCCGAGGGAGTAACCGATGTTGAACCCGGCATCGCCGTTGATGAAGAAAGCTGGCATGCCGGAAGTGACCGTATCGCCCATGTTCAAATCAGGGATTCCGGCGTCAGTGGCAGGAGTCGTCCCCACGCCGAGAGGGTTGACAGCGACCCGGTAGCGGAAAAAGCCAAACCGGAAGTCGGTAAGCCATGTCGGACCCAGGGTGTAATCGAAGCCCGCCGCGATGCTCTGGTTCCTGACCGACGACTGGCCGGCGAACCCGCCGAGGGAGGGGTCCACGTTAAACGACGCGCCGCCGGCTAGATCGCCGAAAGCGCCTGGACCTTGACGTGAGAATCGCTGGAAGCTGTAGCGTCCGAGGATGTGCATTTTTTCGGACTGGTAGTGGTCAACCCTGACGTCAAAGCCGTCGTTGTTGAAAGTCTGGTTGCCGGAGGCCGAGTAGTTTGCGGATGTCGGACTCGCCGGAGTGATGTTGGGCAGCGGAATGAAACTCAGGATCGCTGCCGCCTGAGGCGACATGGGGCTGAGCGCAAAAATGTTGCTCGTGACATCGGTTCGCGCGCAATTCGCCGCATCGGTGCACGGAATGACGTTGCCGTTGGCGTCGTAGGGATTGAAAACGTGAATTGATGGCCCCAAATCGGTGAAATTGCCAGCGCGCTCGGCAGCGGTCGGGACGCGCACCAGCGCCGAACCGCCCGCCTTGCGCCGCGCGCCCTCGTAATCACCGAAGATGAACGTCTTGTCCTTCCTGATAGGCCCGCCCAGCGACCCTCCGAACTTGTTATAGAGAATGTCAGGGATGAACTTGTCCGGCTCACTGGCGTTAATTGGTTGAGATTGCGAAAAAGGATCGCGCGCGCTCGTCACGTCGTTGCGGCGATACTCAAACACGCTGCCGTGGAGCTGGTTGGTGCCGGACTTGGTCTGGGCGGTCACCACACCCGCCGTGGCCATTCCGAATTCGGCGTCGTAGTTTTGGGTGGTGACCTTCGCTTCCGTAACTGCGTCAAGGTTGGGGTTGATCACGATAATGCCCAGGATGGGGTCCTGGTTGTCGGTGCCATCGAGCTGGAAAGAAGTCCCGCTGAAGTTCTGCCCGTTGACCATGATCTGGATGGACCCCTGCGGGTTCTCGCTCGCGGCATGCTGCCAACCAAGTCGCTGCGTTCCGGGGGTGAGGAGTTCAAACTGCGTGAAATTCCGATTGAAGATGGGTAGCTCGACCACCTGGCGCGTACTGAAGCTGGAGGCCACGTCGGTCTTCTGTGTTTTGAGCAGAGGAACCTCTGCGGTGACCGTCACTTCCTGAGTGACCTGACCAACCTGCATAGTGGCGTTGACCTGAGTTGTCGCGTCCACGTTGACCTGGACGGTCTTCTGGATGAACGTCTGGAAACCTTGCGCTTCCACGCGCACATCGTAGACGCCGGGAATCAGGTGCGAATTCTCATAGTTACCGGACGCGTTGGAAGTGGTGTTGAAGCTGACGCCTTGCCCAACATTGGTAATGGTAATCTTGGCGTTGGGGACGACAGCTCCCGAACTGTCCGTCACGGTACCCAGGATGCCGCCATAGATGGCCTGGCCAATGGCTTTCTGCACTGGATAAGCAAGCACGAACGCCAAGAGACAGCCGAGGAATAATCCTTTATTCCGCATTTTGAATCCTCCCATTTTAATCGGTTCGAGTGCTGTAGATGAATTAGTGGGACTACCCACTCTGGAACCTCACGTTGTCCTCAGAGGAACGACTTCACCTCGCGACAACTCGGTCCCGCAACGGAGTACCGTTCTATTTGTTGATGGGTTGATGAACGCTGTGATTGCCTTTGCATCTTGAATTCGGCACCCACGTACCGACCAAAGCGCCCTCCCCCATCTTGGGCGACAACTTGTCAGGACCGGAATTCCCGGTCAGTGCCAAAATTCGATTAGACTTGCCTGAAGCCCGACGCAAAGGTAATAGAGCTATTGAAGAGTACTCTAAACATACTACCCGCTGTCAAGCGAAATCTTACATTCTGAAAATTTCTTTTGAGGGCGCGACAAAATGTCGATGAATTAACGAACCAAACGCACCAGGCCTGCGTTTCCGGGTAATCCGGAACCCCCGCTGTTTGGACGACGTTTCAAGTCAAAATGCCTACCGACAACGCGGCTTCTAAGTTATCCTCGTGACTTGAAACATCAAGATCGGAATGGGCAATTGAAACAGACTTCTCAGGCAATAAAATCTCGACTCAAAGCATGCGACAAATAACCAGGCGACAGATCCTGAAAGCTGCCGGGCTCGCAATGAGCGGGCGCATTCTGAATCCGTCTTTCAACTGGGTCGGGGCTTCAGAACAATTGAGGGCCTCACCCCTTCCCGGCGCGGACGCGGCCCAACCTCTGGGATTACTCTTCACGGACACAGCCCGGGCTGCCGGCATTACCCACAAGACCATTTACGGCGGCGAGAAGACCAACAAATACTTGCTGGAGACGACCGGGTGCGGCGTGGCTTTCTTCGATTACGACGACGACGGATGGCTGGACCTGTTCTTCGTCAACGGTTCACGCCTGGAAGGCTTCCCCAAAGGCCAGGAGCCTGTAAACCACCTCTACCGGAACAATCGCGACGGCACCTTCACCGACGTCACGGAAAAGGCGGGACTGCTGCATTCCGGCTGGGGACAAGGGGTGTGCATCGGGGACTATGACAACGACGGATTCGAGGACCTGTTTGTTTCATATTGGGGCAAGAACGTCCTCTATCACAACAATGGCGACGGCACATTTACCGACGTCTCCGAAAAAGCCGGCGTCGCCGGCACTCACCCGCGATGGAACACCGGATGCGCGTTTGTAGATTACGACCGCGACGGGAAACTAGACCTGTTCATTGCCAACTATTGCGACGGCGACCCCAGCACCTGGCCCTTGCCCGAAGCCGGCCCATGCCTGTACAAGGGAGCGCTCGTCGCCTGCGGGCCGCCGGGCCTTCCGGGGGGAAAGAACATCCTGTATCACAACAACGGCGACGGCACGTTTACGGACGTTTCTGAGCGCTCCGGGATTCTGAAAGCGAACGGCACCTACGGGCTGGGCGTCCTGACCGGCGACTTCGATAACGACGGCTGGTCGGATATTTACGTGGCCAACGATTCCCAACCCAGCGCGCTCTATCACAACAATCACGACGGCACTTTCACGGACATCGGCATCAGCGCCGGGTGCGCGTACAGTCAGGACGGCAAGCCCCAGGCCGGGATGGGCGTGGCGGCGGCGGACTACGACTGCGACGGCTGGCTCGATATTTTCCGAACCAATTTTTCCGAGGACACCGACTCGCTCTACCACAACACCGGCAAGGCGGTCTTTGATGACTCGACCTTCACCGCCGGTCTGGGACTGAACGCGCGCGATTTGAGCTGGGGCTGCGGCTTTTTCGACCTCAACAACGACGGCTGGCCGGACATCTTCGTGGCCAGCGGGCACATTTATCCGGAGATCGAGCGCCTCAACCTTGACATCCACTATAACGAACCCAAAACCGTTTATCTCAATCTGCGCGACGGGCGCTTCCAGGATATTTCCAAACAACTCGGCGAGGCTATCCTCGATCCCATCTCGGCGCGGGGCTGTGCCTTCGGCGATTTTGATAACGACGGCGACGTGGATGTAGTCGCGAATCCGGTCAACGGATTCCCACAACTGCTTCGCCTTGACACGACGGACGGGAAGCCGAGCGCGAATCACTGGATCAAAGTCCGCACCATCGGAACCAAATCGAACCGCAGCGGCATCGGCGCGCGGATTCATTGTGTGACGGGTGAGCATCGGCAAATGGACGAAGTCCGCAGCGGCGGCAGCTACGCCTCGCAGAACGATCTGCGCGTCCACTTCGGCCTCGGCCCCGCCACCAAGGTTGACCGCCTCGAAATCAGCTGGCCGAGCGGCCAGGTGGATTCCATGGAAAACGTCGCCGCCGACCAGGTGGTGTACGTTCAGGAAGGCAAAGGGATTGTGAAAACCGTTCCCTTTGCGGCAGGGACTGCCGCGAAAAAATAGCCGGCGGTTCGCGGGGTCGGAAGGGCGCAGATTACCAGGTTGAAACTCAGGCTATAGCTTACAGTTCTAGCCTAGAATTTGTCCAGGAGATTGTCAAGCGGATTTTTGTCGCTCGTAGGGGCGATTCGCGAATCGCCC
>CAYZVR010000081.1:0-13543 GCA_964481715.1 uncultured Acidobacteriota bacterium | reverse complement strand
GCAGAATCCCACTCGTGCATCCGAGCTCGGCGACCGGCGCTGGAACGACCGTTGGCCCGATGTGAGCCTGGAAGCCATTCGCAAGCGGCACGAACACCAGGTTGCAGTTCTCACCCGGCTCAAGGAAATCGGCCGCAGCGTGCTTTCCCGCCCTGACCAATTGAACTACGAGCTGTTTGAAGAGGAATACCAAACCGACATCGAGGGTTATCGCTTTCACTGGTTTTTGATCCCGCTCTACCAGCGGGATGGCATTCAGCTCTCGAATACCCTTGCCGACTCGCTGCGCTTTGAGACCGTGAAAGATTACGAGGATTGGCTCGCGCGGTTGCGCGCCTTCCCCACCTACATGGACCAGACGATGGGCCTGATGCGCGAGGGCGTTCAAGAACACATGCTACTTCCGAAAATTATCCTCGAGCGGGTCGCCGGCCAGATTGACAAACAGATCGTCAAAGACCCCGCGGAAAGCCCGTTTTATAAACCCTTCAAGAGCTTCCCCGAAAATTTTCCTGGGCCAGACCGCGCGCGGCTGCAACAAGCGGCCACCGAGTCTATCGCGCGGGACATCGTGCCTGCCTTTGTCCGCTTCAAGGAGTTTTTCGGCAAACAATACCTCCCTGCTGCGCCCGAAGAAGTCGGAATCTGGAAATTGCCGAACGGCCAGGAGATGTACGCCTACTTCGCGCGCGAGCACACGACAACAAACCTGACGCCCGCCGAGATTCACGAAATCGGCCTGCGGGAAGTCGCGAGAATCCGAAGCGAAATGCAGAAAGTGATGGAGCAGACTGGGTTCAAGGGAACGCGCTCGGAATTTTTCACTTACTTGAGGACCGATCCGCGATTCCACACCAACTCGCCGGACGAGCTTCTCGAAGCTTATCGTGCCACGGCCAAGCGTGTGGATCCCAATCTGATTAAGGTCTTCCGGACTCTCCCGCGGCTACCCTACGGCGTCGAGCCCATTCCGGCCCTCGAGTCACCCGATACGACGGCGGCTTTCTACCGTCCTCCCGCTGCGGACGGCTCACGCGCCGGCACCTACATGGTGAACCTCTACAAGCCCGACCAGCGGTCGAAATGGGAAATGATGGCGCTGACGCTTCACGAATCCGTGCCGGGACACCACCTGCAAATCGCCCTGGCCATGGAGCAGCAAACCCTGCCCAACTTCCGCCGCTACGGCTACTACAACGCGTTCGGCGAAGGCTGGGCGCTCTATGCGGAATCGCTCGGCGAGGACATGGGACTTTATGACGACCCCTATTCCAAATTCGGCGAGCTCACCTTCGACATGTGGCGCGCCGTGCGGCTGGTGATTGACACCGGAATGCACACGATGCGCTGGGAGCGGCAAAAAGCGATCGACTACTTTGCGGAGAACGCGCCCAAGGACCCGCTCGACATCACCAACGAAGTGGACCGCTACATCGCCTGGCCCGGGCAGGCGCTCGCCTACAAAATCGGCCAGCTAAAAATCCAGGAACTCCGCGCGCGCGCAATCCGCGAGCTTGGGCCGAAGTTCGATCTAAAAGAATTTCACGAGGTCGTGCTGCGCGACGGCGCCCTGCCCCTCAATATCCTGGAGCGCAACGTCGACGAGTGGATTCGCGCGAAGAAGGAAAGTCGGTGACGGCGAAATGATGGCTGCGCACTCGCAAACGCCCTATTTAGAAGTAGAATGACGTTGAAATTATGAATATCGCTGCGCGAAATAGGCCCGGAACAGGTTATGGATTTTGCCCTTCCGCAGGCCTATCGAAAAGATGCGGATCAACCGTGGGGTTGATCTGAACCTCTTTGACTTCCACCGTGGCCTCCGTCTCGCCCCCGCGAGTTCTGGTTTCCTTGGAGGGCATGGTCAGACCTTCGAACGATTTCCACTCGGAATAATCCACCACGGTGTCTGGGCCGCTGCCGGCTCCCCCCGACAGCGACTGGGCGCGAAGGATGCGCCCGTTTTGCGGGTCAATCCACCACCGAGAGCGCGCACCGTCGGCGCTCACATCGAGAATTTGCGCTTCAATGTCTCCGATCTTTTCGTTTCCGCCCGCGGCGAAAACAAATTTCGGATCTTCCGAATGCTGCGCCACATAGAATGGGTCGTGTTTGAGTTCATTCAAAACGTCTGCCTTCTGTGACGCCGGCATGTCTCGAACTCCCATGGGCGCCTGCATAAAAGCAGCGGCAGGTGAAAACACCATGGTCATTTCACCCATCGGGCCGGTCATCTTCTGCCAGAGCCGGTCCGGAAAGATAATTACCTGGTCGGCATCGAGCGACATCTCTCCCTGTGGCGTGCTGGCGAGAATTGTGACCTTCTGGCGGAAAGCCTTGACCGCGCGAACTTTTTCCTGCCCGCCCAGCCCCTCGATCACCTTCGAGAGCAGAGCCTTGCCCTCGGGGTTGGAGACCGCCTGACCTGCGTCAGCGGCCGTTTTTCCCGAGGGAATCGTGATGTCGAGCGCCGTCACTTGGCCGAAAGAAGAAAGCGGGCGATCGAAATCCGCGGGCTTGCCGACGACGAGGACCGCCATCTGGTTCTTGTGGATGTAGCGTTCGATCACGCGCACGACGTCCTCACGCGCGACTTTTTCGATGCCCGCGCGGTATTTTTCCAGGAAGTCCGCCGGGTAGCCAAAGAACTCGTACAAAATTCGTTCCGAGAGAACCTTGGCTCTCGAATCGAACCGGAAGATGAACGAGTTGAGGATGGAGTCTTTCGCCTTTTTCAATTCGCCGGCGGTGGGCGGATTGGTTTTCAATCCGTCCATCTCCTCGTAAAGCGCGTCAATGGACGCGGCGGTGGTGCTGCTCTTGGTTCCCATGGAAAGCATGAGCACGCCCGGATGGTCGTAGTCCGTCCCAATGCCGCCGCCCACCGCGTACGCCAGCCCTTTTTTCGAGCGAATGTCAGAGAACAGGCGGGAGGAGAACCCTCCGCCGAAAACCTCGTTGAAAACTTCGATAGCGAAATAATCCGGGCTGTCCCGGGTCGTGCCCAGATCCACCATGCGGATGGCGCTCTGATTGACGTCGTCCTTTTCGACAAAATAGATGCCCGGCTTGGGACGGGAAATCGTCGTCTGGAATTTCGGCGCCGCGGGCCCTTCCGGCCAGGAAGCGAACGCCTCGCGCAGCTTCGCTTCCATATCCTCGGAATCGAAATCTCCGATGACCCCCAGAATAATGTTGTTGGGATGAATGCGCGCGTCATGCCATTTGATCAAGTCCTCGCGAGTTACGGCCGCGACGGTGGAGTATTCGGGCACACGCGCGTAAACCGAATCGGCTCCGTAAGCAAGCTTGCGAGCTTCACGGCCGGCAATTTCCCCGGCGTTGTCGTTCCGGCGCGCGATCTCGGTTTCGAGCTGTTGCTTGGCAAGAGGAATCTTGTCCTCGCGAAACGCCGGCTCGCGCATGAGCTCAACGTAGACCTTGAAAACTTCGTCGAAGTTTTGCTTCAGGCAATCCAAAGAAACGCCGGTCGAATCGAGATCGCCCCAGGTTTCAACCCGCGCCGCGCGGGCTTCCAGGTAATCGTCCAGCTCATCTCCCGTTTTCGATTTGGTCCCGCCGGTTCTCCACACATCGCCGTAAACGGAGACCAATCCGATTTTGTCTGCGGGTTCTTCGCGTGAACCACCGCGCACATTCGCAAAGGCGCGGATCAAAGGAAGCTCATGATCTTCCTGAAGAAAGATCACCATGCCGTTTGGCAGGGCAACGCGTCGCGGCTCCTGAGGGTGGAATTCGTGCAAGGGGGGAATGGGAATCTTCTTCCAGTCCGTCGCCTGGCCGCGCGCTTCGGGTAGGGAAGAAAGGAAACTCAGAACTAAAACACCCGCGAAAACCAGCTTGAGAGGTCGCTTCATTGTCCTGCCTCCTTCGCGGCGGCGCCGGCAAGCTGGGTTGATTCGATCATCCCCGTCGTGCGGTTGGAAGCGGTGAAGGTGGCGTTGGCCACACGGCGAATGTCAGCTTTGGTCACTTTGTCAATCCGCTCGACCTGGCGGAAGAGCTCGCGCCAGTCACCGAAAAGCGCCTGATAGGTTGCGAGCTGTTGTGCCAGACCGGAATTGCTTCCCAGCCGGCGAATCAGGTCGGCCTTGGCACGGGTCTTGATCATCTCCAGTTCCTCGTCGCTGATGTCCTGATTCTTCACCCGCTCGATTTCCTTGCGTACTGCCTCGCCGATTTCATGCGGCGCGTGCCCGGGAGTAGGCACTGCAAAGAAGACGAACAGGTTGGGATACTTGGCGCCCGGATAATCGTTAAACCCGCCTGCGAACGCGGCGATCTTCTGGTCTCGCACCAGCGCGCGGTAGAGCCGCGAGGTGCGTCCGTTGGACATCAAATCCTGCAAGGAATCGAAAACCGCCTCGTCCTCGCCGCGCGCGCTCGCCTTGTGGTAGCCCTCGATGTACCAGGGCTGAGTTCTCTCGCGCAAGATTACCTCGCGCTCGGAGTTCTGCGGGGGCTCGACGGTCGGAAACGGCTCCGGTTTCGGGCGCGCGGGGAGCCTGCCGAAATACTTTTCGATGACCGCCAGGACCTCCTTGGTTTTTATGTCGCCCACAACCGCCAGCACCATGTCGGCAGGAATATAGTAGCGGTCGTAGAAATTCTTCGCGTCGGTCGCCGAAAAGGAGCGCAAATCGGAAGGCCAGCCCACGACCGGGCGTCCGTAGGGATGCGCCATGTAGGCCGCGGCGAGAAATTGTTCGAACAAGCGTCCGACCGGGTTGCTGTCGGTCCTCATGCGGCGCTCTTCGTAAACCACGTCTCGCTCTTTGTAAAATTCGCGCATGACCGGGTGGAGAAACCTTTCGGACTCGAGGTAGGCCCAGAGCTCAAGCCGGTTGGAAGGCATGGAATAGAAGTACCCGGTTTCTTCCTTGCTCGTAAACGCGTTCATCCCGTTTCCGCCTTCGCGTTCGATGATTTCGCCGAATTCGTTCTTAACCACAAACTTGTCCGCAGCGTCTTTAGCATCATTCCAGGCCTTTTCGAGCTCGGCCACTTTCTTGTCGTCGCGCCCAACTTCCTTGCGGCGCTCGCGGTCGTAAGCGCCGTAAGCCGCCTCAACCCTCCGGAGCGCGATCTTTTCAGCGACATAATTGGTGGTCCCGATCTTGTCGGTCCCTTTGAAAGCCATATGCTCGAACATGTGCGCCAGGCCCGAATCGCCCGGCTCTTCCCGGTCCGAACCCACGTCTACGTGGGTGAAGAAAGAGAAAACGGGAGCTTCCGGACGCTCGTAGATGAGTACCGTCAGCCCGTTGGGCAAAACTTTAAGCGTGACGCGCTTTTCGAACGACGCCAGGTCCTGCGCCGCCGACCAGGATGAACTTGCCGCGACGAGCGCGGCGACCCAAAGAACTTTCCTTAGCCTCTTTTTCATGCAGCTTGGCTCCCTTAGTCGTTCCAACTCGGTGTTTAGAGGAACGTCATCGTGATGCATGTTAGACGTAAATTCAAGCGAAAAGGTTGAGTCGAAATCGGCATTTGGATTTGTAAACTCGAACCGCTTCGCCACGACAACCTGTCCCTGCCGCGGCGGATTTGTTACAATTGAAACCTCAGGTCATCCGAACCGGCGTTTCGAAGGAATTCCCCTCCATGCCGCCCATCGTTGAAGTTCAGGATCTCACCAAAGAATTTCGCACCTTCAAGCGTCGCGAGGGCGTGCGCGGCGCGATCCAGAACCTGTTCGTTCGCGAGCACATCACCGTCCACGCCGTAGACCACATCAGCTTTTCCATCGAGCCGGGGGAAATGGTGGGTTATATCGGTGCGAACGGCGCGGGCAAATCCACCACCATCAAGGTGCTGACCGGCATTCTGGTCCCGACGGGCGGGCGCGTGGTTGCAAACGGCTACGTTCCCTACCGCGACCGGCGGCGTTATACCAAACATATCGGTGTGGTCTTCGGCCAGCGCACTCAGCTCTGGTGGGATATCGCCGTGGTTGAGTCGTTCAAGCTCCTCAAGGCACTGTACGAAGTCTCGGAGGAAGATTACAAAAAGCGGCTGGGCCTTTTCTCCGAAATCCTGAACCTTAAGGATTACCTCCATACGCCGGTGCGGAAGCTCTCCCTGGGAGAGCGCATGCGCTGCGACCTGGCAGCTTCTCTTTTGCACAACCCCCCGCTGCTGTTTCTCGACGAGCCCACCATCGGCCTCGACGTCGTTGCCAAGGACCGCATCCGCGAATTTCTGAAAGAAGTCAACCGCCTGGAGCGCACGACTGTGCTCCTGACCACGCACGACCTATCCGACATCGAAGAGCTTTCGCGGCGCATTCTCATCATCGACCGCGGAAAGATTTTGTTCGATGGCGACCTGGCCAGAATGAAGAAACGGCTGGCCAAATACACTCAGGTGAAATTTTTCCTGAAGGACCGCGCGCAGGAGGCAAGTGTTGCGGAGATTTCTTCCGACGGCATTTCCTGCGAGCGATTGGACGAATTGACCTATCTGATGCGCTTCGACCGCGAAAAGCACTCGAGCGCCGAGGTCATCCGCAACCTCGTGAACCGCCTGGAAGTGCGCGACATTTTCATTGAAGAAGAGCCCATCGAGGACATCGTCAAGCGCATTTACCTGAGCGGAGAGGTGGGCTGATGGGGGCTTCCGACTTCGCTCTGCCCTCTCGCCCGCGCGACCGCGTTTCCTTCGCCGCGCTCGCCCGCATTTACGGAGAGTTCCTCCGCGTCGGCTTCATCAACACACTTGCCTACCGCCTGCGCTATTTCACCGGCATCGTCACGTACTTCATCTACGTTTCGGTCTACTACTTCATCTGGAAAGCCATCTACGAGCACAGCGCGAGCATCGAAGGCTTTGATTTTTCGCATCTGCTGACCTATGTCGCGGTCGGGTGGGTTATCCGGTCGTTTTATTACAACAATATTGACCAGCAGCTCTCCGTTCAGGTGATGGAAGGCAAGCTCGCGATGGACCTCATCAAACCCGTCAACACGCAGATGATGTATGTCGCGCAGGCGCTCGGTGAATCGGTGTTTCGCCTCGTGATGCTGACGTTGCCCACGGCGGTCATCCTCGCGCTGGTCTTTCCCCTGCGCCTGCCCGCGAGTTTCCTGAACTTTGCGGCATTTCTCGTGAGTGTGCTCTTCAGCTTTTTTATCGTGGCCGGGATCAATTTCTCAGTGGGCACCTTCGCCATCCGGCTGAAATCCATTCTGGGGCTGTTGCGCGCCAAATATTTCCTGCTGGAACTTTTCTCCGGCCTGCTTATTCCTATTTCATTTTTCCCCGAGACTTTTCAGAAAGTTCTGGCAGTACTGCCGTTTCAATACATCAGCTACGTGCCCGTATTGATTTACCTCGGCAAGCTCCAGGGACTGGCCATCCTCAAGGCGCTGGCGATCCAGCTTTTCTGGGTGGTTGCGCTGCTCGCCGCCGGCGACGGCTTGTGGCGGTGGTCGAGCCGCAAGATCACAATTCAGGGTGGATAAGAAAACAGGCAGTCTGTCACATGAAACGTCACCTCAAACTTTTTGTCCTTTATTTCGCGCAATACGCCAAAGTGCGCCTCGCCTACAAAGCGGACTTTATTATTGCCTTCTTCTCGTCCATGTCGGCGACGGTGCTGGGATTTGGATTTGTGCTGGTGCTCTTCACCAAGATTCCCAAGCTGCAGGACTGGTCGTTCTACGAAATCCTGTTTCTCTACGGCTTTTCGCTGATTCCCCTGGGATTTTTCAACGTGGTCAGTTGGAACCTCTACGAATTCGGCGACATTTACATCATTGAAGGCCGCTTTGACCGCATCATGCTTCGCCCGGTGGATACCCTCTTTCAGGTTTTGTTTGAGAAATTCCGGTTGGAATCATTGCAGGAGGTTGTGACAGGTCTGGTAGTGGTCGTGATTTCCGCCCGTCGATTGCACGTTCCCTGGCATGGAGTGGACTACTTTTGGTTCGCCGTGATGGTCGCGGCAGGCACTCTTATTTACCTTGCTGTCTTTCTGACTCTGACCGCAGTTTCCTTCTGGTTTGAGGACCGAGTGGGCATTGTTCCGCCGGTCTTTAACATGCTGACCTTCGGCCGATATCCTCTGACCATTTACAACGTTTTCATCCAGTTTCTATTGAGCTGGATCATTCCTTTTGGTTTTGCCTCCTTCTATCCCACCACGCACTTTCTCGGTCGCGGGGCGTTCGCAGATTATTTCCACCTGGTCCCGGTCGTGGCAGTTGGATTTTCTCTGCTGGCGATTTTCGTTTGGAACCGCGGTGTCGCAAATTACAGCAGCACCGGGTCTTGAATCCAATTCAGGGAATCGCTCGAGGCACTGGGAATTCGGAATCCGCAGATGGCTAAGCAGAGCTTCTGAGAGGGACGGCATTTTCCAGACCGAATTCTTTGAGCTTTCGATAAATCGTCGTTTTGCCGATGCCGAGCAGTCTCGCGGCTCGCATGCGGTCTCCGCCCGTTGATTCGAGAGCCTGCAAGATAGCGTGCCGTTCCAGCTCCGCCAGCGAAGAAACCGGGGGCTTCCCTTCCTCCGGCCCGACCTGGTAAAGGACATTGGAAGGCAGGTCTTTCACCTGGATAACCGGACCGCCGTCAAGCACCAGCGCGCGTTGGATACAATTCTCCAGTTCCCTCACGTTTCCCGGCCAATTGTAATTCAGCAGCCGGGCCATCGCATCCGGTGAAACGTCCACAACGCGATCATCTTCCCGGCTGTTTCGTTCGATGAAAGTGTGAACGAGAGCGGGAATATCGCTCTTTCTTTCCCGCAAGGGCGGCATCTTGATGGAAACAACGTTCAAGCGAAAGTACAGGTCCTTGCGAACCGTGCCCTGCTTGATGGCCGCTTCGATGTCCTGGTTGGTGGCAGCGATGACGCGCGCCTCCAGGCGCATACGCTCGTTCGAGCCGATGGGCTTGATTTCCCGCTCCTGAAGCGCACGCAGGAGTTTTGACTGGAGTTCGAGAGGCAGTTCGGCGATCTCATCCAGAAAAACGGTCCCACCCCGAGCCGAAGCCAGCAGCCCTTGACGGCTCTGAGTGGCTCCCGTAAACGCCCCGCGCACGTGCCCGAACAGTTCGCTCTCGATGAGGGTCGGGGTCAGGGCGCCGCAATCCACAGGCACAAAGGGCTTGTCGCACCAGGGGCTATGCGCGTGGACGGCGCGCGCCACCAACTCCTTGCCCGTTCCGCTCTCACCCAGAATCAGGACAGGCAGACGCTTTGAAGCCGCCCTCAGAATCAGGCGGTAGACTTTCTGCATCCGGTGGGATGTCCCCACCATATCGTCGAAGCCCGGCCGTGTGAGCAGCTTTTCGCGCAGGGCGCGATTCTCGTCTTTCAACTCGCGCTTTTCCATGAGGCGCCGGAAGACTCGCCGGATGTCCTCCACCTTAAAAGGCTTCGTGATGTATTCATAGGCGCCGAGTTTGATGGCCTCAACGGCTGCGGGGATCGTCCCGAATCCCGTCATGACCACAACATCCGTCGCCGGAAATTTCTCCTTGACGGTTTTCAGCAGGTCCATGCCACCCATGCCCGGCATGCAAACGTCTGTGAGGACCACGTCAATCATGCGGGTTTCAAGGACTGCCAGCGCACGCGCGCCGGATTCGGCAACCTCCGTGCGAAATCCCTGCGGCTCAAGGATTGCCACGCACATCTCCCGCGCGGATGGCTCGTCATCGACTATCAGGACCACTCGGAGCTTGGGCATCAGGTTCCCGCCTCGCTAGCGTCATGATAATACATCAAAGGTAATCCTCAAAGCAGGTTGGTATTCCGGCAGGCCGGAGAAGTCCAGGTACCGCAGGGTAAGAGTCTATGACCTGTCAAAGTCCTGAAGCAGGCAGATTGTTTCAAACCGGCTGAAATTTACAGGACGGAGTATAATGGGTATTTCCATATTTGGAGGAGTGAGTCGCGATGAGCCAAGGCGCCCGAGTTCTGGTGGTTGAGGACGAACTGCATGAGCGGCAAGGGCTTGCAGAACTCCTGGCCGTTTGGGGGTACGAGGCGGAGACTGCCGCGGACGGTCAAGAGGCTTTAGACAAGATTACCTCGTTCAATCCCGTTGTCGTCGTTTCCGACCTGCGGATGCCAAGACTCGACGGCATGGGCTTGCTCAAAGAGCTTCGTGAGAAGCACCACGAAGCCAGTTTCATCATCTTAACCGGACAGGGCACTATCGAGCAGGCCGTGGAGGCAACCAAGCTGGGCGCCTTCAATTTCCTCGAAAAGCCGGTCGACCCCAAGCGGCTGCGCGTCGAGCTGCGAAACTGCCTGGAGCGGCAGGAAAATGAACGGCAACTGGAAGTCGCACACCGCCGACTGCGCGATGCCGGCATCCTGGGAAAGCTTGTAGGACACTCGAAGAAAATACAGGAAACGATGTCGCTCGTCGAGCAGGTAGCGCCTTCGAGCGCCAGCGTGCTGATTACCGGCGAGAGCGGAACCGGAAAAGAACTGGCCGCGCGGACGATCCACGACTTGAGCCCACGCAAATCCAAGCCCTTCGTCGCAGTCAATTGCGCCGCTATCCCCGAGACCCTGATGGAAAGTGAAATTTTCGGTCACGAAAGGGGCGCTTTCACGGGAGCCGTCGAGCGCCGTGTGGGGTGCTTCGAGCTGGCCGACGGCGGAACGCTGTTGCTGGATGAAATCGGAGAGATGCCGGTCGGGACTCAGGCAAAGCTGCTGCGCGTTTTGGAAGACTCAAAAGTTCGAAGGCTGGGCAGCAAGAGCGAGATTTCCGTGGACGTCCGCGTGCTGGCCTCCACGAACAAAGTTCCCGAGGACGCGATCGCCAAAGGGGAGCTGCGAAGCGACCTCTATTTCCGGCTGAATGTAGTCCAAATCGCCATGCCGCCGCTCCGTGATCGGCCGGAAGACCTGGAGCCGCTGATCGCCGCACTGCTGGAGGATTTAAACCACAAACACGGGTGTGCAGTACGGGGAGTAGAGGACGAAGTTTTGAAGGGGTTCCGGAGCTACTCCTGGCCGGGAAACGTCCGCGAACTTCGCAACGTGCTGGAGCGAGCCGTGGTCACAAGCTCCGGGGAATTGGTCCGCAAGAATAATCTCGCGCCGGATTTCGGGCGTCCCGCTCCGGCGGGCGCCGACGACGGACTTCACCTCCGCCCTGGGTTGACCGTGGCAGAGGCCGAAAAGCGGCTCATCGTCGAAACCCTGAATTTCACTCAAAACAACAAGACTCGCGCCGCCGACATGCTGGGCATCAGTTTGAAGACCCTCCACAACAAGCTGAAGGAATATGAAAGTAAGCCTCAAGAGTAAGCTTACTGCGCTGATTTCCCTTCTGGTTCTGCTGGTGGTTCTTGCGATCGCCAGCCTGTACCTCTCCAGCCTGACACGTCAGACGCTGGAAGGCGTACAGGACCGCGGTGAATACGTCGTGTATGAGACCTATCAACAAGCGAGAACTGCTCTAACCCAGGCACCCATCCCACCCGGTTTTGATCCTTCGAACTCCCAGGAAGTTCATCGCTTTGTCCAGCAAACCCTGGCGGCCAATCCGGGGCTCACGTCGCTGATCGAATCAGCGGTTGGCTACTCGCCAACGATCTACTACGTGGCGATCACGGACGAAGCCGGCCAGGTCATCGTTCACAGCGATCCCGACGCTATCGGGAAACGTCTTCCCCCGGCGCAGACTTTCGATAGCCTGCTCCAGGCCGGACTGGTTCGTCAGCTCCGAGTCATCTACGGCCAGCCGGAGGTCTATGATGTCGTCCTCTCCCTCAACCTGGGTGGGAACCTGCTCAACGTGCACGTGGGCCTGTCGACTCTCTTCCTGCGCAATCAGGTTACGCCGGAACTTCGTCGGGCAGCGCTCCTTTCCGGCCTGGCTGTCCTGCTCGCGACGATTTCCGCAGGACTCCTTTCCTTTCGGCTCCTCCGGCCTCTCGAAACTATTTCACGGGGCGTGGACAGCCTGGCGCGGGGCGAATTTCCCATCAGCTTGCATCTTCAACGCACGGACGAGTGGGGCATCCTTTCGTCGAAGCTGAATTTGCTGGGCGAACGAATGCGCGGTGAGAAGGAAGCGTTTGTTACGCTCAAAGAAAATATGGATCAGCTTCTCTCCAATCTCACCGACGGAATGCTGATGTTCGACCAGGAGGACCGTCTGGTCATGTCCACACCGGCCGTCGAGCGGTTCCTCGGCCGGCCGACCGAGGCGTTACTTCACCATTCGGTGTCCGAGGTTTTTTCCGACAGCCGTCCCCTGGCAAGATTCCTGCGTGAGGCCTTTGAAAAAGGCCTGTCGCTTTCCTGGCAGGTGATTGAAACATCCGGTGAAACGCCCCGAGTGGCGGTGAGCATCCAGTTCGTGGAAGAACAGGGCCGGCGCGTGGCGGGCCTTGTGACGCTCCGCGATGCGAGTACGCGCGCGCAACTGGAGGATCAGTTGGACGTAACCGCCAAGCTCGCGGCGATCAGCAAGCTCACCTCAGGCGTGGCCCACGAGGTCAAAAACCCTCTGAACGCCATGGTTCTCCAACTCGAGCTCCTGAAGTCGAAATTGCAGGACAAGGGAGAGCTTGTAAGGCCGCACATTGAAACGCTCTCGAGCGAAATCCGGCGCCTCGACCGCGTGGTGAAGACCTTTCTGGACTTCACCCGACCCGTGGAACTTCGACTGGTGCCCACGGATCTTGAGAACCTGATTCGCGAGGTATTCACGCTGGCCGAGCCACAGGCTCAGCAGAACAACGTGCGGTTGGTCCTTCAATCGAACGGCTTGGTACCCTCCCTCAATTTGGACCGAGACCTTATCAAACAAGCCTTGCTGAATCTGATTTTGAACGGCTGCCAGGCTATGCCTTCGGGCGGCGAATTACGTGTGACACCCTCTTCCTCAGCTCAGCGAGTGAATTTGGAAATCGCCGATCAGGGCTCGGGCATTCCGGTGGATGTCCGGCCAAAGCTGTTTTCTCTATTCTTCACGACTAAGCCCGGAGGGACGGGCGTAGGGCTGGCCATGGCTTATCGAATCATCGAGCTTCACAAAGGTTCCATTGACTTTTCAACCGAAGTCAATCGGGGCACGACGTTTCGCATTTCGATTCCCCACTAGACATCCTCGCCTTGGCAACGCTAATGGTACAATTACCTTTGCTGTGAGAGAACCCACTCTGTTTTCGGTATGCGGTCTGGCAGTCCTGATCTGGGGCTGCCCGAAGCGGCAAACGGCGCCACGCGTCGTCTATCTCCCCTCTCCTCCATCAGCCGCCGAGTCAACTCCAGCTGCTGACAACGGTTCTTTGATCATTCAAGAACCGCCCTCGCCGGAACCGGCGGAAGAAGAGGCCATTCCCCAAGAGCAACTTCCGGAGGAAAAGCCCGCCCCACGGCGACGCAGAACGGCAACTCCCGCTACACCCGAGTCGGTGGAAGACTCGGCTGCGCCCGCCCCTGCGGAAGTCCCCGCTTTAGAGCAACGCGAAAGCCCCGCGCAGCAGACGGCGCTTCGGCAGCAGGTCGCTGCAACGCTGGCAGGTATTCAAGGCAGAA
>CAYZVR010000080.1:0-13579 GCA_964481715.1 uncultured Acidobacteriota bacterium | reverse complement strand
ACTCATGTATAGTGACTCGCTCCTTTCTTGTCAAGAGGAAAGTGAATGTCGAGTGCAGGAAAAAGATGACGCGGCGCACGAAGGCAACGGCACAGATGCAAAATCCGCCACACCTTTCGACAAAGAGATGGTTCGTGTGAGGATCGAATTCATTCCACTCGCGACAAAACATTTCGGATGATGGCAGAGGGAAACGTATCGGGAGCGGCGATATCCTGAGCTGGGCGCGCGTCACTGTTGTTTCCAGCGCGACACTTGATTGAACTCCGCGCGGCGCACCAGTTTTGCATCATAATGGTGGAAGAGGATTCTTGAATGTTCAATCGGATTTTGATGCGTCGCACAGAGGGCGCTGTTGCTTGCTCTCTTCGCTGCGGCATAATTCTTACGCTCGCGGTTGCAGCCGCCGCGGCAGGGCAGCAGAAAATGCCCCCCGGCGAAGAAACCACCACCTTGAAAGTTTCGACGGAAGTCGTCAACGTGCTTGCCATTGTCAAGGACAAGAAGGGGCGATTGATTCCGGATCTCAACCGTGAAGACTTCAAGCTGACCGAGGACGGCACAGCGCAGGAAATTCGCTACTTTTCGCGAGAGACCGACACGCCGCTGACGCTCGGCATCCTGATCGACACGAGCGGGAGCGAGCAGCGCATGCTGCCCATCGAACAGGAGGAGGCAAAGTCGTTCATCCGGCAGGTAATTCGTCCCAAAGACCTGGCGTTTGTCATTCACTTCGACATCTTCGTCGAGCTCCTGCAGGACTTGACGACCGACGCGGCGCGGCTCGAGCGCGCGATCGACGCTGCTGAGATCAACACGGGCGGAGGCGGAGTGACGCCAACACCCCTTCCCGGGGGGTCCGTGGGCGGCACGCACCTTTACGACGCCGTTTATCTTGGCGCGCATGACATGCTGAAGAATGAAATCGGCCGCAAGGTTCTGGTCGTCCTGAGCGACGGCATGGATCACGGCAGCAAGGTCTCGATGGAAGAAGCTCTCCAGGCGGCGCAGAAAGCGGACGTGATTATTTATTCCCTCGCCGTGATTGACAACCGTTATGACGGCGGGTACGGGACGGAGGACGGATTTTCAATCCTGAAAAAGCTGTCGGAGCAAACCGGCGGCACCGTCATCCGAGCCGGCCGCAAGGACCTGGGCGAGGCGTTTCAGGAAATCGCCGACGAGTTGCGAACGCAATATCTGCTCGGTTATTCGTCCGCCAACACAAAACGCGACGGCTCCTTCCGCAAAATACGCGTCGACGTCCGCGACAACCGCTTTAAGGTGCAGGCGCGGCGCGGCTACTACGCGCCCGGTGAATGACCGCGGCGCGAATCCCTACGGTCCGGCACAATCCCGTCCAACTCTCCCCTCGGGTGATCCAATCGGAATAGCTTACTGACTGGGGGCGAAGTATCCCGCCTTGGCGCGCACGTGGTATTCCTTCTGAAGAGCATCGACGGCAATATTCCGGAACGACCCGTCGCGTGCAGTATTGGTAGAGACGTAGGCGAGGCTGTACTGGCTGCGCAGCTCCTTGGCGATTTGGCGAAAATCGGCGGCGACGTCGCTCGCGGCAAAGGGAAAGAACGCGCGGCCGCCGGTCTGTTCGGCCAGGTATTTGAGGACCTTGTCGCCCTGCGTGGATAGGCCGCTACGGTTGGTGCTGATGGCGAAGATGGTCACTTCGCCGCGCTGGGCCATGCCCAGCGCTTCGTCGCGAGTGTGCTCGCTCTGGTTATCACGACCGTCGGATAGTATGACCATGACGCGGCGCAGATAGGGCTCGGGCGGAGGGAAATAGAGCATCTTTTCTTTGCTGGCAAAAAAAATAGCGTCATAAAGGCCGGTGCCACCGCCCGCCTGCAGCGTGCGGATGGCGTCGGCAACCTTGTTGAGGTCGTCGGTGTAATCCTGAATCAACTGCGGAGTCACGTCGAATCCCACCAGGTAGGCCAGGTCTTTCCCGGGGCGCACCGTGGTGTTGAGAAAATCAATTGCCGCCTCCTGTTCGAAACGCAGCCGCTCACGGATACTATTGCTCGTGTCAACCAGGATGCCGATTCTCAAAGGGAGGTCGGTTTCGCGGCTGAAGAACCGGATAGTCTGCGGCTTCTTGTCCTCAGACACACGCAGATCGTCTTTGGTCAGATCGAGCACCAGCCGGTTCTTTTTGTCGAACACGGTGAACAGGACGTTCACGAGGTTCACTGTGACCTTGATTTTGGAAGTGTCCGCGGTCTTTTGATCGCCGGTGGTTTGTGCCCCTCCTTGCGTTTCTTGAGGCGCGCCACCTTTTTCCGGCTCCTGGCCGGCCACGGGGAGCGACAGAAGCGCGCTCAAGACAAAGAGTATCGAATATTTCTTCATTGCTTATCCATCTTACCTTTTCGGGAAACTTATAGAAAGGCCTCCGCAGAAGAGGGCGGTTTAGGACCGCGTAGGCACCGGCGGGTGAGGGGCAGCCGCGACCGGCAGCTCCTTGCGTCGTGCGAGCAACCTCAGGAAGCGGTGGGGTGAGACTTCGCGCGCCGAGACCTCCCCCCGTTCGAATTTAAAATCCAGCACGGTTGCGCCTTCCAGGCCGAGGGTTATCAGCGCTTCCATATCCAACGCCGATTCCGCGCGCCCGAGCTCCCGGGGATTCGAAAAGATGGCCGGCGAGCGCGGCATGAATCGCGGACAGCAGTCCTCAAAAGGCTCGCAGGAAATCTTGTACGTCCCAATCTGCCGTGCCAGGCGCACGATTTCATTTTTGTCGTCGCCCGCGAGCGGCCGATAGATGGGCAAGTCCAGCCCAAAATCCACAGCGGCCAGGTTGTGGAGCGTTTGTGATGCGACCTGAGAAACGCTGTCACCGGTTACGAGGCCCAGCGCGCGTTCCACCACGGCGAGTTCGCGAGCCATGCGCGCCATCAGCCGGCGATAGAGCAGCACGCGGAAACTCTGGTCGGCGCCCGCGACCACCAGCCGTTGCACGGCATCGAAAGGGATGAGGTAAAGGCGCGAGGTGAATTGATAAGGAGTCAACGTTCGGACGATCTCCTCGGCGACCGGCCGCGAAGAACCGCGTGAGGGTGAGGGGTTGCTATAGAAATGAACGAGTGTAACGTGCGCGCCGCGGCGCATCATTTTATAAGCGGCGACGCCCGAGTCGAACCCGCCGGAGAGCAACCCCACCAGCCGGCCGCCGGTCACCGGCGGTAAGCCTCCGGCGCCTTCCACGCGCTCCGTGTAAACGAGCGCCTGCCCCGCCACGATTTCAACCCAGCAAGTAAACTGTGGCGCGTTCAACTGGACTCGGACATCGCTTCCGCGAGAGCGCAGGTGGTCGAGAATGGCTCGGCCGAGCACCCGTTCGAGCTCCATGGAAGTCATCCCGAAGCAGGAGTCGGCGATCTTGGCGCGAACCGCAAAGGTTTGCGGATCTCTTTCGTCCATCATCGCGCAGGCTACGGCCTTGAGGGCTTCCTGTTCCGGCGCGACGGTCCGCGCCACGGCAATGTAGGCGAGACCGAAGACGCGTTTCAGGCGTTCGAGCATCGCCGGCAGCGCCATCGCATCTTGCGGTGTGAGGATGAGACGGTCCGAGACAAAACGCAGCGACGCGACGGGCAGGTCCTCGAGCGCGCGCTTGACGGCCGCGATCAGGCGGCTCAAGAAGTAGTTCTTGTTCCCGCCCTTCAGCCAGATTTCGTGGTAATGCAAGATTAGGACGCGGTCCATGCCAACCGCCGCCATTCGGGATTTTCGGGCAAGAAACAGGATATCGGGTTTCCGAAAGCCTCGCAAGCAGCGCGGAGCATGAGAAAGCGCCAGGGTAAAATGCCAACCCGCCGCGCCAACGATTTTGGGTTGACGGTGCGAGTATAATAACCCCCCCGAGTCAGGGGCATCTGACGGGTGGTCGCGCATGGGATACGACGAGATCAAGCAGAAACTCGAGCGAGGCGGGACGGTCATTCTTGACGGCGGCGTGGGCACAGAAGTTCTGCGCCGCGGCGTTTACTGGCGCTGTCACGGAATCGAGCAGCGGCCGGAAGCCGTTGAGCAGGTTCACGCGGATTACCTCAGTGCCGGCGCGGACGTGATTCGCACCAATACTTTTCAGCTCAATCGTCGCGCCTACCTCAACCTTTTTCACGGCCTCGAGCACATGCGCCGAATCGGGCCGAAAGGGCTCGAAGACAAGTGGGCGCTGCTCACTCGCCGCGCGGTGGAGCTGGCGCGCGAAGCGCGGAAGAAAGCGGGAAAGGCTGCGAATGGCACGGCAATCGCCGGCGTCATCTCACCGCTCGAGCATTCGTTCCGCCCGGACCTTGCTCCTTCGGAAGCTGAGTGCCGCAAAGAGCACGCTGAAATTGTCGAAGTGATGAAATCCTCGGGAGTGGACTTCATTTTGCTCGAATCGATGAACACCGTTCAGGAAGCTCGCGCCGCGTGCGAAACGGCGCGCGCGGCGGGACTGCCCGTCTGGGTGAGTTTCGTCGTCCGCGAAGACGCCCGGCTGCTTGGCCGGGAGCCGCTCACGGAGGCTGTCAAGGCGGTGGAAGCGGCGGGCGCGGACGCCATTGCGGTCAACTGCGCGCCGGTCGGGGACATCACTGCGGCACTCTCGGCGCTCGCCAAGCTTTCCCGCCGGCCCGCGGGAGCCTTCGCGCATATCGGACGTTACGATCCCCCCAGCTGGAAGTTCGGATTCTATCCGCGTTTCAGCGGAAGCGATGCGATCCCGCCCGCAAAGTATCTGGAAGCCGCGCGCGGGTGGCAGCGCGCCGGCGCGAAGATCATTGGTGGCTGCTGCGGGACGACTCCAGAGCACATCCGGGCGCTGCGCCTGGGAATTTCGGAAGGCATAGTCGGGCCATGATCTCCGACGATTTGGGGGCCTTGATCATCGGCTTGGTGTTCCTGGGGGCGTTCATTATTGCAGCAGTCCAGGTGGTGCGGGCATCGAGGCGAGAACCGGGCTATGCGCGCTGCGCGCTTCGACGGCTCGCTGACCTCGTCGGCGGCGCGTTATTCATGGTCATTTTGATTGCCATTGTGGTACGCCTGGCCCTTGACCACTTCAAAGGGTGGGGGCAAGTCTTGGCGGTGGAGGCTGGCCTCGCTGCCTTAGTCGTGGCCTATTACATCATTCGCTGGATGAGGTATCCCGGACTGTTTGAGAGTAAGTCGTCGGTGCGTATTACGATGGATTTGACACTTGCCTCACTAGTTGCGGCTGCTCTTCCTCCTCTGTTTCTTGCGCACGCGATTAGGGTGATTCCGTTTGCAACTCTAATCCCGCAACTGGGCCTAGCGTTCAAATACAGGAAGTTTGACCGCGTAAAGGTGGTCGGCAATGCCCCCGCAGAATTCGGGCCGGGTCGCGAGGGGCGCATCATGTCATTCAGCGTTATCTCGAAGGACGACCCGAGACGCGGGCCGGAAATCCCGGTGGGGTCTGTGTATTACGGCGTCGGCACAGCGGAAGGCGCTGTGGTCGCGGTGCCCGAGCGCTACTTGGAGTTGCTCGGTGCCCTCACTCTCGACGGAGGCCCATGATGAATGCTCTGTACCAAAATCTGAAAGACCGGCTCGGCCGCCGCGAGGTCATCATCCTCGACGGTGGTATCGGCAGTGAGATGCTGCGTCGCGGTGTGACCTGGGAAGGGCACAAGGTGGAAAGCGAACCAGACGCCATCCGCTCCATCCACGCCGATTACCTTCGCGCCGGAGCCGACGTCATCTCGACCAATACTTTTCAACTTGCTCGGCGAAGCTATGCGAATCATTTTGCGGACGCGGACCACCTTCACCACATCGGCGCAAAAGATATTGAGACGCGCGCTCCCCTCCTGATTCGCGAAGGCGTGAACCGAGCCATCGAAGCGCGCGAGCAGACGCGTCTGCCCGATGCGTGTGTCGCGGGCGCCATGACCACGCTCGACTGGTGCTTCCGCCCCGACATGGCGCCGAGCCTGAATGACATGCGGGCCGAATACCGCGAGACCATCAGCGCCTTCAAAGACTCCGGCGCTGACCTGATGCTGTTCGAGACCTTTAACAGCTCAAAAGAAGCGCGCACCGCGCTCGAAGCCGCGCGCGATCTCGGTATCCCTGCCTGGGTAGGCTTTGTGTGTGATTGGAACGGGAAACTTCTGAACGGCGAGACGATGGACCAGGTTATGGCGGGCCTTGCTGGCGCCGAGCCCGACGTCCTGCTTTTCAACTGCGCTCCAGTTCCGGATATCACGCGGGCGCTCGGCGAGCTTGCAAAAGATTACCGCAAACCCATGGGCGGCTACGCACACGTCGGCCGCTTCGACCCGCCCGACTGGATGTTCACGGACGAATACCCGCCTGAGAAATATCTTGCCGCCGCCCGGGAGTGGGCTGGCTTGGGCGCGCAAGTCCTCGGCGGCTGCTGCGGCACCACGCCCATGCACATCGAAGCGCTGAAAAAGGGCCTGCCGAAATCCCTTCCGATGTAGCGAATCTTGCCGCTCTGTGACTGCGCGCCCTGTCTACTCCTTTGTCAATTCCGGGATGTCACGGCTTCCCCGAATGATTCGCAGCAAAAGCACTTCCTCGCCGGCTACACGATAAATCACGACATAGTCGGAGACCGGAAAGCTTCTATATCCGGGACGCAGATCGTCCCGTCGCCTCCCGAGGTAGGGGTTCTCCGTGAGCCGAACGAAAAAAGCTGCGAACCTGTCCAGAAATTGGTCAGCCCGCTCCAGGCTTTGGCTTTCCTGTGCAACATAGACCCAGATGTCGTCGAGGTCCGTTTCCGCTTCGGGAGAGACGCGCAGGGAGGCCATCGGAGAGGGAGCTAGCGGGTTCGAGCCAGGCGAGACCGGCTTCGACGCTTCACATCGTGCGTCAGCTTTTCGAGGGTGTCTCGCGTCAAGCGCCGGCCATCTCCACGCGCGAGTGAAGCCTCGGCAGCGTCCAGATCAATCAGCAGTTCCATGCGCCGGCGCTCCCGTTCTTCCCACTGACACAATGCTTCGCGCGCCGCATCCTCGGCCGTCTTGAAACGGCCACTCGCGATCGCATGGCGAATAAAGACTTCTTGTTCGGGAGTTGGTTTGATGTGGACTTCCATAGGCCTGAGTGTACCGAACCTTTTGAATGTTGTCAAAAACCCCGCGTCGTGTCCTCCGCGTCGGAGACGTACTTGTCTGCCTGCCGCGAATGGGCTTCCCAAAGCCGTGCCTGCCTAGTCCTCATCCTTAACCCTTTCGGACTTTTTCCCAAGGCCACAATGAGGGCACGGCAAGTTCCAGCAGATTTCCGTCCGGGTCGCGGAAGTAAATGGAGGGTGGCGTGTCACCGAAGGAGTATTCCTGCTCGATCTCGACGCTGTGACTGGTGAGGTGAGTCTTCCACGCCTGGAGCTGATCGGGCTCCACGCAAAATGCTACATGTCCGTTGCCGCGCGCACCGTGCGCCGGAAGTTCGCCACCTTTTCGAGTCTCCTCGGCGCGGAACAGAAGCAGCACCGTGTTTCCAACTGCCAGCGCCGCGCCGCGCTTCTGCTCGAATTCTTCGAGCACGCGCAAGCCCAACACGTCACGATAAAAGGCGACGGCTCGCGCGACGTCTTCGACGTAGAGGGCCGACTCCATAACGTATCTCAGTGGAGCCATAAGCGCTAGCGTCGGCGGAGCGTTTTCAGGTCTTTCAGAACTTCGCGCGCGGCGTTGCGGCCGGAGGCGCCGGT
The DNA here is from genome assembly GCA_964481715.1 of uncultured Acidobacteriota bacterium. Taxonomy (GTDB): domain Bacteria; phylum Acidobacteriota; class Terriglobia; order UBA7540; family UBA7540; genus JAHEKS01. The sequence goes on along the minus strand of CAYZVR010000080.1, from coordinate 5,862 downwards.
GAGTCCGAACCCGGGATGCGTACCCGAACCGCAGAGGTAGAGTCCTGCGATGGGCGTGCGGTAGCGCGCCCAGCCAAGCACCGGGCGCATGGTGAAGAGTTGATCGAGCGAAAGTTCGCCGTGGAAAATATGCCCGCCGGTGAGCCCGTAGGTTTCTTCCAGGTCCTGCGGCGTGATGACTTGACGGTGGAGGATGAGACTGGGGAGGTCGGGCGCGTAGCTCGAGAGGGTTTTCACGACCATGTCACCGAGCGCCTCGCGCTGGCTGGTCCAATCGCCGGTCTTCAGCTTGAACGGCGCAAACTGCACGTAGACCGACATCACGTGTTTTCCCGGAGGGGCGAGCGACGGGTCGGCAATCGAGGGAATTGCGACTTCCAGAATCGGTGCCCGTGACATCGAACCGTACTTGGCGTCATCGAAGGCGCGTTCGAGATAGTCGATCGTCGGGCCGAGGTGAATTCGCCCCACGAGTGCGGCACCGCCATCCGCCGCACTTCTGAGTGCGGTGAAAGTCGGAAGGCCCGCGAGAGCCAGATTGACCTTGGCGACGCACCCCACCGAGCGATAGTTCCGGAGCTTGACGACGAAGTTCGGGTCGAGGTGAACCGGGCCGAGGAGCTTTAGAAATGTTCGGCGCGGATCGGCGTTCGAGATAACCATCCTCGCGGCGATTTCCTCTCCGGTTGAGAGGACAACCCCGACAGCCTCTCCATCTTTCATCGAAATTCCGGAAACCTCCGCACCGGTCTTGATTTCCGCACCCGCCTCGAATGCGGCCCTGGCCATGGCTTGGGTCAGGGCGCCCATTCCGCCTTTCGGGAACGACGCAGCGCCCACCGGATGCGGATCGCTTGTCGCGCGAAGCAGAAGATTTGCGCCCGATCCCGCGGACCAGGGCCCGAGGAACGATCCAAAGATTCCGCGCGCTGCGACGACCGCCCGCAGAACTTCGGTCTCGAACCATTCGGCGACCAGATCAGCGACCGCCATCGGAAGCCAGCGCAGCAGCCGGTAAGTATCCTTCTCGCCGAGGCTGCGGATCCGCCTGCCGGTCTTGAGAAGATTCCACAACTCGCCGCGGCTCGGGTCGTCAATCGAGGGCGGCGTTTCATCCATCACCGGGCCGATTGCTTCCGCGAGGCGGCCAAGCACGCGATGGAATTCCAAGAATTTTCCACCATCTTTTTTGGAATACTTGCCGATTTCCGCCGCGGCTTTTACCGGGTCACCATAGAGAAGCAGCGCGCGGCCGTCTTCGGAGGGCGCGAAAGCTCGAGCCTCGGGGGAAATCATCTGCAAGCCCTGGCGCTCGAGTTGCATCGCATTTGCAATTTCGGGACGCAGAGGACCACAAGTGTGGGCGAGTGTCGGGCACTTGAAGCCGGAATGGAATTCGTCCGTGATCGCTGCCCCGCCCGCGAAGGGCCGGCGCTCGAGGACCAGCGGTTTGAGTCCGGCCTTGGCGAGGAAAAACGCCGTGATCAACCCGTTGTGCCCTGCGCCGATGATGACGACGTCGCGTTTGGAGGCCATGCGCCGCTTCTTTCAGCCTTTCCAATCCTTCAGGATTTCAACCGCGGCCAGGCGTCCGGGCGCGCCCATTATCCCCCCGCCCGGATGTGTGGCTGAGCCGCACAGGTAGAGATTTTTGATGGGAGTCCGATACTCCGCCCAGCCCTGTACCGGCCTGAGAAAAAACAACTGCTCGAGCGACAATTCGCCCTGGAAAATGTTGCCCTCGGTCAGGCCAAATTCGCGCTCCAGGTCGAGCGGCGTCAAAACCTGCCGGCCGAGGATGATGTTTTTGATGTTGGGGGCGTATTCGGCGATGGTCGAGATGACCGTATCGCCGAAGGCCTCGCGTTTGTCGTCCCAGGTTCCCTCGCGCAATTTGTACGGCGCGTATTGAACGAAGCAGGACATAACATGCTTTCCGGGAGGCGCAACGGAAGGATCGGTGAGTGACGGAATGACAATGTCAACGTAGGGCCGCTTCGAATAGTCTCCGTACTTCGCGTCGTCGTAAGCGCGCTCCATGTATTCAACGCTGGGCGAAATGGAGACGGCGCCACGCAAGTGCGGCCCCGGGCCGGGGAGGCATTTGAAATCCGGCAGCGCGTCGAGCGCCAGGTTTACTTTGCCGGATGAGCCGCGAAACTTATAGCGCCGGACTTCTTCGAGAAAATCCTCCGCGAGGTTGCCGGGCTCGATCATCTTCAAGAAAGTCAGGTTGGGATCGACGCTCGAGGAGACAACGTCGGCCTGAATCTCGTCACCATTTTCGAGCGCCACACCGCGCACGCGGCCGTCCTTGACTAGAATCCGGGCGATGGGAGCCCGCGTTCGGATTTCAGCTCCCGCTTCACGCGCCGCGTCGGCGATGGCGTTCGAGATCGCGCCCGTGCCGCCGCGCGCGAATCCCCAGGAGCGGAACGCGCCGTCAATTTCTCCCATGTAGTGATGCAGCAGCACGTAGGCTGTGCCCGGCGAGCGCACGCCGAGAAGCGTGCCGATGATTCCCGAAGCCGACATGGTGGCCTTGAGCACGTCGGTCTCAAACCACTGATCCAGAAAATCCACGGCGCTCATGGTCATCAACTGGACCTGATTGTATTTTTCTTCGGCGGGAAGCGATTGGAAGCGTCGCCCGAGGAACAAAAGTTTTGAAAGCTCGCTCCAGGCGAGGCGCGTCGGGTCGGGCGGCGTCATGCTCAGGATGGGTTTGACGAACTTGCACATCTCGAGCATCGCCTTGCCGAATTCTTCGTACGCCTCGGCGTCGAGCCTAGAGTGGCGCGCAATTTCGCGGCGAGTCTTCGCGTGGTCGTTCACGCGCCACAGATAGTCGCCATTCGGCATGGGCGTGAACGTGCCGTCGAGGGGAAGGACTTCCAGGCCGTGACGCGGCAGGTCAAGGTCGCGGATAATCTCGGGGCGGAGAAGCGAGACGACGTAAGAACAGACAGAAAACTTGAAGCCGGGGAAAATTTCCTCCGTCACCGCCGCGCCGCCCAGCACGTGCCGGCGTTCCAGCACCAGAACTTTTTTCCCCGCCCGGGCAAGGTAAGCGGCGTTGACGAGGCCGTTGTGGCCGCCGCCGATGACAATCGCGTCGTATTTGGAGTTCATGAGATTTCTTCGAGCACCCGGGCGCGACCATCGCATCGCCGCCGGGTGAAAGGAACCGACATTCTAACGGTATCGCCCTCGTTTGTCAGCAGGCACCCGTCGGTGCGCAGGCTTTATGTTGTAATGGCAAAACGCGCCGGCCTATAATCGCGCCGGGCCTTGAGTACGCAACGGGAGCGCGTGGAGGTGACTTGTGCCGGTCGGAACAGCGTTTCACGATAGAACCTTTGAGCTTTGCCAGAGCTTGAATTACCGCGAGTGGTCAGGCTACTACACGGTGAGCGCTTATGAGGCGCACCACGAGCACGAATACAACGCCATCCGCAATGCCGCCGCCCTGATCGATGTGACGCCGCTTTACAAATACCGGGTGACCGGTAAGGACGCGACGCAATTTGTGAATCGCGTCATCACGCGCGACATCAAAAAGGTCAAAACCGGACAGGTCATTTACTGCTGTTGGTGCGACGAGCAAGGCAAAGTGATCGATGACGGAACGATCTCGCGCCTTGAAGAAAACTCCTACCGCTGGACTGCCGCCGACCCGAGCCTCCGCTGGTTCACCCAGAACGCGCTCGGGCTCGAGGTGACGATCGAAGATATTTCGGAAAAAGTCGCGGCGCTCGCCCTGCAAGGGCCCACTTCCGGCCGGCTGCTGCAGAGTATCGCCGACGCGGACATCGCGAACCTGAAATATTTTCGTTTCACTCACGGGACCATCGCGGGAGTGCCGGTGGATATCTCACGCACCGGTTACACTGGCGACCTCGGGTACGAAATCTGGATGCCGTGGGACAAAGCCGTGCGCGTTTGGGACGCACTGATGGAGGGCGGCCGTCCTTTCGATGTGCGCCCCGCCGGGATGCTCGCCCTCGACGTTGCCCGAATTGAGGCGGGACTTCTCCTGATCGAAGTGGATTACATTTCGAGCAAGAAGGCGCTGATTGACTCGCAAAAATACTCGCCTTATGAACTCAATTTCGGTCGACTGGTCCATCTCGAGAAGGAGCAGTTCATCGGCCGCCATGCGCTCCTGGAAGAGCAACGCGCGGGAACCAGGCGGAAGCTCGTGGGTCTTGAGATTAACTGGACGGAAGTCGAAAGGCTTTATGAAAAAGTCGGTCTCGCTCCTCAGGCGCCGAGCATCGCCTCTCGTGTCGCGGTGCCGGTCTATCACAGCGGCGAGCAGGTAGGCAAAGCGACCTCAACGACCTGGTCGCCGCTGCTCAAGAAAATGATCGCTCTCGCGAGTGTAGCCTCCGGGCATGCGATGCCGGGGACTCAGCTCCAAATGGAAGTGACCGTCGAGGCGGTACACTACACGGTCACCACGAGGGTTGTGCCGCTGCCTTTCTTGAACCCTCCGCGCAAGACCGCCACGCCAGTGGTTTGAAGGAAGCGAGCAAGCGACTTCATGGCCAAGACTCAAGCGTTAGGAACCGCGATTCTCGGCGTCTGGCTCGGCTGGACTTTTTTTATGTGGTTCCTGGCCGCCCGGAGCTTTTCGACCGTGGACCGTGTGTTGAACAAGGACAATCCTCAATTCGCCGCAGCCACCCAACCGATGGCCCCGGAGCAAACTCGCGTCATCCTGCGGCACCTGGCTTCCGAAATCAATCGCACGGTTTTCCGCGCTTACGGCTGGAGTCAGGTCGCTCTCGGCGCGTTCTTGCTATTTTTGGTTTCGAGGCAGTCGCCGCGCGATAAAGTGGGACTGGCACTTGCCAGCGGGATGCTCGCTCTCGTCATGGTTCTTGCCTTCATTGTTACTCCGCAAATTATTTCAATCGGGAGGAGCATTGATTTTCTGCCGCGCAATCCGCCCCCGCCTGGCTTTCGGCGCTTTTGGATGCTACACGGCGCATTCACAAGTTTGGACGGCGCAAAGCTCGTGGCCGGGCTGGTACTGCTGGGACGCTGGATCCTGAGGTCGTAATTCGGTCGCGCAGTTGACCGCCAGCGCCGGTATTCGGTGTCAGCGAACCAACGGCCGCAGGGCGCGCTCGAACTCTTCGTATTCGGTCGCTCCCACCCAACTCTGGACAAGCTTTCCATCACGATCGTAGAGGAACGTCGCGGGAATGCCGCCACCCCATCGCGGGTTGATGGAATCGACGAGCGCCGCAAAGTCGTGGAAGTTGTGGCGGTAGCTCCCGAAAGGCGCGTGCTGTTCGTTCAAGAAATTGCGGATCGCGGATTCCGATTCGGGTTCGTCCATGGAGATGGCGACAACGGAGAGTCCCTGTGGGTGGTAGCTCTGGTAGAGACGAACCAACCCAGGGAATTCGTCACGGCACGGCTCGCACCACGTCGCCCAAAAATTGACCAGCAAGACCCTGCCGCGGTGTTTTTCGCGCACCCGCGAGAAACCGGCCTCATCAATATTTTGAACTTCCGTCGGCGGAGTGGTCTCAGGGAGCGCGGTCGTGCGCGAGCAGCCTGCTGCCAAGGCCGTCGCGGCAATCACGCCGATGCTAAATATTGTTGGGCACCGCATGCGAGTAAGTCCGCGCCGCTAAATGCGCTTGATGGTGCAGCCGAAAGCTTTGGTCTGTGTGACGGCAACGGTTTCGTCTGCCAGTACCGCTTCGAGCGCTGGGCGGACTTCCGAGTCGTTAGCCTGCTCGGGATTGGTTGTGGGGTGGTGACTGTTGCCAACCGCCCCGTGGTAGCGAAGGACAAAATTACTGTCGAGCAGGAAGACTTCCGGCGTGACCGAGGCGCCCAGGC
>CAYZVR010000079.1:0-13617 GCA_964481715.1 uncultured Acidobacteriota bacterium | reverse complement strand
ATCCGGCGCCGCCATTCTGATGGTTTCCTCCGAGCTCATCGAAATCCTGGGAATGACCGACCGCGTCCTAGTGATGCGCGCCGGGCGCCTGGTCAAAGAATTGGTCACGGCGGAAACGACTCAGGAAGAAATCATGCGTTACGCAACACTCGGAGAGGCGTGAGAACAGAGCCAAAATCAGAACGGAAATATCAAAGATGAATCAACGGCAGAGCTTCAATGAGAGCCTGCCGAATGATGACCTTTGATTTTTGACTTTTGATTTTTGATTTTTGCCTTTTGATATTTCTTTTTGCCATGAATCGCACAGCCTCTGAGATCACAAACCCGACCGATGAACTAAAGGAGCGCCCGTCGCGGCGCGACTGGCTGGAGCGCCTTCTTCCTTTCGCGAGCGTCGCGGCGCTGTTTATTGCGCTGTCCATCCTCTCCCCTTATTTCCTCACACTCTCGAACTTGTCGAGCGTCGCCCGGCAGACCGCCGTCATCAACATCATCGCCCTGGGCATGACGCTCATCATGATTTCGGGCGGCATCGATTTGTCCGTCGGTTCGGTGATGGCCTTCGCGGGCATCTGCGGCACGATGCTGCTCGCGGCGGGCTGGCCGCTTGTCCCTGCCCTGCTCGGCTCGATGCTCGCGGGCGCTGCCTGGGGACTTTTGAATTCCCTGCTCATCACCCTTCTTCGAGTAAGTCCGTTTATAGCCACGCTCGGAACCATGGGCGCTGCGCGCGGCTTGACGCTGGTCCTCACTAACGGCATGCCCGTCGTACGCCTGCCGGATAGGTTCGGACGCCTGGGAGACGGCAACCTGTTCGCCGTAGTCCCCATCCCGCTGGCTATCCTGGTTGTCCTCGGATTGCTGACAGGATTCATCCTGAAGTACACTCGACTGGGACGCTACGCCTATGCGATAGGGAGCAATGCCGAGGCGGCACGGTATTCCGGCGTACCCGTGCGAAAGTATCTGGTGGCCGTTTACGCCTTCGGCGGCATGCTGACGGGCCTGGCGGCGATGATCGAATCCGCGCGGCTGATGACGGGCCAGCCGACGGCCGGACAAGGGTACGAGCTCTCGGTAATCGCAGCCGTTGTGATCGGCGGCGGCAGCCTTTCAGGCGGCGAAGGCACGGTGACTGGAACGGTGGCGGGAGCTTTCCTGATGGGGCTGATTTCAAACGGCAGCAACCTGCTCGGAGTCTCTCCCTTCTGGCAGCAAGTGCTCATCGGCTGCGTCATCGTCCTGGCGGTTGCCGTGGATGAATTGCGCAAGCGCCGCCGGCAGGTTTGATATTCTATTTCCTGTCGACGGAAGAAGCCGGTTATGAAAGAAATAAACCTCGAAGAAGTCGCCATAGTTATTCGGCCGGACAAAGACAACGTCGCGGTCGTCACCGCGGATAGCATCGAAACAGGCGCACGCCTGAATTGGCGCGGCGAGACGCTGACCCTTTCCGGGCGCGCTCTGCGCGGACAGAGTTTCGCGGTTAAGAAAATCCGAAAAGGCCAGACCTACATCACGCTGGGCGATCCCATCGGCCTTGCTTCGCGCGCGGTCGCTCCCGGCGATCCTATCAACGAGTCGAATCTCGAAAACCGCCTGCCCAAACTCGCGGTTCGCTATCGTGACAATCGCGCTCCGACGCTGATTGACCCCAAGCTTGCGTCCCTCACCTTTGACGGTTACGCGCGGCCGGATGGAACGGTCGGGACGCGCAACCTCGTCGGCATCGTCACCTCGGGAATGTGCTCTTCCACTGAGGCGCGCGAGATCGCGGCGCGCGCCATGCGGGAGATTTATTCTCGCGAAAAGTTTCCCAACGTGGATGGCGTCGTTGCCATCGCGCACGAGTCCGGCTGCGGCATGCCCGACGGCCGCGCCGTTGCGCTGCTCAATCAGTTGCTGGCCGATTCCCTGCGTCACCCGAATCTCGGCGCGGCGATTTACATTGACCTCGGCTGCGGCAAGACGTGCGTCGAGTGTTCCGTGCCGATTTTTCAGGATCAGGTCTCCGGTTACAACCAGCGCGTCGTCAACATGACCATCCAGCAGCTTGGAGGGAGCGCCGAGACGGTCAAGCACGGGCTCGAGATTGTCGAAAAGCTCCTCCACTACGCCAATCGCTTCGAGCGGCGTCCCGCGCCGATTTCAAAACTCATCGTGGGAACCAAATGCGGCGGCTCGGACCGCTGGTCGGGTGTGACGGCGAATCCCGCCGTGGGGGTTGCCGCCGACATGTTCGTCAAGGCAGGCGCGGCGGTTCTGCTGCCGGAAATTCCGGAGCTGCAAGGCGCGGCGATGGTTGACCTCGCCGAGCGCGCCCGCACGCGCGCCATAGGCCGCAAGCTGACGCAGGCGCTCAAGCGCTACGAATCCTATGTCAGAAAATTCGGCGACGATTTCCGTGACAACCCTTCGCCCGGCAACGTCAAGGGCGGCCTCTACAATATTTATCTGAAGTCGAGCGGCGTCAAAGCCAAGGGCGGAACGTCGGTCGTGGAAGACCTCGTCGAATACGGCGAGTGGCTCGGCGACCGCAAAGGACTCTTCGTTCTCTACACGCCCGGCTACGACCAGATTTCGACGCCCGCGCTTTTCCTGAGCGGCGCGCAAGTGGCGCTGTTCACGACGGGCCGCGGCACGGGCATTGGGTGCGCGCTGGGTCCGGTGGTGAAGGTCGGCTCCAATCCGCAGCTCGCAAGCAGTTACGCCGATCTCGACGTGAACGCAGGCGTCATTCTTGACAAAGAAGCGACCATCGAGGAAGTCGGCCGCAGGATTTTTCAGGAAACGCTCGACGTCGCTTCCGGCCGCAAGCTGACGCGCGCGGAACTGACCGGCTTCCACACCGAATTCAAGATCTGGGAATCTCTCTGGCCGGCGCTATGAATCAGGTTTTCGGGATATAATACAACTATGGAAAATTACCTCCCGCTGGCTATCGTTGCGGCGATCCTGGTTTTCTGGTATCTGATCGCGCCGCGAATTCCCGGGCTTTCAAAATTCACATGAGCACCGCGTATTAAGGCCCCGTCGGGGTCCGGGAAATCTCAGGACGAGCATCAAGACAAGTGATGCGCCTCTACTCGCGCTCAACCTGAATTCCCAGCTCGCGCAATTTCTCCTGCAAACTCTGGCGATGCAAACCAATGGCCGCGGCGGTCCGTGTAATGTTGCCGCCGTGCTCCTGTAGCTTGGCTTTGATGTAGGCGATTTCAAACTGCCGCTTGGCCTCGCGGTAATTTCCGGACTCGAGTAAAGAGCCGGACGCGCTCCCGGCCGGCGCACCCGCCGCAGGTCCGGCCAGGAAACCCAAGTCTTCGGGTTGCAGCACGTCGTCGCGGCTCAGGACGATGGCGCTTTCCAACACATTTTTCAACTCGCGCACGTTTCCTTTCCAGGGCGACGCCGCGAGCAGGTCCATGGTTTCGCGCGGAACCTGGATGCTTGCGCGGCGGTGTTTCTCTCCGAGCATGCGGCAGAATTCACCCACCAGGAGCGGAATGTCTTCCTTGTGCTCGCGCAGGGGCGGCAGCTTCAGCAGAACCACGCGCAGCCGGTAGTAAAGGTCGTCACGAAAAGCCTGGCGGGTAATTTCCACGGCCAAGTCCTTGTTGGTCGCGGCGAGGATGCGAACGTCCACGTCAATGGACGCCGTGCTGCCCAGCCGCTCCACCTTGCGCGTTTCGAGCACGCGCAGGAGTTTGGCCTGCGTCGCGAGCGACATGTCGCCCACTTCATCGAGAAAAAGCGTGCCGCCGTTTGCGAGCTCAAATTTCCCTTTCTTTTGCGCCGTCGCGCCCGTAAACGCGCCCTTCTCGTAACCAAAGAGCTCGCTTTCGATCAGGTGTTCGGGGAGCGCCGCGCAGTTGAGCGCCACAAAAGGTTTGGAGCCGCGATTCGAGCGCCGGTGAATTTCCCGCGCGATCAATTCCTTGCCCGTGCCGCTCTCGCCTTCGATGAGCACGGTGACCTCGGCCTGCGCGACGCGGTCGGCAAGCTCGAACAACTCGCGCATCGCGCGACTCGAGCCGATCATCGCACCGAACTGTCCCTCCGAAACCAGTTGCCGCTTCAGGCGCTGGTTCTCTTCCGCGAGGTCCAAACGCTCCAGGGCTTTTTCCACCACCAGGCGCAGCTCGTCAACTTCAAACGGTTTCGGAATGTAATCGTAAGCGCCGCTCTTCATGGCCTCGACCGCGACTTTTTCCGATCCGTAGGCGGTGACCATGATGACGGCGGGAGTCGATCCTTTGGATTTAAGCTCACGCAGAAAGTCGAGGCCGCTTTCTTCCGGCATTTCGACGTCGAGCAGGAGCAAATCGGGATTTTGGGAAGCCACGAGCGGGCGCGCCGCCGCCGCGCTTTCGGCTTCCGAGATTTTGTAACGGTCGCCCAGCGCGCGCCGCATTCCGTAGCGTGCCGTAGAGTCATCGTCCACAATCAAAATAGAATGCATAGCCCTCCCTGGCGGAGTTTAGGAGCTCGAAAGTCTCCCTTGTCCGGTCGCCGGGCTCGTGAGGAGCGCCTCTGCGGCAGTGCGGAAGCGCACCAGAAATCGTGTACCACCCTCCGGGCCGAGGGGGCTCAGACATTCGACCGACCCGCCGATTTCTTCGGCGCGGCGCGCCACAATGGCAAGCCCCAATCCCGTGCCGCCCGGCCGCGTGGTGATGAAAGGCAAAAAGATTTTTTCCTTCAGCTCGGCGGGAATTCCCGGTCCTTCATCTTCAACCAAAAGCTGAACAAATTTTTCGGGTGTGCCCTCACGCGCCAGATGAATGCGCACGGTGCGGCCTGGAGGTGTCGCCTCGAGCGCGTTGACGACCAGATTCGAAAGAATATCGCTTGCCGCTTCTTCCCCTCCCGCGACGGGGCACGTCCCGGGAGTCGCTTGGTATTCCAGGCGAACCCCGCGGCGCTCGGCATCGGCTCGCGTCAAGACCAGAATTCTTTCGGCCACCGCGGCGAGGTCGGCCGGGCGGTCCGCGTCGCGCGCGGGCTTGGCGTATCGCAGAACTTGAGAAATGTTGGCGTTCAGCCGGTCAATTTCGGCCGTTACGATCCGGCAATCCTGCCGCACTCGCTCGGGCAGGGTCGAGTCTTCTTCCAGCAACTGCACTAAAGTTTTCATCGAACTCAACGGGTTCTTGACGTTGTGGGCGATGCGCGCCGCCATCTCGCCCAGGAAAGCCATCTTGGCTTTTTCCGCCAGCTGGCGCTCGAGCTTCACTTTATCGGCAATGAGCTGGCAGAGTTCGAGCGCCGCCGCCAGCTGGTCGGCGAGCAGTTGCAGAGCCGCAGCCTGGTCGCCCGATAAGTCCGAAGTCACCGGCTCGACGACGAGCACTCCGAGCGTTTCCTCACCCCGGTGAATGGGAAAGCGGCGCAGCTTCGAGGCTCGCTCGGGCTCGCGCGCGAAGATGGGGGAATTACCGAGTTCGAGTTTCGCGGCCTGCAACTTCAGCTCCGCCGGCACGCGCTCCTCAACCAGACTTTTCAGCGCGTCCATGTCACCCGTTTGCTTGGCGCACTCCTGAATCTCAGCGCTGAGCTTCTGCACTTTTTCGAACTCGCTGGCGAAGGCGGTGCGCAGCGAGCGGTCAATCAGTTTCTTGACCGGCTCGAGAAGCACGACCAGGAGAAAGATCATCACGCTTTCCGTCGCGACTTCGGGCAGGATGCCTTTCCAATCCAGGTACGAGCTCAAGCGGCGAATGACGTCCAGATAGATCAGCAGCGCAAAAATGGTGACGATGGTGTAGACGAGGTTGCGCTGCACGCGCAATTCCAGAAAATTGTAACGGAAGATCGAGTATCCCACGAGCCCGCTCGGCAGGATGGCAGCGAACATCAGAAGTGTCGGAAGGGCGCCTCCCAGGTTGAGAACCGGAATCGGCCCGAGCAAATAGCGCCCAACCAGTCCCAGCGCCAGAAAACCCTGAATGACCGCCAGACGCGCGTGCAGAGACCGCAGACGCGGCTCTTCAAGCGCGCGCCGGAGGCGAAGATTAACGAAGGTGACGGACAGGAGCGCCAGGACAACCCAAATGACCACGGGCCGAAAGAAAGGCCGGAGGGTCAGGAGAGAATCCAGCTCAAGATGCGCCAGCAGCTTTCCCGCCACCCAGGGCACAGCCAGCAGCGGCAGATAGAAAACTCCCGCGAGAAAACGTTCCAGGCCAGGAACGGGCCGAAGTCGTGCTTCATACTCCACGTGAACGTGAACGAGCAAAGGCACACTCAGGATCAGCCCTGCAAACGGAATCGTGCGCGCGACCGCCGCGAGGCCGTTTGGTCCGACGCCGTAATGCAGCCCCACGTTTAGAGAGAGCAGGTTGCCGGAGTTCCAGAGAAAAAGCGCAGCCATCAGCCAAAACAGCAGCCACTCGAACCGCCTGAGCCGCCGCTGGCCCAGGATCAACACCATCAGAAAAAGGTGTACGAGCGACCCGAAGGTGTAGACGATGAGCTTGCACGCCACCAGCGGCGTGACCTCAAAGGCAGTTTCCAAGGGGCGGCCTCAATCGCGATCTTGTAGATTGGCGGCGAACCGTCACGCCGGGCGCGCGGCTAGGGCGCCCTCATTCTATGCCAGCGTTTACCAACTCTCAACCAAGTGTCGCCAAACCTTTGCGGAAATGGCAAGACAGGACCAGGCGCCGAAATTGGGTTTGTTACTGTCCGAGGGAGCGATTTTCAACAACTTAGCGGGTTTTTGATGGGTTCGTTTGGGTTCGTTCCCAGACATTTCTCGTGCACGGCGCTGATTCTAATGGACTTGAGGCGAATTCTTGGGTTCGTTCCTAAATTTACTGGATTGTTTTGATTTTCGTCCTTTTCGGGGGGAAAACGCGCGTGCATTTAGCCGGGCCTCCTTGAGTCAAACGCTGCGGAACGCTCGCACTTCTCTTCCCAAAAATTCCTGGCGTGGCTCGTGCGCGGCGAAGCGGGAAGACGGTGGGTCACGGCCAGGGCGGACTCCGGGCAGGCCCATTGAGCGTGAGCCTACTAATCTAGGCTATTATAGATTTGCCTGGCTGCCAAGGGTTTTCGCGAAGGCGGCCCGGGCCCAGCCCCTGGCGGCCGTCACGGCGCGGGACGGGGCTTGACTCCGGGGCTCGAGGCCAGGCTTTTCAGGGCCTGAGCCGCTGCCCTGCCCTCATCCGTCGAGGGCACGGCGCTTGCCACGCGCTGATAACGGCGGCGCGCCTCAGCCTGCTGGTTCCGTTCGAGCTCCAATCCGGCTGCCGCGAGCTCAGAGCGATAGACGTAGATATTGTCTTCCCGAAGCCGTGCGGCCTTTTCATAACGGCGGTGCGACTGGTCTTTTTCGCCGAGGTGCGCGTAGACCTTGCCCGCTTGGAAATAAATTTTTGCGGCGGGAAGTTTCGCAAATCCAGGCGTCCCGGATTCGTATTTGCGAAGAATCGAATCGTAAACTTCGGCCGCCGCGCGCCAATTCCCCTGGGCTTTGTAAATGCGGGCGATTTCCTGGGGCAGCAAGAAATTTCGCGGGTAATCCTGCTCGAGGCCTTCAAGCAGGCGCATGGCATCCGCATATCTTTTCTCGCGGTAATATAGAATCGCCAGGAACGACTTCGCATCGGTGCGGGCCCAGCGGCCCTGCTCGGTCACGCGCCTGACTTCCTCGAGGCCTCGCTCGCGGTTTCCGCGGAACCCGGCGAGCGCGGCGACCACTTTGGTGTACCACGGGAGGCTTCCGACAATGTAATCGTACGTCCCGATGACCATGTAGGCGTCGGTGTAGTTGGGATTAATTTCCAATAATTGCGCGTGAGCCTTGCGGGCTTCTTTGGCCTCGCCAAGCGCGTCCAACTTGGCTTTCTCGAGCGACAGGCGATAAATGGCGCGGGTGACGTGCGAGACGCCCAGCCAGTAGAGAGCGTCCTCGTCGCGCGGATTCTTTTCCAGTTTCTGCTTGGCCTGTGTTTCAGCCTGACCCAGGACTCCCGACAGTTCCTGTCGAAACTCAGGACTCACGGTCGGCTTTCCGCCCCGATAGGCTTCGCCGCCTTTCCCATAGACCTGCGCTTCGAGCAGCTCCCGGCGAAACATTTCACGCTGGAGGATATTGCTGGCGAGAACGTTCAGGGCGCGGAGATCGCCGGGATGCGCGGCGAGCCGCGCGTCGAGTTCCTTCTGGGCAGCGTCGAATTCAAGATTGTAGAAATGGTCGAGCGCCACGCCAAGCGGGTCCGACTCCGGCACCGCTCCCCCCGAAGGCCATGCGGCGGCGCGAGGAACCACCACAACCAGCGACGCGCCCAACACCACCGCCAGCGCGGCGTATCGAATCGATCCGTCACGACGATGAATCATCTGGTCTGCCATCTTTCCATTTGATGCAATTTAACCGCTCAGGTTGAATTGACTTTTCACGCAGGCTTTTCCAAACTGTTACCCGACTCCGGCCGGGTTGCGGCTGTCCGGCGCCAAAGCTCACACCAGTACAACGAACCCTTTCGATATCCCCAGCCGCGGCGAGAGGTTGCAGGCATGAAGAAATTTATTCGCCGTTCGTTTCTGGTTCTCATCTCACTCTTCCTCATCACACTACCACTTTGCGCGGAGTGGCGAAGCGTAGGCGCGCTTTCCGCTTCGCCGCCCCAGGGCAATCAAATTACCTTTACCGGCCCTCAGGCGGTCCTGACCGTCACTGTCCTCGCCCCGGATCTGGTCCGCGTGAGGATGACTCACGATGCGCCCGCCGGGCCCGACGATTCCTGGGCCGTCATCAAAAACGATTGGCCGCAGACGAAAGTGGAATTTACAGGGGATAAGGGCGAACGAATCGTTCGCACGCCTGAGCTCGAAATCCGCGCTCAGCTTTCGCCGTTTCGCCTGGCTTTTTACGACCGCGACGGCCGGCTGATTTCCAAAGACGCCCCCAACCTTGGAATGGGCTGGGACGGGGCGCGCGTCCGCGATTGGAAGTGGATGCCGCCCGACGAGCACTACTTCGGCCTGGGAGAAAAGGGCGACCACCTGGACAAGCGCGGCCACGCATACGTCATGTGGAATACCGACGCCTACGGTTGGGACGCCAACACCGACCCGCTCTATGACACCATTCCCTTTTTCATCGGCCTTCGCGAAGGCCGCGCCTACGGAATTTTCTTCGACAATACCTGGCGCTCCTCTTTCGATATGGGCGCGGAGTCGCCGGACTTTTATTCCTTCGGCGCGGAGGGCGGCGATCTCAACTATTACTTTTTCTACGGTCCCGACCCCAAGAAAGTTATCACGCGATATACCGAGCTGGTCGGCCGGACTCCCCTGCCCGCCCGGTGGGCGATCGGCTATCACCAATCGCGCTACAGCTATTATCCCGAGAAGTATGTGCGCTTCATCGCCGACAATTTTCGCGAGCGGCACATCCCGTGCGACGCGCTGTTCCTCGACATTCATTACATGGACGGCTATCGCGTCTTCACCTGGGACAAGTCGCGATTCCCCGACCCGGCCGCTATGCTCTCCGACCTTCGCAAAAAAGGCTTCCGTGTCGTCACCATCGTTGACCCAGGTGTGAAAGTGGATCCAAACTACTGGGTCTATCAACAGGGACTCGCGGGCGACGATTTCGTCAAAATGCCCGACGGCAAACCCTTCGTCGGCACAGTCTGGCCCGGTGAAAGCGTGTTCGCGGATTACACTCTGGAAAGGGTCCGCGACTGGTGGGGGTCTCTCTACAAAGGCTTGATCTCGGACGGAATCGCGGGAATTTGGAACGACATGAACGAGCCGGCGGTGTTTGAGGTTCCTTCAAAGACCATGGCGCTGGATGCGGTCTTCAACGACTACGGGCGGAACAGCCCGCACGCCATAATTCACAACGTTTACGGCCTGCTGATGTCGCGCGCAACGCAGGAGGGCCTGCTGAAGCTCCGGCCCAACGAGCGCCCGCTCGTCATCACGCGCGCCACCTATGCGGGCGGCCAGCGCTACGCCGCCGTCTGGACCGGCGACAACACCAGCAGTTGGGACCACCTGCGCCTAAGTCTTCCAGAGCTGATGAACATGGGGATATCGGGCCTGGCGCTGGCAGGGGCCGATATCGGCGGCTTTGTTTCAAGCCCCAGCCCGGAACTTTACACGCGCTGGCTCGAAGCAGGAATTTTCTATCCGTATGCTCGAACCCACACAGGGTTCGGCACCCGCAATCAGGAGCCGTGGTCGTACGGCGAACGCCTGACGGACGTCAATCGGCGCTCGATCGAGTTGCGCTATCGGCTGCTGCCCTATCTTTACAACGCCTTCCACCAGACAACGGAAACCGGCCTCCCGGTGATGCGCGCGCTGCTCCTCGAATATCCCGATGACCCGGCAGCCGTCGGGCGGGAAGATGAATTTCTGTTCGGTGATGATTTACTGGTTGCGCCGGTAATTAACCAGGGCGACCGGGAGCGCGGCGTGTATTTGCCGCGGGGGGCCTGGTACGATTTCTGGACAGACCGCCGTTCAACGGGCCCGGGAGGCTTACAGGTAGACGCGCCCCTCGAGCGCATTCCGATTTTCGTCCGCGCAGGAGCCATCATCCCCACGCAACAGGTGGTCGAATACACGGATCAGGCGCCCATCAATCCTCTGACCTTTGAGATTTATCCGGACGGCGACTCCTCGCGCGAGTACTACGAGGACGATGGCCTCACGTTCGATTACCGGCAAGGGGTGTGGCTGCGCCAGCAAATAAGCGTCTCGAAATACTCCGATAACGTCGCGGTGAAAGTGTCGGCGCGCGAAGGAACTTATGTGCCGGCCGCAAGGTCGCTGGTTTTCAATATTCACCTGCAGCGCAATCGACCTGGCCATGTGGAAATAGATGGCAACACGCTCGAAGCGCAGGCCTCCAACGAAGCCTTTGACGGGGCCGCCCGCGGTTGGTGGTTTGACGATAACCTGAGCGCAGTGCGAATCAAGATTCCCGACGAAGGGAAAGCCCTGGAAATTCGAATCGTCAGATAGCAGGCCACGCAGCCGGCGCGCCAAGCAGCGGTTGGCGCGAATACTGATTTATCCCACGCCCTATTTGTGCGACAATCTTGGGCGAGTGTTGCCCTGGATGTTTGCGGTTTTGTCCGATGTGGGCAGGACCGCGCGCATCGCTCGTTGAACACGAACTCCACCTATGGAAAGCAGTCCCACCGGATCTCCTAAAACCAAACTCTCAGCGGCAGGTCTCCCCCGGGTTCTCGTAGCCACGACCGCCATGCTCACGTTTATTTCCTTTTGGCGGGCGGCGGCCATCGTCCTGAACGACCTCGGGTCTTCGGCGTTTTATGCGGGGGGCATCGCCGAGAAGGCCATCGGCCCGTCGGCGCCGTGGTACATCCTGGCCGTCATGCTGTTTTCCTATGCCGTGGCGCAGATGTACGTGGAAAGCTGCAGCATGTTCGTGCGCGGCGGCGTTTACCGCGTCGTCAAGGAAGCGATGGGAAGCACGCTCGCCAAATTCTCCGTCTCCGCCCTGATGTTCGACTACATCCTGACCGGCCCGATCAGCGCCGTGTCGGCGGGCCAGTACCTGGTGGGATTCGTCAACGAGATCTTTCTCTATCTGCACATTGAGATTTCCCTGCCGACCAACTCTACGGCCGCCGGCTTTGCCATTCTCGTTACGCTGTATTTCTGGTGGCAAAACGTCAAAGGAATTGAAGAGTCGAGCGAAAAAGCCGCGAAGATCATGCGATTCACCACCGCCCTGGTCGTCTTGATGATCGGCTGGTGCGGCTACACGCTCTATGTGCGCGGCGGACACCTGCCTCCGTGGCCTAGCCCGCAAAACCTGCATTTCTCCGACGAGGCGGAGGGCTGGTTGCTCTCCAGCCGCTTGCCCGAATTGATCGGCGTCGTGGGAATTCTGGTGGCTTTCGGACATTCGGTGCTGGCCATGAGCGGCATGGAAACGCTCGCGCAGGTTTACCGCGAGATTGAACATCCCAAGCTGCCGAACCTGAAGAAGACCGCCTTCATTGTTTTCGTGTACAGCATGGTGTTCACGTCGCTCGTTTCCTTTTTCGCCTTCATGATCATTCCGGACGCGCAGATCCGCGCCGGCTTCAAGGACAACCTGATCGGTGGGCTGGCGATGGAAGTGGTCGGGCCCTTCCCGCTGCGACTTGCCTTCCACGCTTTCGTCGTGGTCGTGGGCATTATGATTCTGGCGGGAGCGGCAAACACTTCCATTGTGGGCTCGAACGGCGTCCTGAACCGCGTCTCCGAAGACGGCGTGCTGCCCAACTGGTTTCGCCATCCCCATCCGAAATTCGGAACTTCGCATCGCATCCTCAACCTGGTCGTCGGACTTCAACTGCTCACCATCATCCTCAGCCGCGGTGACATCATCCTGCTCGGCGAAGCATACGCCTTCGGCGTGATCTGGAGTTTTGCCATGAAGGGGCTCGCCGTCGTGATACTGCGCTACATCCAGCCGGGCCAGCGTGAGTTCCGTGTGCCGCTAAACCTGCAGTTTGGGAAGACCGAGCTTCCCATCGGTCTGGGCTTGATTACGCTCACCCTTTTCGCCACCGCCGTCATCAACCTGTTCACAAAACAGATCGCTACAACCGCGGGCGTGGTTTTTACCCTGGTCTTTTTTTCTCTTTTCACGATTTCCGAAAAGATCAACCGCCGACGCGGCGAAACCCACTCGGACCTCGATCAGTTTCACCTCGAGCCCGGCGAAGAACTCTCTCCCCATGCGCTGGGAGTGCGCCCGGGAAACATCGCGGTCATGCTTCGCGACTTTCACGCGCTCTATCCGCTAACCGCCGTGCTCGACCGCGTCAATCCAGACAAGCAGGATGTGGTCGCGTTGCACATCCGCATCCTCCGGCGCGGCGGTTCGGGCGAGCACGACCTGATTCCGGAGCAGCTCTTTGCTTTCAAGGAGCAGGAGCTATTCACGCGCGCGCTCAGCCTGGCCGAAAAAAAGGGGAAGCCCATTCATCTGGCGGTTGCGGCGGCCAACGAAATCTGGGACGGAGTGTTGCGATCCGCGCAAAACCTTCAAGCGTCCAGCCTCGTCCTGGGAAGTTCGTCGAAAATGCCGGTCACAGAAGAAGCACGGCGGGCGGGCCTGGCCTGGGAACGTCTGCCCGAACCCAAGCCCCAGCTCGCACTCGAAATTTTCACGCCCACCGGCATCGACCAGGTTTTTTACCTCGGCCCGCACGCTCCGCACCTGACACCCAAAGAGATCAACCTGCTGCACAAAATCTGGCTGCGGTTCAGCACAGAACTTGGAAGCCAGGAGCTCCATCATCACGACGTCATCCATTTTGCGCTGGCTGAAATCGAGCGCCAACTCGCCTCGGGCAAAGACGACAAAGTTTTGGAGAAGCTTCGTCAACACCTGGAAGAGATCAAAAGCCACCGCGTCCCGCACCTCTGATACGGCCGTTTCTCCCGGCTAATCTTTCACACCTTTTTCGCGATGATCCGACTCGCCTCATGCCGTGCATACGGCTTGCTAGCGGAGGCGGCCAGCCCACTTGAGCCAAATGGCACTGAAATGCTACACTTGCTTGTTTGCAAAAAGACCTTCGGGGCAGGGTGAGGGGAGCAAGGCATCGCTCTCCAATTCCCGATCGG
>CAYZVR010000078.1:0-13619 GCA_964481715.1 uncultured Acidobacteriota bacterium | reverse complement strand
CGAGGCGGTAGATTTCGGCCTTTGCCCCCACGTCCACTCCGCGCGTGGGCTCGTCGAAGATAAAAATCCTGGCTCGGCGAAACAGCCACTTCGAGAGCACCACCTTTTGCTGGTTGCCGCCGCTCAGCCGTTCGACCCTCTGGGAGACAGATCGGGCGCGAATGCGCAGGCGATCGACGAAATCGCGCGCGACCTTTTCTTCTTTTCGAAGGTCCAGGCGTCCGGCGGTCATCAGCGCGCGCAAATCGGCGAGCGTAATGTTTTTGGCGATGGAAAGGTTCGCGGCAAGTCCCGTGCGCTTGCGGTCCTCGGTGATGAGGGCAAGTCCGTTGCGGATGGCATCCTGGGGCGACCCGATTCGAACTTCCTTGCCTTCGATACGAATGGTGCCGCTGGCGGCGTGTGTTGCGCCAAAGATGGCCTCCACGGTTTCAGTTCTTCCGGCGCCGACCAGCCCTGCGATGCCGACGACCTCGCCATGCCGGACCGAAAGGCTGATGTCCTGGAATTCCGTTCCACGGGTCAATCCTTTCAACTCGAGCGCGACGTCGCCGCGCTTGGCCGCGCGCGCCGGGAAGAAATCCTTCAGCTCACGGCCCACCATGGCGCGGATCAGATTGCTGAAATCTTCGCGGGGCATGGGGCCCTCGTGGACTGTTTCGCCGTCGCGGAGCACGGTCACGCGGTCGGCAATCTGTGACAGTTCTTCCAGGCGGTGGGTGACGAAGATCACGGCCGATCCTTGGGACTTCAACTGGCGCACGACGCGGAACAATTCCTCGACCTCTTTCGCCGAAAGCGACGAAGTGGGTTCGTCCATAATCACCAGGCGCTCCGAGCGCACCACGGCGCGCGCGATTTCGACCAGTTGCCGTTGCGCGGGACCCAGCCGCCGAACCTGCGTGCGCGGGTCGAGGTCAAATTCCAGCCGCGTGAGCGAGGCGAGCGCGTTCGAGACTTCCTGCTTGCGGTCAATCAGCCCGGCGCGCCGTGGCTCGTGGCCGAGGAAAATATTTTCGGCCACGGTCAGATGCGGCGCAAGGTTTAGTTCTTGATGAATCAGGCTGATGCCCAATTGCTCGGCCTCGGCGCGCGAGTTCAGCTCGACGGCCGCGCCTTGCCAGAATATTTCGCCGCCGTCGCGGGGGACTTCTCCCGCCAGAATTTTGACCAGCGTGGATTTCCCGGCGCCGTTCTCGCCCACCAGTCCCAGAACTTCGCCCGGACGGATGGCGAGGCGCGCGCCCTTCAGGACGGGAACGCCCGAGTAGGACTTCCGGATTTCTCGCAGCTCGACGAGCAGGCGGCCGGGTACGGCGGCTTCGGTCATGAGGAGGCCAGCTACTTCAAGTAACGCTCGAGATCTGGATTGAGCAGCTTTTGAACTTTCGGATCATTCAAAGAATCCCGCATGATGAGCGTTGGAGGCAAGTCAATCCGTTTAGGGGGCGTTCTGCCGGTGCGCAGCGCCAGCAGGGTTTTCATTCCCTGGTAGCCGATCTGGAATGGATCCTGCAGGACAAGGGAATCAATGACCCCGGCGCGTAAGTCTTCGATCAGGCTGGGTGAGCTGTCGAAGGCGACGAGCTTCACCTTGCCGACGAGGCCGCGCTCTTTGAGTGCCTGAGATGCGCCGATGCTGCTCGATTCGTTGGGGGCGAAAATGCCGTTGAGGGAGGGATGCGCGGTCAGGATGTCTTCCGTCACGGCCAGCGACCTTGCGCGGTCGGACATGCCGTATTGAAACGCCACGATCTTCATCTGCGGGAATTCCTTGGCAAGAGTGTCCTTAAAACCCTGCTCGCGGGCTGTGGTCGAAGCCGCTCCGGGCAGTACGCCGATGATGGCCACGTCGCCGTGATTGCCGAGAATTTCCGAGAGGCGACGCGCGGCCACCACGCCGCCGCCGTAATTGTCCGTGGCGACGAAGCTTGTGTATTCCTCCGTGTTGACCCCCGAATCGATCACCGTCAGCGGAATGCCCGCCTGGCGGGCGCGGCGGATGGCCGGCACAAGAGCGTCTTTATCATCGGGCGCAAGTTCGATGCCGTCCACGTGGCGATTGATGAAGTCGTCCACGATGGCAATCTGCCGCGAGTAATCGGTCTCAACTGCCGGACCGTTCCATTCGATGTCCACGCCCGCTTCCTGGGCCGCCGCCGCCGCCCCGGCGTGGACGGTCTGCCAAAAGACGTGCGCCTGGCCCTTCGGAATCACCGCATAGAGCGGCCGCTCGCGCCGCTTGCATGAGCAGAGAAACACGAAGGGAAGAAGCACCGCGCCGCACAGCGCGCCCGCGCGCACTCGCAATCCGAAGTGACCTGATTCCGGCTTCGAGGGTTTCATTTGAGCGTCAGCTCTCCCTTAATGTAATCCTCGCGCTGGAAATCTTCCTCGAAGGCTTTGTGAATCTCTTCGAGCGCGCCATAGCGATGTGTCACGAATGGCATCACCTGGACTTTGCCGGAGCTCACCATTTCGAGCGCCAGGCGGAAGGTCGTCGGTCGGCCGTCCGGGTCAAAGCCGCCCGAAGCGCCGACCGCAGCCACGAACGACGGCTCCTTGAACAAGAGCTGGTCAAGCACCCCGATATCCTGACCCTTGTGGCCCGCGCCGTAAACAAGAACCGTCGCCTGTTTGCGAATCAGTCTGGGAATCTGTTCGAAGACCGCCGCGTTGCCGCAGGCCTCGATGGCCACGTGAATTCCTTCCCCGAGGGTCGTTTCGCGGACCGCTTCCTCAAGGTTTGCGCGCTTGGCGTTAAAAGGAGTTCCGCCAAATTGCTCCGCCAGCTTCAAATTGTTTTCCCGAACGTCCACGACCAGAATCGTTCCGTCGAATTGTTTGACGTTTCGCAGGACCTGGAGGAAAAGCAGGCCCGCAGGCCCCGAGCCAAAAATCAAAATATGACGAATGCGCTCCGGCCCGTCGAAAGTATATCGCGCGAGCGCCGACTCCATTCGGTTCATGGCGTGAAGCACGCATCCGAGCGGCTCAACCAGCGCGCCCTGTTCGACCGGCATTCCATCGGGCAGGCGCAGGCAGTTGACGGCGGGCACGGCAATCAATTCGGCGAGCGCCCCCTGGAGTCCGGTGATGCCGTGCTCCTTGTAAGTCGCCGGTCGAGCAATAGGCGCACAGCGGATGCCGCCGCTGGCTGTGACAATTCTCTCCCTGGTCGCAGAGGACGAGGACGCCGGTTTTTAAGTCTTTCACTTCACGCCCGGTCTCCGCGATTTCGCCCGCGAATTCGTGCCCGAGAATCTGCGGCTGCTGAGTGAGGGGAATCGGCCGGCCTTGTGAATCGAAGTTGTAGTTGCCGTGCCCCTGAAAGAGGTGCAGGTCCGTGCCGCAGACTCCCACGGCGCGGACGCGCAGCAAGACTTCGTGCGGCGCAAGCTCCGGGTCGGGGACTTGCCGCACGGCCATTTTCCGAACATCTTCGAGGACGGCAGCTTTCATGAATTCAATCTGTCCGTAATCCGTTGCCCGTCGCGAGCAGCGAAAAACCAGCATCGTTCAGAGATCTGACAAGATACCATTGGCGGCTTTCACGGGACAACAGACGGCAGGTTTTTTCAGCCGGATAGGATTTTTTCCATTTCCGCCGCAGCGTGGTGCAGCGCCTCATCCACCGTCCACTCGCCAGTAATCCCTCGTTGAAAGGATTTCCACAGCGCGTCTTCGACTGCCGGGTAGCGGGGAAAAAGCGGCGGCAGGAGCAGGTGCGACGCGACAGTCTGCTCGAGCAAAGCCAGCCGCCGGCCTTCGAGCGAGGCCGAATCGGTCTCCGCCTTAATCCTCGCCTGAACGCTTACGAGCGCCGGCAACGCGCCGCGTTGCGCCTCGTGCCACTGGGCGTCGGCGGAAGTCAGAAATTTCAAGAGCGCTTTGGCGCCTTCCTCGTCACGGACGCTCGTAGGAATTGCGAACGTGTGCCCGC
The DNA here is from genome assembly GCA_964481715.1 of uncultured Acidobacteriota bacterium. Classification (GTDB taxonomy): domain Bacteria; phylum Acidobacteriota; class Terriglobia; order UBA7540; family UBA7540; genus JAHEKS01. Next base: position 9,676 of record CAYZVR010000078.1, on the reverse strand, counting down.
CGGCGAAGACCCAGCGCTGGCCGCCCGGCCCCGTGGGGTAAAGAGCAAAGCCCACCTTGCCCGCGACCGCCGATTGCGCCGGATCCTTGGTCCGATAAAAACCGCCCGGCCAATCAGCCACCATGGCCGAACGGCCAGAAATGAAAAGCTCCGAGACCTCATCAAATCGCATTTCAGGAAGCTCGGGAGGAGTGACCTTTTCTTCCAGGTACAGACGGTGCAGAAATCCCAGCGCCCAGCGGCCCGCCGCGTCCACAAAACCCGGCCGCAGGTCGGGACGGAAAACCTTTCCGCCCGCCATCGCGACGAGTTCAAAAAAAGTTCCGAACAGTCCGTTGTCCCGCCCGGGATAGACGAACCCAAACAGGTCCGGCGGCCGTGTAAAGTGGCGGGCCACCTGCACCATCTCCTCCCAGGTTTCGGGCACGCGCAACTCGCGCCCGAAGTCCTGGCGGAATTTCCCCTGTTCCGCCGGGTCGTCGAACAAATCGCTGCGGTAATGCAGCAATCGGACTTCAAGGTTTCGCGGCAGCCCGAGGAGCCAGCCTTCAAAACGGCACATTTCCAGAACGGACGGAATGAATTCGTTCAGCTCGGTCTCGCGGAACCAATCGTTGAGCGGGCGGAGAAAGTCTTTTTGTGACGGCGCGTAATGATTATGCGTGGAGACCAAGTCGTAGGCGCCTTCACCGGCGCGATAGATTTCTGCGAGGTGCGCGTTCAGTTCCGGTTGCACCAGGCGCGCCGCGACGTGCACGCGCCGGCCGGTTTTGTTCTCAAACTCGGGCAGCAGGTCGTAGAGCGAGTCGTACATCGGCCCCGCGACGAGGGCCACGTTCAGCGCGCCGGGCTCGGGAGGCCGTACAAACTGGCCGGATTGTGCGCTCTCACTCATGGCGGATATGAATCAAACATCCAAATCGGAACACGCAAGATTGCCTTCCCGACGAAGGCGGCTGAAAATTTCAATGGTCTCGCGGATCCCCTGGTTGAGGGGAGTACGCGGGATGTCTTTCAGATCTTTGACCAGCGCGCTGTCGTCGAGGTTGTACGCAATGCTCAGCGTGCCGCCCTCCGCGCGAATCATGCCGCGCGCCGTGGGCAGCTCACTCTCGAGTTCTCGGATGAATTCATCCACGCGAACCACCGAGCCGCGAAGCGTATACACGCGCGCGCCGGCAAGGTCTGAATCGGCGCAAGCCAGAAAGATCCGAGCGGTGTCCCGGACGTATTGAAGGTCCAGCCCGCCGGTGAAGCGAATCGTATAGGGCCGGCCGAGCACCGCGGCCTTGATGGCTTTGGTCGGCCCCGAGGTCAGGCCCACATCGCGCCCGGCGCCGTATACGCACCAGGGACGAAGTCCCGCGCTCGAGATTCCGTGGTCTTTGAAGTAAACGCGTGCGTTTCCCTCATTGCATTGTTTGAAGACTCCGTAGTGCGTTCCCGGTTCGAGCGGCGCGCCGTCCAGGACCTTGGCTGATCCGTAGAATTCTTCCGGGCCGAAGACGGCGGCTGAGCTCGCGTAGACAACGCGTTGAACGAGGTCGGGGTGCGCGCGCGCGACTTCAAACACGTTGAGCGCCCCGCCCACGTTGATTTGCGCGCCCAGCACGGGGTTGGCGGCGCAAGCCGGGACCTGGAGGGCCGCAAGGTGAATGATGTGCGTGACGCCGTTCTCCGCCACGGCTCGCTCGAGGTCCTGGAATTGGGTGACGTCGCCGGAAATAAAAGTGAACAACTCCATCTGCTCGGGAGAGAGCAGCGCACGCAGGCGGTGCGATTCGGGATCGCGGTCGAGCACATACGGCCGGTCGCCTCGCTCGATTAGATCTTTGACGATCCAGGAACCGATGAAGCCTTTGGCGCCGGTGATGAGAAAACGACTTCGAGTGGGCCGCGCTTGAGCCGTCTGAGCCATGCTCGGGCATTATAAGAGCAGAGTGGAGAGAGTTAAACCATCAAAGTGACGAGAACCGAATAAGAATTTTCAAATGAAGCGAAGCCGCGAAGCGATGCGCTCAACGGGCCGCCGTTTTCGGCGCCCGGATAAGGAGGAGGACACAGGCGGTAGCGGCAAGGGGAACTAGCCCCGCGATGAAAAAGGCGGGCAGGTAAGAATGAAATCTGTCCACGAGCACGCCCACGGCAAGCGTGAAGAGCGTCCCGGTGATTCCCGAAGCGACAAATCCGCTCAGGCCCGTGACCGACGCCACCACGTCGCGCGGAAAAAGGTCGGAAGGGAAGGTCAGCCCCATGGTGGACCAGCTCGCGTAACCCCACGTGGCGACACTGATAAAAAATAGGGCGAGATAGGCGTTGTCGGTCAGGGCGGCGGGAATTCCTGCAAGAATTGGAAATGAGCTGAGAACGCAGACCCACTTGCGCGAGCGCACCACAGGCATTCCGCGCTTGATGAAAAGACCCGAAACGTATCCGCCTGTAAAGTTGCCCAGGTCGGCGGCGAGGAAGGGAATCCAGGCGAAACTTCCGATCTGTTTCAGGCTGAAACCGCGGGCATCGCTAAGGTATTGTGGCAGCCAGAAAACGTAGAACCACCAGATGGGATCGGTCAACGCGCGGCCGAGGACGATGCCCCAGGTGTTCGGGTCGCGCAGCAGGCCGAACCATTTGGCGAGGCCACGGGCGGGCGAGACTTCGGCGGTCTCTTGTCCTGAAACGATCAGCTCGCGTTCTTCGGCACTGAGCCTGGGATGGGAGCGGAGCGGGTGATAAACCGACAGCCACAGGATCAGCCAGATGAAACCGAGCGTCCCTGAAGCGAGAAATGCGAAGCGCCAGCCGAATCTGAAAGCGACGTAGGCCACGAAAGGCGGAGCGAAAATCGCGCCGACGCTCGAGCCGCTGTCGAAGAACGCGACCGCCAGGCCGCGCTCCTTGGCGGGGAACCACTCGGCCACCGTCTTGCTCGCGCCCGGCCAGTTGCACCCTTCACCCATGCCCATCAGAAAACGCAAGGCCTCGAATTGGCGGAGTGAATTTGCCAGACCGGTCATCATCCCGGTAACGGACCACCAGACCATGGCGAGCGCGAGGCCCACGCGCACTCCCACGATATCCATCAGCACCCCGCCGATCAGCCACATTCCGGCGTAGGCGATTTGAAACGACGAAACGATGTGAGAGTAATCTTCGTGGGTAAAGTTGAATTCCTTGATGATGACCGGGGCGAGGACGGAAAGGGTCTGGCGGTCAACGTAGTTGATGACGGTCGAAAGGAACAAGGCGGAGACGATCCACCAGCGCAAGTGTTTCCGAGGCTTCACAAAGGAAAGTCCTTCCCGCATGAGTCGCGACCGGGACGGAAATTAACACAGCGCCGAGGATTTCGGTGAAGAACTTTTGACGTCCGCTCCTGCCAGCAAAGGAATCTGGGTCTTATGAACTGCGGCGGATTATTTCATCGATGCAGGGCGCTGGATGCCCTGAGACTCGCACTCGGCGTCGTTCGACTGAAGTTGGACATCGTCAAAATCGCCGGTTTCGTCGAAGGAGCCGATGCCCACCCTCCCGCACGCTAACTGGGGAGTGGTTGCCGAAAAGAGAGGCTGCTTGGAATCGTCCATGAAAACTTCGGTCAATTCGGCCTTCACGTCGCGCACGATGCGAACCGTGTGCCAATCGCGGTCAGGAAGCGCCGGCTCTGCGTCCATCCCGGCGATGCGGGTGCGCGGCCCGCCATTGACCAGGAAGATTCCGTTATGCACGGGCTGCTCGGCGCCGCGATCCACAGACAGATGGACATAATTGAAGTGTAGCGTGTCCACGTAGTTGTATACGACGATCATGGACCGGCCTTCGCGGCGCAGTCGGGTGCGAAACTTGAAGCTTCCGACTTTCGGTCCTCGCAAAAGCGCAAATTGCAAGGGGCGGCGGGGAACACCCGGCGGCCGGCTGCGAATCATGTGAAGAAAAAGATTGGGGCCTTCGCTGAGGATTTGCCAATCTTCGGGAAAAGGGAATTCCCACGCGGAGAGTTTCCCCTGTTCGAACGTGTCCTGAAAGGTCAGGGAACGAATCACCGGGCTGGCGCTTCCGGCGGTCATGGCCCAACTTGCAGCGGCGCAGGCCGCAAGTAGTGTCCATAGAATGGATCGGCAACTCCTCGGCCTTCCGGCGGCCGGAATATTTCGGGGCGCGTTGAACATCGAGCAGATTATAAGTCGAGAGCACGGATGATCGTCGAGCAATATGCTGAGGTCAATGCGTGACGCGCGTCCGCACCGACTTGACAGTTTCCCTGTATTTGCGATAGTTTTCACGTTATGAAAACATCCAAGGGTAATTGGACCGTTCCTTCGGGCGCATACACTGTGAAGTCGCTGGTGAAGGCGCTCGGCATTGTCGAATTTCTATCGGACGGCAGCCATGATTCCTACACGCTCACGGAGATCAGCCGCGGGCTGCGCCTTCACATCAGCACGGTTCACCGGCTGCTCGTCAATCTGGTCCGGCAGGGATTTGTTGAGCCGGACGCGGTAACCGGAGGCTACAAGCTCGGTTTCCGGGTTTTGAGGATGGGTCTGCGAGTGCTGGACCGGCTGGATTTTCGGCGCGTGGCGGACCCGCTGCTGCGCCAGTTGAATCAGCAAACGCAGGAAACCGTTCACCTGGCCATTTTGCAAGGTGACCGTGCCGTTTCGATTGAAAAGTTTGGCAGCCCTCAGCCGGTGGGGCTGACCGCGCCACTGGGCGGAGTCATCCCGCTGCACTGCACGGGCGTGGGCAAGACGCTGCTCGCCTTTCAGGAAGAGGAAATGGTCAAGCGAATCGCCGAGTCGAACGGTCTCGAGCGCCAAACTAGTCATACCATCACCGCGCTGACGCAGTTGAAAAAGGAACTGGCGCACATTCGTGAGCAGGGATACGCCGTGGACAACGAAGAGGCGGTGGAAGGGCTCCGCTGCGTTGCCGCGCCGATTTTCGACCATCGCGGACAAGCCGTGGCGGCCTTCAGCGTGGCGGGCCCGGCGACGCGTGTGACTCCCGCGCGCGTCGCTGAAATTGCCCGCCTGGTATGCGAAACGAGCCGGCAGATTTCCTATCGCCTGGGTTTTAGGGGCAGTGCGGCCGCTTCAGGTGCGGGTCGCCGAGACTAGCCGTGCAAGATTTTGTGCGGCACTCGGCGCGAGCGGCCTTCCCGCGAAAGTCTATTCAAAGTTCAAATGCTGCTTGCCTTCGTGCAGCGGCACTTTCTTTCGCTTCCAATCAAAGCTTCCAGAAATCTTCGGCGGAAGAGTGATGTCGGCGACGAGCCCGTCCCCCTGGCGCTGATACGAGACAGTGATCTCACCCAGCGGGTGAGGCATCGTGGCCGACAGGCGGCGAAGCGGGCCGAGGTGCGGCCTGATCTCAACGGTAGCAAATCCCGGCGAGGCTGGCTCGATTCCCGCGACGGTCGCAAGCAAGTCGAAGTTGGGATGGGCGCTCCAGGCATGGCAGTCGGAGCGGGTGGGTTCGGGCGTTTCAGCCCAGGTTGTGAGGCCCAGCGAGAGCATCTCGCGCCAGGGAGCGAGCTGAGCAAGATACTCGTCACCCATGCCCGCTTTCTTCATGGCACGGAACAAGTAAAAGCGGAAATAGTAAGAGCACTGGGTCAGGCTTTCGTCGCTCAACACGGTTTGCATCACGCTCCTCTGCTCGGCTGGAGGGATGGCGTCGGTCAAAACCGCGAGAATATTGGCGTGCTGGCTGAAGTGCTGGCGCGCGGGCGTATCGGCGATGAGGTGGCGCGAGGCATCCCAGCACGTGCGATGAACGGAGTCTACAATCCTGGCTGCGAGTGCGCGGAAATGTCCGGCGCGCTCGGCGCTGCCGAAACTCGATTCGAGGTCTGCGGCCTCGCGGAGAGCGGCGGCGAATTCGAGCGATAGGATCGAGGATTGGCCGTCCGCTTCCTGCGGCGGAACTCCATCCTCAAAATCTTTGTTCCAATCTGCAAAATTCCACCACTCGAGTCTCCCGAGCAGCCCGGAGGGCGCAAGCCGGGACTCGAACCAGCCCAACACGTCACGCTCGCCCGGAAGAAACTGGCGGAGGAATTCCCGCTCACCGCGATACCACCACAGATCGCGCATCATCCCGATCCAAAGAAGAGAAAAGGGCGGGATGAATTGGGGAAGGAAAGACGGGTAACGGCTCTGGGTCAAACCGTCCGGCGTGCGCGAATCGTTCAAGAGCTCAATGGCGTTTTTCACCAGGCGATCGTCGCCGGTCATGGTGAGCGAGACGAGATCCTGGATGCGCGTGTCACCGGCGTACTGGAGTTGCTCGTAATAGGGACAGTCCATGTAGGTCTCGTGCGCGCACAGGCGCGCCGTGCGCCAGCCGACTTGCCAGATCTTTGCGAGTTCCGGATCGTCGGACTCGAAACGCGCGCGCTGCGTGAACGGGTACGCCGTGAACAGGCCGCGAAAATCTTCCAGCGTCACTGATTCGTCGCGTGTTGCCACATCAATTTGAACAAACCGATACGTTCGCCACCAGAGCGGCCGAAAGAGGCGGTGCGCGCCGCCGTCGGGGAGGAAGCGGTCGTGGTACCCGCGAATTTCTTTGCCTTCAGTTTCGTTGCGATTGCCTTTCTCTCGTCCTTGCCAGAGCGCCTCGGCGTAGGTAAGCGTGATGGTGCTGCCTCGTCCGCCACTAACGATGAGCTCGGGATATCCGGTCATGAGGTAGGTCTGGTCGAGCAAAAGGGTGGCGCGTGAGTTGGCGGGAACGGCGAGGGGCGCGCGGCCTTCGAGAAATTCCGCCGGCGCCTGGACTCCGCTCGTGCGAACAATTCGGCGGAGTCGCTCTTCTTTTTCTTCCATCAACGGAATATTGCGTCTGACGAACATCCATCGCGCATGGCTGTCCTGACTTCCTCGCGCCGAGCCCTCGACCAATGAAACGGCGGGCTGCCAGGCGGAGTCGTCAAAATCATTCGATTCCCAGCCCCAGGGATAACGCGAGGCGTCCCACTGCTCGCCGGGACCGACCACGCTGTAAAAGGGCACTTCATTCCGGTCGAGCGGGATCATTGAAACCGCCGCGTCCGGGGTGCATTTCCAGGAGTCGTTGGTATTTGCCGCGCTTTCGGAGCTGGTGTCACCCTGGAGGATGAATCCCGTCTCGCTGGTCATTTGCGCCATGGGCGCGAGCCCGGCGAAATTCCAGACGACGGCGGCGAGGACGTTTCGGCCGGCTGTGAAGTGCGGGGCAATGTCCAGAGTCTCGTAGCGCCAGTGGAAGAGGTCGCCGCGGGCGGGGCCTGCGAGTGCGCGCACGCCGTTGACATAAAGTTCGTAACGGTTGTCGCCGCTCGCGTGAATGACGAAATGTTGAGGAACTGAATCGAGCGAAACGGTTTTGCGGAAATTATACACGCCGAACTCGCGTTGCGGCGCGCCGGAGCAGGCGACCCATTGAGCTTCCCAGCGAAGGCTCGTCAAGCGCGAGTCAGGCTCCTGAGAGAGGCCGGCCTGGCGAGGCAGCAACAGGACGAACCAGACTGGAAGCAGGATGAATTTGAGGCGGTCGCGAACCATCGGGTTATGCCGCTTGGGTGCGGACTGAAATTTGCTGTGCAAGTGAGTCTTCGCTTAACGCTTTTATCACGCGGAACCCGGCGCTTCAAGGACAACTAAATTCGTTACGGGCAGCCCGTCCGGCGTAGGAGCGAAACCCGCAATTTTCCCAAGTCCGAAATGGTTTCCCATTGATTTCGCACTTCAAATCGGATAACTTGGCTGCAACAATTCGTTCAAGTCAGCGAAAGCAGTGGGGATGAAAATTGATGACTCAAGGACCCCTGACAGTTCGCGTTCGCAACGTGAAGGACGCCGTCGTTTTCGATTTGACGGGCCGGCTGATTATGGGGGAAGCTGAGTCAGCGCTCCGAGCCAAAGTTCGCGACCTGCTGGACGCAGGGACCACCAAGCTGGCTTTCAACCTGTCCGAGATCAAGTACATTGACAGTTCAGGAATTGGGTGTCTCGCCGCCGCCTGGACTTCCGCCAACAAGCACAAAGCGCGAAGCAGACTGTATGCTGTGCCCAGCAAAGTCATGCTCATGCTTAAAATCTCCCGCCTCGATTCGATTCTCGAGATTCTGGCCGATGAGACGTCCGCTCTGTCCAATTGGTAACGCCGGTCGTACTCACGTGAGATTCCAAGGATTTACTTCAGCGGCCCGAAATCCCGTCACATCCCCGACCGGGAACGAATAAAAGGGGGGTCGTGTCGTTACGGGACGTTTCAAAATATCTCCAACGAGGTCGCCCGGCATGGTAGAATACCTCCGTCAATCGGCCATCGGGCTAAGCAAGAAATAATGTGGAAATTTAGTTTCGGGAAAAAGTCCGAGCGCCCCGAGCGCCCCGAGCGCCAGCCCCGCTTCGAGGTGGTGGTCCCCGTCAATTTCCGCCGGCCAGGCGAGTTTTCCTGGAATATGGGCAAGACGAACAACCTCAGCCGGACGGGCGTTCTATTTCGGGCCGTCCAGCCGCTGAAGCCTGAATCCAAGGTTGAGTTCGAGTTCGTCGCGCCGCCTGAGTTTGGCACTGAAGCAGGCGAGCTGCTTGCCTGCCGGGCGCAGGTCGTCCGCATGAGTCCGCCGCCGCCCAATGATCGCCGCGCTTGTATGGCGGCGAAATTTTCCAAGATTCAAGTCCTCCGCCGCCCTGGCGAATGGTAGCCGGGAGCGATCCCCGCGCCGGCGTTTCCCCAGCTAAAACTGCCCTTGAAATTCCCAGCTGAACTAGTTCTCCCTTGTCATCTCCTTTCGTTTTACAAGATGCCAGCCAAATACTTGCGGCGCCGTTGGAAGTTGATCCATGAGCTAAGGCGCGGGCAAAAGCGCACCTCCTGCAGGCTGTGACCGGGTGGCGGCAGCAGAAATGGATTGACAAGTGGCGGCTATAGGTTTAACTTTTGTCGGAGAGGGAGGGGATTGCGCGCACTGGAGGAGAAATGTCCGCGCATCAACAGCCTCTCCCGAGGCAAGCCGAGCGAATCCCCGCAAAACTTCCCATTCAGTTGATCCTCGAATCCTTGTTTTCAAAAAGGGTGCACCGGGCACAAACGGTTGACATATCGCGTTCGGGCGCGCGAGTACGAGCGAGCGTGCCGATGTCACCGGGACAGTCGGTGCGGCTGGTGCCCAACGAAGGGGTCCGGCGATCCATCGAGGGACGGATTGTGTGGGTGAATAAAATTGTGAGCGCACCGGATGGTGAAGCGGGGATCGAATTCATGCAGCCCTGACGGGAGGTGCGCGAGAAATTCACCGAAATTATCGCGGAACCCCGTCCGGTGTTTGAACCAACAATCAGGCGGTATGGCGGCAATGCATGATCGTTTTGTGAGACTGGCGCTTGATCTTCAGGCGCGCCTGTTGATTTCCTGACCCAACTTCGATAGTTTAAAAGCTGGCATTTCGATTCCCGAATCGCGCCTGACGGTGTCAAGACGATGACCCCTGCCAATCTGACGATCGAAGTTCGCAAAGTGAAGGACGTCACGATCATTGATTTAAAGGGCCGCCTGATCATGGGTGAGGCGGTCGAGTCTCTCAACAAGCAGATTGAGGAGTTACTGGCTTCCGGCGCCCGCAATTTCGCCATTAACCTCGCCGAGCTCACTTACGTGGACAGTTCGGGCATCGCCTCAATGGTTG
>CAYZVR010000077.1:0-13773 GCA_964481715.1 uncultured Acidobacteriota bacterium | reverse complement strand
AGTTGATGTAGGTGAAAAGTGCAATGGAAAGCGCCGCCGCGAGCCTCTGCTCCCATAGCGTCATCGGAATGAATTCACCGAGATAAACCGCGAACCCGACGGCCAGCACCGAAATGCCGCCGGTCTGCGAAGCGAGGAAGAACTGCCACCCGCAAAGGAAGCTCACCAGGGGGCCGTACGCTTCTCGAAGGAAAACGTACTGCCCCCCGGACTGCGGCAACATGGCGGCGAGCTCGGCGAATGAGAGCGCGCCGAAAAGGCTCAGCACGCCGCCCACCGCCCACACGGCAAGCGCCGCGCGCGGGCTTCCCACCTCGCGAGTGATTTCCGCCGGCACGATGAAGATCGCCGTGCCGATCATGATGCCCACCACGATGGCGCTCGTTTCCCACAACCCGAGCGCGCGCAACAGTTGCGGCTGGCCTTCCACGGCAGGCTGGCCCGCCAAGGCGGGCTGGCCGGCATCCGTTTGGGGTGACGACGGAATTGAAGGGTCTTGATTCATCTGGCCGGAGTTCTGCCCCGAATCTGCTCGCGACACGATAGAGGAATTCGGCAGCGGGGTCAACCGCCCAGAGGCGCAGTGTGACATTCGCGAATGCCAGACTTGCCAGAGCACAGTATTCCCGGCGCGAGGCATTTGAGGTGTATAATCGTCGAGGAGCGGTACCTTATGCAGACGGTCAAAGACCTTACTATCGAGGAGCTCAAGGCAGTGATCGGCGAAGTGGTCGAGGAAAAGTTGCGCAAGCTGCTGACTGATCCCGACACGGGTTTGGAGCTTCGGCCCGACGTTCAAGCTCGCCTTCAAAAGGACCTTCAGGAGCCTCAGCCTGAGAGCGAGAATATTCCTGCGGCAGAAGTAGCTCGCCGCCGGGGCTTGGAATGGTAGATGTACCAAGTCGAATTCCGCCCTCGAGCGTCGCAGGAATTTTAAAATCTTGACGCGGTGGTGGCGGGCCGCGTGTTGAAGAAGCTCCGCTGGCTTGCCGAGAATTTTGATTCAATCCAACCCGAACCCCTGGCTGGGCCATTCTCCGGTCTTTTCAAGCTTCGTGTGGGCGACTTCCGAATCATTTATCAAGCTAACCGCGAGAAAAAAGTGCTGACGGTTCGCCTGGTTGGCCATCGCCGGGAAATCTACAATCAATCCGCATCGTAAAAAACTTCAGACATTTCGTGAGATAAAGTCAGCCACAATAATCGCGTGCACGCGGGACGCCTCCCTATCACCAGGTTCATGCATTCCCTCGAATACCCGAGCCGTCGGTCTCTCAGAGTGGGATATAATCCAAGAAGTCTCAGGAAAGCGGTGCCGCCATGCTCTACAACAACATTCTGGAAGCCATCGGGCACACGCCGCTCGTGAAACTCAATCGCCTGACGCGCGGCACGAAGGCCCGCGTCTACGCCAAGTGCGAGTTCCTTAATCCCGGCGGCAGCGTTTAGGACTGCGCGCGCCGTATTGACTACTGTATTCCGCAATTTCCTGGGGTATGATAAGCGAGTGAGAATGAACCAATGAAGCTAGACCGTATCACCATTGATCCCGCCGTTTGTACCGGCAAGCCTTGCATCCGCACGCTTCGATTTCCGGTTTCGCGTCTGCTGGGGCTCCTCGCCTCGGGCGAGAGCCGGGAGAACATTCTCAAAGCCTATACTTACCTTCAAGCCGAAGACATTGATCAGGCGCTGGCCTACGCAGCTTATCTTGCGGAAGAAGAGACCTTGGAACTGGCGCGATGAGGTTTCTGGTGGATATGCCGCTTTCGCCGGAGCTGGGCGCTGGCTCGTCGAAAAAGGCCACGAAGCCGTTCACGCCGCGGAACTGGGATTAGACCGTGCGCCAGATTCCCTGATCCTGGAGCGCGCTCGAACGGAGCAGCGCGTGATCGTGACGGCGGACCTGGATTACCCCCGAATTCTCGCCCTAACCCACAGCGCGGGTCCTGGTTTGATCCTCTTCCGGGGCGGCAATTTCAGCGAGAAGGAATCACGCGAGCGCCTCGCGCGGGTGCTTGAAATCGTCCCCAGCGAGGACCTTCCCCATTCCATCATCGTGATCGAAAGAGAGCGGATTCGGCGGAGGCGCCTTCCGTTCGGACCCCAGGGATAGGTCGGCTCCCCCCCTGCGGCGGAACCTCCGATCGCCGCCACCACGCGCTGCCCCGCGTGCCTCCCGGTCTCGAGGTCCATCATTTCCCGCCAACGACCGGCGAACCCCCTCACCCTGAAGTGGGATATAATCGCGGAACTCTCAGGAAAGCGGTGACGCCATGCTCTACAACAATATTCTGGAAGCCATCGGGCACACGCCGCTCGTGAAACTCAATCGGCTGACGCGCGGCACGAAGGCCCGCGTTTACGCCAAGTGCGAGTTTCTGAATCCCGGCGGCAGCGTCAAGGACCGCATTGGCATCGCGATGGTCGAAGACGCCGAACGCAAGGGTCTGCTCAAGCCGGGCGGCACGATTGTGGAAGGGACATCCGGAAACACCGGCATGGGCCTGGCGCTCACCGCGGTCATCAAGGGTTACAAAGCGGTCTTCACCATGACCGACAAGCAATCCAAGGAAAAAGTTGACCTGCTGAAGGCACTGGGCGCGGAAGTGATCGTTTGCCCGACGGCCGTTCCGCCCGACGATCCACGCAGCTATCACTCCGTGGCCGAAAAACTCACGCGCGACATTCCCAACGCCTACCATCCCAACCAGTATGAGAACCCGACGAATCCGGAAATCCACTATCGCACGACGGGGCCGGAAATCTGGGATGACTCCGAGGGAAAGATCACCCACTTCGTGGCTGGCTTGGGAACAGGCGGAACCGTCACCGGCATAGGGCGCTTCCTGAAAGAGAAAAATCCCGGCGTCAAAATCGTCGGCGTGGACCCGGTCGGCTCGATTCTCTACGAATTCTTCCACAAAGGCACCAGGGGAAAAGGCGAGACCTACAAGGTGGAAGGGATCGGCGAAGATTTTTTCCCGGGCGCGCTCGACTTCACCGTGATTGACGACATCATTCAGGTTTCGGACAAGGACTCATTCCTGTGGGCGCGGCGGCTCGCCCGGAGCGAAGGCATTTTTGCCGGCGGCTCGGCGGGCACGGCGATTGCCGGCGTGATAAGCCTGCTGCCGTCACTGGCCGAAAAAGATTTTGTCGTCGTGCTCATCCCCGACACCGGCTCACGCTACCTGAGCAAGCTTTACAACAACGAGTGGATGCGCGACAACCGCTACTCGGAATCGTCAGTACGGCTCACGGCCGGCGAAATCGTGGAGGCCAAAAACGCCGAAGGCCGGGCGCGCGCGCTGGTCCAGGTGGCGCCGTCCGATCCCATCGCCGTAGCGCTCGAGCGCATGCGCTCGAACGATTTCTCGCAGTTGCCCGTCTTCGAAGGCGGCGTGCCGGTCGGCGCCATCTACGAAGACCGCGTCCTGAACCTGGCGCTGGAAGGCAAGGACATGAAAAAATTGATCGTCCGGGAAGCGATGGGCGATCCCTTCCCCATCGTCCAGCCATCCGCCACCATTGACCAGATTACGGGATGCATCACGCGCGACTGCCCCGCCGTATTCGTCAACCTGGGCGACGGCCGCTTCGATATTCTGACCAAATACGATTTGCTCCACGCAATCACCCAAGCCGCCGGCGAGCCGCAATAAGCTTGGCCAGGAAAATAATAGGAGGAGGTCTTGATGAATCGAGTGGCCATGGAAGATCTCAAGAAACAAGTCCGCGGGGAGATTCTGCAACCTTCCGATGCAGGCTACGACGAAGCGCGGCGAATTTACAACGCCATGATTGACCGCAAGCCGGCAGTGATTGTGCGCTGCTCGGGAACGCCGGACGTCGCCGCAGCCATCCGGTTTGCGCGAGAGCACGAGCTGCCCTTTTCGGTTCGCGGCGGCGGCCACAGCGTCTCAGGAAGTTCCGTCTGCGACAGCGGCCTCATGCTCGACATGTCGAAGATGAAAGGGATTGCGGTTGACCGGCAAAATCGCATTGCCAAGGCGCAGCCGGGGCTAACGCTGGGTGACTTTGACAAAGCAACCACCGCTCAGGAGATGGTCACGACGATGGGAGTCGTCTCCTTGACCGGCATCGCCGGGCTGACGCTGGGCGGCGGACTCGGCTGGCTGATGGGCAAATACGGATTGGCGTGTGACAACCTGATTGGCGCGGAGGTCGTGACCGCCGAGGGCAAAACGGTGCGCGCCAGTGAGAAAGAAAATTCCGATCTCCTGTGGGGCTTGCGCGGCGGCGGCGGAAATTTCGGCGTGCTCACTGAGTTTCAATATCGCCTGCATCCGCTCGAACCGATGATCGGCGGACTTCTGATTTATCCCGCAAGCATGGCCAGAGACATGCTGCGCTTCTACGGCGAGATCACACAAGATTGCCGGGACGAGCTCACGGTCTTCGCTGCACTCCTTAACGGCCCGGATGGCAGTCCAGTTTGCGCCCTTGCAGTCGCCTACAACGGCGACCCGTCCGCAGGAGAAAAGGTGCTCGCTCCGGTCCGCGCTTTCGGACCGCCGGTTGCGGACATGGTGGGACGCGTTCCCTACGTCCAGCAACAGAGTATGCTCGACGAGGGATATCCCCCAGGGAGGTTTAACTACTGGAAGGCCGGTTTTGTCAATACGATTTCTAATGAGGCGATAGAAGTCCTGGTTGAACAGTTTGAGCGCCGGCCGTCGCCGCTGACTGTCCTCTTTCTCGAACATGTGCACGGCGCCGCCAGCCGCGTGCCGGCGATGGCGACGGCGTTTGCCCACCGGTTCGTTCAGTACAATTTCAGCGCCTTTTGCATCTGGGCCGACCCTAAGGAGACCGACGCAAACCTCAAATGGGTGCAGGAGTTCTGGCAGGCCGCTCGCCCGCTCCTCTCGGTGCGTACATACGTGAACTATCTGGGCCAGGAAAGCAACGAGCGAGTGCGCGAGGCGTACGGTCCGAATTACCAGCGTCTCGCAACGCTCAAGAAGAAATACGACCCAACCAACTTCTTCCGCCTCAACCAAAACATTCCTCCCAGCGGTTAGCATTTTGTAACGCCGAAGATGTTTGACAAACCCTGACCCTGACCGGAGAATGAAAACATGCGCATTCATCTCAGGGAGCTATCATGAGCAAGGACATTCATCCCCAGGAAGTCCTCAAGGCGCTCAGCGCAATTCAAGACCCGGCGTCGCGCCGCGACATCGTTTCTCAAGGCTTCGTCAAAGACCTCGAAGTTGGTTTCGAGCGCGTGACCTTTACGCTTCAATTGCCGCCACAGCTTGCTTCCGCCCAGGGCCAGATTGCGGCAAGCGCCAAGAAGGCCGTGGAAGCGCTCGGCGTTTCAAACGTTCAGGTGCGCGTGGCGCTGGCGAGCGCGGCGCGGCCCGGAACTCAATTGATTCCGCAGGTGAAAAGCACCATCGCGGTTGCGAGCGGCAAGGGCGGCGTGGGCAAGTCCACGGTTGCCGCGAATCTTGCCGTGGCGCTTCACCTCCAGGGCGCGAGCGTCGGCCTGATGGACACCGACGTTTACGGGCCGAGCGTTCCCTTCCTCATGGGCGGTGATGAAAAGCCATCGGTCATCGAAGGCAAAATCGAGCCGCCGGTTGAATACGGGGTCAAGCTGATTTCGATGGCTTACTTTCTCCCCAAAGACGAAGCAGTGATTTGGCGCGGGCCGATGCTGCACAAAACCATACAGCAGTTTCTGGGCGACGTGCGCTGGGGCGAGCTCGACTATCTGGTGATGGACCTGCCGCCCGGAACCGGCGACATCCAGTTGAGCCTATCGCAAACCATCCCGCTGACGGGAGCCGTCATCGTTTCGACGCCACAGGACCTGGCCTTGTCGGTGGCTTCCAAAGCCATTGCCATGTTCCAAAAGCTCAACGTGCCAATCCTGGGCCTCGTCGAGAATATGAGCTACTACCTCTGCCCGCAGTGCGGACATCGCGAAGAGATTTTCGGCTACGGCGGCGCGCGCGAAGCTGCCAGGGCGCTGGGATTCCCGTTTCTGGGCGAGATTCCACTCGACGTGAATATCCGTATCAAAAGCGACTCGGGCCACCCCGTGGCGCTCGATGAATCGTCAGCTTATGGAAAAGCATTTCACGACATCGCTCGCGCGGTTGTAGAACAAGTGGAAGCAGTCAAGGCACAAGCGGGACAAGAAATAAGTATCGAATAGTTTTCCCTTGTCAGTAGTCCCTTGTCAGTTGCATGGGCGTTGCAAGCGAACTTTCCAAGTATCTCGGGCCACAACGGACTAATGACAACGGACGAAGGACAGCGCACGACGAAGATGCAGCCGGTCCCCACGAAGATTAAACTTGCCGGAGAAAACAACACCCTCACTGTCGAGTGGTCGGACGGCCACGCGAGCGCCTATCCTTATCGCTTCTTGCGCGACCGTTGCCCTTGCGCGAGCTGCACTGAAATTGAGCCGGCGGGCAACGCCGACGCCCCGGCGCTTCCCATGTTCGGAACAAAACCATTGAGGCCCGACCGCGCTGAACTCGTCGGGCGCTACGCGCTCCAGATTTTTTGGAACGACGGGCATTCGAGCGGGATATATTCTTTTCCGTACCTTCGAGAGCTCTGTCCCTGCTCGCAATGCAAGGCCAAAGAACTGACGCCCTGAAAATGTCGGCTGGCGCACGAAAGGAAATTCCAATGATCAACCGATTCGCTCTCTTGGGACTTTTAGTGAGTGCTGCGGCTTTTCTACCGCTGATTGCCGCTCCTGTGCCCCCGAGCGCGCCCTCGCGCGGCCTGTTGCTGGTCGCAAACAAAGGCGATCAATCCATATCCATCGTTGACCCGGAAGCGGGCCGCGAGATTGAAACGATCAAGGAAAGCGGCTTTACCGCACACGAGCTGATTGCGTCACCTGACGGCCGGACAGCCTATGCGCCGATTTTCGGTAACTCCGGCGTGGGAAAACCCGGCTCCGACGGCACGACGATTGATGTGATAGACCTCGCATCCCGCCGCCGCGTGGCGACCATTGATCTGGGCAGGCCCGCGCGGCCGCACTGCGCGTTGTTTGGCCCCAAAGACGGCATGCTCTACGTAACGAGCGAGCTCGAAAACGCCGTGAATATCATTGACCCGAAAACGCATAAGATCGTCTCGCGGGTTCCCACCGACCAGCCCGAGGCGCATATGCTGGCCATCACCCGCGACGGCCGCCGCGGATACACGGCAAACGTCGGCCCGGGCACGGTGTCGGCTCTGGACCTTGCGGCGCGCAAAACCCTGGCGGTGATTCCCATTTCGGGCCAGACCCAGCGCATCTCGCTTTCTGTTGACGACCGTTACGCCTTCACTTCCGACCAGACCCAGCCGCGACTCGCTGTGATCGACACAGCCACCAACAAAATCAAAACCTGGGTTCGCATCCCGCAAGGCGGGATCGGCTACGGCACGGCTCCCACGCTCGACGGCCGATGGCTGCTCGTTTGCCTCATCAACATCAACAAGGTGGGCGTCGTGGACCTCCAAACCATGAAGGTAGCGCGCACGATTGACGTGCTGCCGGCTCCGCAGGAAGTCCTGGTGCGGCCGGACGACGCTGTGGCATACGTCTCCTGCGACCAAAGCCGTAAGATTGCCGTCATTGATCTCAAAACTTGGAAGGTCTCGAAGTACATTGACGTCGGCCGGGGGGCTGACGGCCTGGCTTGGGCAGCCGTGCATTAGACTGCAGCGAACCAAATTGGAATTCGTGCGGCACTGGCTGGGAGGAGCCTTTCCTCGCGGGTTTTTAAGACATGCGTGCGACCCATGCCTCGTTCAAGTCTGCTTCGAAAACGTGACGGTCTCGCTTTCCAGATCTGCGGCGCTCACCGACCAGCCTGCAGCGCGCCACGCAACGCACTGCACGTGCCGGCCTGCTACCTCATTGCCCCACCAGGGTCGATGGGTCCGCGCGGACGCTGGAAGCTTGGATCCGATGACCCTCTCAATTTGGTTGAAGGTTGTTGTGACGTTAATTCTCGTCTGAGATTTAAGCCAACGACCGAGGGCAGTGTACTTGCTCATTTCCGGACCCTACCAGTCTTTTGTACGACCGGACAACCGCAGAGCCCCCGTCGCCATTTTTATTTTGCGATGAGCCCTTTAATCCGCCGGACAACGAGGTAAATTCCACCCGCGACGAGGCCGACGGACACGACCAGGAGGCACAAGAACAGTGGCATTCCTAAGACAGGGTGCAACTTGTCGGCAACCCCGGATGAGAAGAATGCGGGAACTAGGAAAAGCCCGAGCAGGACCACCAGTAGACACGAGCCCAGCCGGCAGCCCCAGAAGAAAAATCCGCGGAAACTCCGCTCAATTGGCATTCTTACCGTCTCCTCGGGCCAGTGCTAAATTATTTCCACCGTACAGTTTTTCACCAGCGACTTGAACCTCTTGGCGTCATCCTCGCTCCCGACGATGGCGCCGTAGTGCATGGGCACGGCGATTTTGGGATTCACCGCCGCCGCTGCTTCCGCAGCCTCTTCCGGGCTCATCACGTAAGTTCCAGAAACCGGCAGCAGCGCGATGTCACACCGGATGGACTTCATTTCAGGAATGAAATCTGCGTCTCCCGCGAAGTAAACCGTGGTGCCATCCATCCTGAAAACGAAGCCCAGCCGCTTCTCGCCTTTGGGGTGAAACACCTTCCCGGGTTCGCGAAACTTATTGAGGTTGTACGCCGGGACGGCTTCGATCGCGACTTCTCCGCTTTGCGGTGTCCCGACCGTAAATTTCCCTCCCGGATCAAGAAACCGCATTTCCTTGACTCGAACCTTTTTCAGGCTGTCTTTGCACAGCGGACTCGCCACAATGGTTGTCCCCGGCGAGATCACTTTCTCCAGATCTTCCAGGCTCAGGTGGTCGAAGTGTTCGTGACTCAAAAGAACGATGTCGGCTTGGTCGCGTTTCGTCACTTTGAAAGGGTCGGTATAAATGACTTTCGAGCCGGCAATTCGAAAAGTGTCGTGGGCGATGCGCGTAAAATCCAGATTGAGAAATTTCATGGCAGCCTCTCCTTCCTCGGTCCCGCAGTCCTCCGAAGCTCACGCGGCTCCAGGGACACGACGTCCTGAATAAGCTTGACCTTATTTAGAATATCATTAAGCCGCTGCGATTTTGAATGCAGACCGGCGCTTGTCGTGGTGGCCCTTGAGTGTTAGGCTGGGGCACAGCGCTCGAAATGTCACCGCGAATTTGTTTCGTGGAGCCGCTCGCTCATGGCACCTTCTCCGGAGCGTACCGCCGTTTTTCCGCAGTCCTCATGGCCGAGCGTCGCGCGGTTCCTTGCCGGATTTGCCGCCTGTTTCTGGTTGTGGGCCAAGTTTCTCTTTTCGCCAAGGATGGTTTATCTTCCGCCCCTCCCACCGGTGGAAGTTTTCTTCGCGGACATCGAAAACGCTTTGGGACCGTGGCCCGCCGTGCTTTTCCCCGCACTGGCCCTGGCCCTCATCATCTGGGACGGCGTGGCGTTTCAGTCGAAGCAAGGCTCGCACGGGTGGACGCGCCAGATGCTGCAAGGCACGGCCCTCGGCATCGCGGCGCACGTGGCCCTTTGGGTCGCAGGCTCGCTGTTGTTTTACCTTCTCTTTTCGGTTCTCGGGGGGCCGGCCGTTCCCGACCCGACCGGCTCGACGCGCGGCGGGCTGATTTTATTCTGCGCTTTCTTTTCCTTGATTCTTGCCGGACCCGCCACTCTCCTGGCAGTCTCAACCATCATCCTTTGGCAAAGACAGCGGCGGACCTATCCTGCACGAGCACTGGATTCGCTCAACACCGTGTGGTCGTTCCTGTTGGCGCCGCTTCTCGCTCTCTGGATTTTAAGTGGGGACCCGGCCAATAGCTTCCATGCATTCACGCGCGCCGATCAGAGTGAATTCGCCAAAGGACCGAGCGCATTGATCGGTGCGGCTCGCGACGGGGAGATCGCCGCAGTGCGCTCCGCCCTCGAATCGGGCATTAAACCGGATGCCCACGATCCCCGTGATGGGACGTGGGCTTTGCTGGTCGCGGCCGACAATGGCCGGACGGAAATCCTCGAGACGCTTCTGCGGGCCGGGGCAAACGTCAACACTCGGGACAATAACGGGGTCACCGCGTTGCTGGCGGCGGCCAAAAACGGAGAGACGGAAATCGTGCAGTCACTGATCAAGGCGGGCGCCGACGTCAATGCCAAAAACAATTTCGGCGGCACCGCCCTGATGAGCGCCGCCGCGCGTGGCCACACCGAAACCGTTCGCGCCCTGCTCGCGGCTGGAGCCGATCCGAATGCCCAGGATAATCGCGGCGGCACAGCCCTGAGCGCCGCGCTCGCCGTGAACCAAGCCGAAATCGTCAGGATCCTGCACGAGGCTGGCGTACGAGGACAAGCCCGCCCTCCAGCGCATTAAACACCGCGCGGCTTGAATTCAGAAAGCGTATCTGCTTCCTGTTCCCCTAACGCCGAATCGGCACTCAGTTGTGTTGCATGAATTTGTGGTTGGCGCGGCCGGTCAGCGAGTTGTGAAGGGTTTCGACAAAAGCCTCCTCTGAAATAAAGCTGCCGGAAAATTGTTTCCAGGGATCAAGGATTTTTTCCTTCTTCATCTGATCCAGCGTTTTCCCCTGATCGAGTGCCTTCTGAACCACCGCGGTCGTATCCATGAGCATCTTGAGATACGCGCGGACGTCGTCGAGATTCGAGAGAACTCCGTGGCCGGGAATGACTTTAACGTCCGCAGGAAGTTGCGGAATGACTTTCTCGATTGCGGCGATCATTCCTTGCACGCTGCCGCCGCTGTCGATGTCAATGAAGGGAAATCCGTACCGGACGAAGTCGTCTCCCATGTGGACTACGTTGGCCTTGGGGAAGAAGATGATGGAATCTCCGTCGGTGTGGCCGGAAGGAAAATGCAGGGCGCGAATATCTTCACCATTGAGGTGGACCGTGAGGTCGCTTCCGAAAGTAATGATGGGCAGAGCCCCTTTGGGCGCGGGCTGGTTCTCCATACGAAGCGAGCCACCAATGCCGGACGTGCCGCCGGCTTCCAGGCGCTTGCGAACGTTGTCCTGCGCGATGATGGTGGAGGTTTCGCTGAAAGGCAGGTTTCCTCCGCTATGGTCCCCGTGATAATGGGTGTTGATCACAAAGCGCACCGGCTTGTCCGTCACCCCGATGCCATGCAGGGCTTCGCGAATTTTGTCAGCCAGAGGAGCAAACTGGTCATCCACGATGACGATTCCGTCTTCGCCGACTGAGGCCCCGATGTTTCCCCCGGCGCCTTCCAGCATGTACACGTTGCCGGAAACCTTTGTGACTTTGATTTGAACCTTGCTGAAGTCCTGGCCACCCTGGGGAATGGCAAGGGCCGTGGGCAGCATCGCAATGGCGATCAGCAGGGACAAGGTAAAACGGTTGGACGCTTTTCTCATGTCTGCTATCTCCTCTTCCCATCATTCACGCGGCAGCGATTAGTTTGCTGTCCGACCATGAGGTTACAACCCATGTAGGAATTCCAGGCAGAATAGATGAGAAACTCAAATTGTCAATCAGAAAACTGTAAAGACCCTGGACCCGTTTTGCTTACGATGGGCGAACCTCAACCAATCCTTTCAGGCTGATGTGAAGAGGCATGGCCTTGACACCTTCGCCGGCGCAGGGCAGTATTCCTACGAAACAAGCAAATCCGATCCCCCGGATGACGGGGCCCTGTCGGCAAAAGAGACTTCGGTATCCCTGATTGAAAACCAGGGAGAAAGGTCATCTTATTGGAGCGCGGCCCAGCTACTTTCGAACCGTGCTCCCAAAGAGGAAAAATCATGGATCAGGAAGAGGCCATTACCGAGTTCAAAGCGGGGCTGTCCCAGCTCAACAACCAGTACGCCTCGAAAGCCCTCGCGCACTTTAACAAGGCGGTTGAGCTAGACGATAAGAATCCCTTTTACATTTCCTATCTCGGCCTGGCGATGGCCGCGGCTCAGCAAAAGTGGCAGGACGCTGAAGACTTGTGCTACTCGGCTGTGCGCATGAAGCGCACACAGCCGGAGCTCTACATGAACCTGGCGGAAGTTTACCGGTTACAAGGCAAAAGGCAGGATGCCGTGGAAACACTTCTCGAGGGCTTGCCCCTGACGAAGCGAGACGCGCGCATCGCCAAAGCACTGCGGAAATACGGAGTTCGACGCCCGCCGGTCTTTTCTTTTCTCGACCGCAACCATCTGCTGAACAAGCATCTCGGCAAAGTTCGCTACAAGGTTTTGTTGTCGATGGGAAAAGAGTTTTGACCGCGAGGCGCAACTAAGACTTCGAAAATCTTGACAGCGAAAAGAAGGGATCCGCAGATTTTTCCCCCAATACCAATTCGCTGATCATCTCACCTATCGCCGGCCCGTGTTTGAAGCCGTGGCCGGACCCGCCACCCGCCAGCCAAGCATTCGCAGCCTGAGGATGCCGGTCAATAATAAATTGACCGTCGGGAGACTGCTCGTACTGGCACACGCGCGACTCACTCAGCGGCGCGTCTTTGAGTGCTGGGAAACGAAACGCCATATATTTGCGCGCCGCCTCGATGCCTTCAGGAGTGGGCACGCGCTCGCCCGTCGTCGGATCGAATTCCGGCCCGCGCGTGTCGTCAGCCAGCTTGAAGCCGCGCCACTCATTTCCGGGTATGCCGTAGAAGAGCCGTGCGCCGTTGTCAATCCAGGCCGGTATGCCGCCTTCGAAGAAGCGCGCGTCGCCCCCCGCCGGTCCAAAAAAGTAAACTTCCTGCCTCGTCGGCGTGATGCGGCCTCCGAGAACTTCGGGGAAGAGTTTTCCGAGCCATGGTCCGCAGGCGAAAACGTAGGCGTCCGCGCTGAGCGTTGAACCGTCGTTGAGGCGGACTCCGCGCATCTCGCCATTTTCGATTGCGGCGGATTCCACCGCGAGCTCGCGGTATTCCCCGCCCTCGGCCAGAAACCCGGCGAGAACGGCTTCGCAGGCGCGCCGCGCCGTCAAATATCCGGCGTCCTTTTCGAAAATGGCCCACTTCACGCCCTCGAAATTGATTTGAGGGTAGCGCTTGGCGGCCTCCGCCATGGTCAGTTCTTCATATTGCAGCCCCGCGTCTCGCAGGTGAGGCAACGCGGCTTTTTCGAAGCGCTCGTCGCCGCCGGCCATCCAAAGCATGCCCGTGGGATGATAGAGCTTGAGATTCCAGCGCGCTTCGTTTTCCTTCCACAACCTGAGCGCACGCGCCACCAGTCGCGTATATATTCCATCCGGTCCGTACGTGCCGCGAATGATGCGCGTCTCGCCGCCCGAGCTGGCGCGCGAATTTCCCGGACCCCAAGCATCCACGAGTGTTACGCGCGCGCCGCGACGACGCAGAGTGAGCGCCGTCCAACCCCCGAACGCCCCTGCGCCCACTACGACGACGTGACTTTTCCGCGCCGTCATTTTTGAGTCACTCCTCGATGCCAAAGAAAACGCCTGAAGCAGAGACGACTTCTCAATGGTTTTTACAGCTCCAAAAGTAGCACAGGCCCTAAGGATGGCCCTGCGCGGAATCAGTTTCATGAGACATCCACTTCAAAATTATTTCCATGATGCCTGGAAATTTCGTCTTTCACCCTTGCCCTGAAAGATCGTCGCGTTTCAGACCGGGTACTTCCTGCTTAGCCGACATTACGATATCACACGAAAGAGAATTCCTGTGAAAAGCCGAACACCAGGGGAATGGTGAGCCGTGGGGGAATCGAACCCTCAACCTACTGATTAAGAGTCAGTTG
>CAYZVR010000076.1:0-13828 GCA_964481715.1 uncultured Acidobacteriota bacterium | reverse complement strand
CAACCGAGGACGAAGACTTTTCCGGCTTAGGGTACGCTGCATTTTTCGGCCTGTCAATGCGAGACCTTCCCCAAGCCGGAAAAGTCTTCGTCCTCGGTTGCCAACTGGGGTTTCCGCTCGAGGCCCGGGCGTTGTACAATAGACCCCGATGCGGAAATTGCTCTTCTTGGCCCTAAGTCTTATTGGGCTTTTCGATTCCGGCTTCCTCTGGTGGGTGTACACCTCGCCTGCTCATTCTATGGCGTGCCTCGGCACCGGCTGTGACGTGGCGCGCGCCAGCTCCTATTCATCCCTGTGGGGAGTGCCCGTGCCGGTTTTTGGCGTTGCCTTGTACTCCACCCTCACGGCGCTCGTCTTCGCCGAAGCCCTGGCTAATGAAAAAGCATTCCCTTACGTCAAATTCGCAATGGCGATGGTCGCGGGCGGTGGGTTTCTTGGCTCACTCTATTTCACGGGCATCGAAGCCTTCGTTCTCCATGCCTGGTGTGTTTGGTGCGTGGTGTCGGCCGTGGCAGCAACTCTTATCTTCCTGCTTGCACTGCTCGAAGTCTATCGGCCTTCAGCGCGTCCGGAAGGTGCCGCGACGCTTGGACCTTTGCGGAGATACTTGGCCCTTGTGGCGGTGGCAATCATCCTGAGCGTGCCGGCCTTCAAACTGCTCG
The DNA here is from genome assembly GCA_964481715.1 of uncultured Acidobacteriota bacterium. Classification (GTDB taxonomy): domain Bacteria; phylum Acidobacteriota; class Terriglobia; order UBA7540; family UBA7540; genus JAHEKS01. Next base: position 13,166 of record CAYZVR010000076.1, on the reverse strand, counting down.
CGCGCACCGAAGAAGTTCCTCCCCCGCCCAATGTGACGCCGGAAGTTTTACGAGAGCACTTGGTCCGTCCCGACAGCCATGCGCTTGGAAATCTCAATTCACCGGTGACTGTCGTCGAATTCGGCGACTTCCAGTGTCCGTATTGCGGGACGGCTGAAAAGACGGCGCGAAAAATAAGGGAAGAATACAAGGGCAGGGTTCGATTCGTCTTTCGCCACTATCCCCTCACACACTTGCATGCGTTCGCTGAGAAGGCGGCGGAGGCCAGCGAATGTGCCGCCGAGCAGGGAAAATTCTGGGAAGCGTTTGAAAAGTTTTACGACGATCAGAACGACCTGACGACACCCGCGCTCAAACACTATGCGGCCGAATTGGGCCTCGACACGAGCCGCTTCGACCAGTGCCTTTCGAGCGGCGCCATGGCGCCGCGCGTCGCGCGCGACGCCGAGGACGCTCGCGCCGTGGCGGTAGACCGCACGCCGACTTTCTTTGTGGACGAGCAGCGATTCCCTGGCGGACTCGACTACGCAAAATTTTCGCAAGTCCTGGACCAGGCCTTGTCTCTCCATGGCGTTGCTTTGACGGACGAGACCGCAAACCCAGTCGGCACGGCGAATGCCGGCCTATCGAAATCCTCGAGTCCGCAGCCATCCAAGGGTCAGCCTCCGAGTTCGGCTTCGGCAGCCGCATCGGGCCTTCTCGGTGATGGCGGGTCGGGCGTTTTCTCTCAAGCCGGATCGCTGGCCGCTTGCAGCGAGAACGAGGCCAGTCAGCGGCAACCCGGCCTGATCGACACAACGGAAGCGCGCCGCTTGTTTCAAAACGACTCAAAGGCTCTCTTCGTGGACGTCCGGACGATGCGTGAATTCCGGGAGGCGCGCATTCCCAGGGCTGTTAACCTGCCTGTGGATGAATTCGAAAAGCGCTGGACAAGGCTGCCCAAGCAACAAAACATCGTCCTTTACGAAGGCGGAAGTTTGGCCAACCCGGAAGAAATTTGTGCCGCAGGACGCGCTGCCGGACGATTCCTTCTGGCCCACGGGTTTTCGCCGGAACGAATTAAGGTTTATCGCGACGGCTTGAAAGCCTGGGAAAAAGCGGGACTGCCTGTGGACCGTTCTCACCCCCCGGATGGCGTCCCGAGTAGCCAGTAAGACTCACCTGCCGATCAGCCGAGAAGACCGACTAAGAGCTTTTTCAAGGGCAGTTTGCAAGGATGGGCCGTAGCCGGGCCGACACGCGGGTTGGGGTGCGCAGCCAAGATTTTTTGAAGTTAAAAGTAGCTACTCCTTGATGAAAGGTATAGAATCAGCAGCTTTCGGGATAGTCCCCCTCCAAGTGGGCGGGACCTTCACCGATAATTAGGGTGGCTTAAGTCAATTCCGGCTTTAACGAATTTGCAGCGCCAGCTCATTACCTGAACCCAACATTACGCCCTGTGGGTGTGCGCGGAAACCTGTCAGTCCGCCGCGCGGGCAAGGGAATATGGGCGAAGCGGCAAGCAACAACCCAGGCTGACTTTTCATGCCGTTTCTAATCGAGCACATCACCGAAGTTGTTCTAACCATCGTGATGATGGTCTTGCTCGGCACCGGTGCGCTGGTGGCCCTGGCGATAGGCCGGCGGCAACGACGCGAAAGATTTTTCGAGCGCCTCGACGACCTGCGCCAGCGCTATAGCCCGGTCGTGGCGGCTACTTTGAACCGCAAGATTGAATACGAAAGAGGCCTCGAAGCTCTCAAAGGAATTTCCGGACTCGATCGCCTGTATTTTCTCGACCAACTCTTTTTTGAAAAAACTCCCAGCGCGGCTCAGATTCCGATCTTGCGCCAATTGTGTGAAGACCTGGGCCTGGTCCAAAACTGGCAGAGCCAGCTCAGCGGCCGCGTCGATGTGGCCACGTTGCGGGACACGCTGGCGCGCCCGGAAGGCCTTCTCCACCGCGTCGGGCGCCTGAACTTCCTGCTCCGCGCCAAGGCCGCCGAAAGCCTGGGCGCGATCCGCCACCAGCCAAGCTGGCCGCTGCTCGTCAAAGCCCTGAACGACCCGCACGCGGACGTGGAATCGGTGGCTGCGCGCTCGCTGGCCGCCATCGGGGAACCGGAAAGTTTTCCGGCGCTTCTGGACCGCCTCCACGCCATCCTCCTGGGGTCCACGAGTCATCTTTCACTACGCTCGATCAAGACGGCGCTGGTGAGTTTTCCGCTTCGAGAAGCCCAGAGGCTCGTGCCGTCGTTGCAGCACGCAAACCCGCGCCTTCGGTTCCTGACGGTGGATATCATCCGCGAAATGGCGGAGCGCGAGGGGGCACTGGACGAAGACTTTGTGCTGGACGCGAGCATTTTCGGTCCGGAACTCGGCGACATCCTTCTCACTCACTGCTGCTTTGATGACAACCCGGACGTCCGAGCACGGTCCGCCCCGATCATCTCCTTTCTAGCCGACGTTCGCGCCACCCCTGTCCTTCTGACCTTGCTCGACGATCCTCAGTGGTTCGTCCGTCTCCACACGGTCCGCTCGCTCGCCAAGCGCAAGTTCCTCTCTCAAGCGGAGGCGCTCGCGCGCCGCCTCACCGACTCTCACTGGCTGGTTCGGGAAGCCGCTGCGCAAACCTTGCTGGTGTTCGGCCGCGCGGGGGTGGATCACCTTTCCGACCACATGTTGCAGACCCAGGATCGATACAGCCGCGAGCAGATCGCGGACCAAATGCAGCGCGCCGGCTTGATTCCTGCGCTGCTGGCTCAATACGCAGCCAGTGGGAGCGACCGGGAGGCCCGGGTGTTCGGCCAGCTCACCGAAATGGGAAAGACCAGCTACCTGGTGGCGACACTTATCTCCAGCTCGGATCGCAATCTGCGAAAGAAATTTCTGTTGGATTTCGGGCGCGTAGCCGACCCCAAAATCCGGGGTTGGGTGAGAAAGCTCATCACCATCGAACCCGACGAGGATATCCGGACCCTGGCGGCGTCTATTATCACCGCGACGGCCCAGGAGGAGGGAGGATAAGACGATGGACTGGCGGCAGACTTTTTACCACATCATGAACATGTTCAACGTGCTGATCGTTGCCTATTTCTTTATCGGCAACGGAATCTACACGTTTCTGATGATCCTCTCGCTCATTTCCGTCTGGCTCCACAATCGCCGGCTGACCTACCAGGGCCTCGACGAACTCCGGGAATCGGTCGTCACGCCTCCCGCAACGATCATCATGCCCGCCTGGAACGAGCAGGAAATTATCGTGCAATCGGTGGGCTCGATTTTGAAAACCGACTACCCTAACCTGGAAGTCGTGGTTGTGGACGACGGCTCCTCCGACGAGACCCTCCTGCGGCTGATCAACGCGTTTCGCTTGACCCAGATGGATTTGATCTACCGGCCACGCCTCCCGACCCGGCCGATTCGAGGCTTTTACATGAACCCTCGAATCCCCAACCTGCTGGTCATCAGCAAAGACAACGGCGGCAAGCCTGACGCGTTGAACGTGGGCATCAACACGTGCCGGACGCCGTATTTTTGCACGCTCGATTCGGACTGCCTGCTCGAGCGGGATGCCCTGCTGCGGTTGATGCGCCCCATCATTCGATCCCCGATTAACACCGTGGCGAGCGGTGGCATCGTCCGCATCCTCAACGGGTGCGAGGTGAAAGACGGGCAGGTCGTGAAGGTGGGTCTCCCGCAGGGTCGTATCGAGCGTTTCCAGGTGGTCGAGTATCTGCGCAGCTTTCTATTCGGCCGCACGGGCTGGAATCTGCTGGGCGGAACGCTGATCGTTTCCGGAGCCTTCGCGGTCTTCCATCGCGAGACCGTCCTGGACGCGGGAGGATTCAAACACGATACGGTCACCGAGGATATGGACCTGATCGTCCAAATCCACCACTGGGCGATTCACAAGAAGCGCAAGATCAAAATGAACTTCACCTCCGACCCGGTTTGCTGGACCGAATGCCCCGCGACCTTGAACAATCTTTCCAAGCAGCGGCGCCGCTGGCAAATGGGTTTGTTCCAGACGCTCTGGAAATATTCCGAAATGCTTTTCAACCGGAAATACGGCACCCTCGGCATGCTCAGTTATCCTTTCCAGCTCTATATTGAAGGCTTCGGGGCGGCCGTCGAGTTTCTGGGTTACTTCATGGTCCCGCTTGCTCTTTTGCTGGGGATCGTTCCGCCGACGCTGTTCGTGCTGTTCGTCGTGCTGGGCCTGGTTTACGGAAGTTTTCTTTCCGTCGGCGCGGTGCTGCTTGAAGAGCTGACGTACCGGCGCTATCCGGGATTCCGGGATCTGATGACTCTGCTGGTGTTCGCGGTCATCGAGAACATCGGTTATCGGCAACTGGTGCTTTTCTACCGCTTTCAGGGCCTGATGCGATTCATCACCGGATTCCGTCAATGGGAGAAAGTGGTCCACGTGGGAGCATCCGATTAGGGCTTGACTCATGATTCGAAGCCTCTTTAACCGCATCACCGCTTCGCTGATAGTCATCTTCGTGCTGGTCGCCGTGTGGGAATTCTACGTCAAGCCGGAGACCAGCCCGCTGTACACCGAAGCGGTGGCCCAATACCGAAACAAGAACTACGACCGTTCTTTGGAGCTCCTGAATTCTGCCTACGTCATCGACCCAAACAACACGGCGATTCTTACCCTGATGGGCTGGGACTATCTGAAAAAGGGCGATCCGAAGCAGGCGGAGCCGTATTTCGAACGGTCCCATAAACTGGCGCCCCGCGTTCTCGATGTCCTGCTCGGATATGCCTACGCCGAAATCGCCCTCAAGAAATATGAAACGGCGGCCCAGTTTCTGAAAATTCTGAAGGATAACGGAGTGGATAATCCGGACATTCACGTCGCCTGGGCGACACTCTACCGCGAAGTTGGCCGGAATCAAGACGCGGCCCGCGAATTCCAACTGGCGCTCGCGATGGACAGCCACAATACGGTCGCGATTCAGAACTTGCAGCAAATCCTCAGCGTTTCCGGAGACGTGAACGAAATCAGCCTGAACTTTCAGCCCATCGTTCGCCCGCCTGAACTGACCTATCCCGCGCGCGTCAACGGCGAGCAATTCGAATGGCAGGTCAACAACGCCTGGAAACCGGTTTACCTGACGGGCGTGGGTCTGACGGCGTCGCTTCCCGGCCACTACCCATCCGACTCAAACGTCGATCCGGCGCTCTACGAAAAGTGGTTTCAGGATATGAGTGGGCTGGGCATCAACACCATTCGCTTGTACACGACCCTTCCCCCGGCCTTTTATCGCTCCCTCTATCAATACAATCGCGCCGCGGGGCATACCCCGCTTAGGCTGTTGCAGGGTGTGACCCTTGACGATCCGCCGCAGGATGATTTCTTCAATCACGATTATTACATGGCCTGTCAGAAGGAAATCAGCAACGCCATTGACGTTCTGCACGGTCAGGGCGACGTGCCGGCCACGCCCGCTCACGGCGGCGGCTTATACCCGAACGACGTCTCGAATTGGGCGACCGGAATCGTCATTGGCAAAGAGTGGCTTTCGCACGTAGTCGCCGGCAACAATCAGTTCCATCCCGACCTGAGGAGCTATCAGGGAACCTACGTCGAAGTGCCGTCGGGAAGCGCTACGGAAATTTTCCTGGCGCAGATGATCGATTACGCCGCCGAATACGAGGAGACCAAATACAACTGGCAGCATCCATTGGCCTTCCTGAACTGGCCTACGCTCGACCCGCTGCACCACCCGACTGAAAGCACCATCCTCGAAGAGGTCTCCATCCGGCGCGGCTTGGGCGAGCACGTTCCAACACCGGATGCCCCTTACGACGACGATGACAGTGTTTCGGTTGATCCGACGCACCTGCGCGCGCGCGACCGTTTGAAGGCGGGCTACTTCGCCGCCTACAGTGTGGTCCCGTTCTATCCCGACTTTCTCAATCATGACGCTCGCTACCAGGCGACCCGTGACAGCGAAGGGAGCAATCCTTTCTTTGGCTATCTCAAGGACCTCAAGGCGCAGCAGCAGGGCATCCCACTGGTCATCACCGATTACGGGATTCCCTCCAGCCTCGGCATCGGGCATTTCAATCCCGCGGGACTCGACCAGGGCGGAAAGACCGAACAGCAGCAGGGCGAAATTCTGGCGCGCCTGACCCGTAACATTTACGAGGCGGGCGCGGCGGGCGGCATGGCCTTCGAGTGGCTGGACCAGTGGTTCCGGCAAACCTGGTTGGTCCGTAACTTCGAGGTGCCCAAGGAGAACAAGTCTATTTGGAAAAACCCCCTGGATCCGGCCGAGTATTCGGGCCTGGTAGCCGCCCAGTCTGGCCGCCGCGACCTTCATCGTCTGGGCGGCGACCTATCTGAATGGGAGAAAAAACCACCCCTCTATTCGAAGGTTCAGTCGAAAGTGTTCCAGCCGCTCGGCGACCATTACGACCCCGCGCGAGACCTGAAGGCCCTATATGCCGATGCGGACGAAGCCTACTTGTATCTGCGCGTGGTCGTGGACAAGCTCGACAACGACAACGACGGCCAGGTCGATTGGAAAAACGTGAACTACCTCATCGGGGTTTCTACGCTCCCGAACAAGGCAGGCCTGTTATATCTCCCCTTCATCGCTCCCGTCCGCTTCCCCATGGGCATGACCTATGCAATCCAGATTGCGGGGCCGGAATTCAGCCACATCTGGATTGCGTCATCCTATGATCCTTATCAGGTGTTCCCCGTCGAAGGCATCCCGTCGCAGTCGGTTCTGGGGCTCAAGCTAGGATGGAAACCTTCGCTGACGGAGAACGGCACATTTGAATCGCAGATTGTCGAACCGAACCGGCGCCGTTTCGGCCGTGACGGAAAGTATTTTTCGCCGCAACGCTATGACCGGGGAATCCTTCGCTACGGCACTCTGGATCCCTCCTCGCCGGATTACGACTCCCTCGCCGAGTGGCACGCCAACGTGCGCACCAACACCATCGACATCAGAATTCCCTGGGGGCTTCTGGGTGTCACGGACCCTTCGGGCTACCGCGTTTTCGCAGGGCTTGAAAAAGACGGAACGGTCATCACGGCGGAAACGCCCAATTTCCTGATGGCAGTGTTTTCCTACCGGCCGAACGAAAACGCTCGCATGCGGCCCATCATGGAACAGGGCCACGCCATAGCGGACGCCCTTCCAGGGATGACGGGGCCGGCCACTGCCCTCTCGGCGGGTTACCAATACTATCGGTGGCCGAGCTGGACCACTCCGGAGTACAGCTTGCGGCTCAAGGATTCGTATGTCATCTTACGAAAGGCCATTCAGGCCTTGCCGGCGGCTCCCGCCGCGGCCTCAACCTCCGCTCCAGGATCCGCCCAGCGCGTCAATCGCAGCGACCGCACGCCTGAACGCCCCGGCAAAGAAGCCCAGGTTGGGAAATGAACGATGCGTCAGATCTTGAGTTCAATTCTGGAAAAGCTCAAACGGCCTCGCGTTTTGATTTTAACCCTCGTGCTGGCGCTGGTGCTGGGGGCAGGGGCTTGCTATCTAATTCTCCTGAACCCCGGAAGTATTTTCGTTCACTGGGCTCAGACCGCCCTTCCTGAGCGCATCACCATGATTACCATCGGCCCTTACCCTGAGGAGAACGACTTTAAAGTGCTCAAGAAAAACGGTGTAAAATATGTCGTGACGTTGCTTGACCCGCGCCTGCCCTACGAAAAGTCTTTGATCGAGCGCGAAGAGGTCGTGGCTGCCAAGTACGGGATGACCGTCAGGGATTTTCCGATGGCCAGTATTTTCGAGCAAAAGGTCTTCCCCGACTATCTCGAGCAACAACAAAAGGCGGTCCAATTCCTGCGGCACCTGGACGCGCCGGCCTACATCCATTGTTATCTCGGGAAGCATCGCGTGATTCACGTCCGGGACGCGCTGGTGAAGGCGGGCGTTCCGGAACGTTATTTCCAGGCAACCGGTTCCAACCAGCAATACTGGGACATGGTGAACCGGATCAACGATGCCAAAAAGGCATTCAGGGACGGCAATTTTGGCAAGGTCCTCGAAACGCTGGGGCCCATTAAAATGAAAGACGTCGATGTCTCTTATCTGCGAGGTTGGTCGCATTACCGCCTGGGCCTCATCAATGAGGCGGCGGAAGACTTTCGCGAAGGCTTAAGCGTTGATCCGCTGAACCCCAGAAATCTCGACGGGCTCGGCTACTGCTATTTGTGGGACGACCAGCCGGTCATGGCGCAAAGGCAGTTCATCGCCGTCCTTGAACAATTTCCGGAAGAAGAAAGCGCGATGGTAGGCCAGGGATTGGCCTACCTTCGCCTGCAGAACAATGCGGCGGCCATCCAGACCTTTCAAAGGGTGCTGAAAATAAATCCGGCGAACGAAGAAGCCCAGACCTATCTCCGGCAGGCCAGTGGCCGTTGAGGACCATCGTCCGCACCGAGCCCACAGCCGGCATCGCTACGAAGGAAGTCGAGGTTACACCATGAAGGACAGCAACCATCGCCAAGGCCTAACGAAGATCTTGAGGGCGCTTTTCGCCGGAGCCGCCTCCGTCCTGGTCCCGCTTTGCGGGACGGCTCTCTTCCTGGCCGCCCGGCCAGCCGCGGCGCAGACGGGTACGGCTGGACCCAGCGGCAAGCTATCACCCCTGCAGCTCCTCCAGGCAGCGCACACTTCCTTCGCCCAGAGGGACTACGAGAGCGCGCGGAGGTTTTACCTGCAGGTCTTGCCCTCTTATCCCAACAACCTGGATGTGCTTCAAAATCTCGCCTTTTGCTACTTCTCGATGGGTCGCACGGGCTTTGCACAGGCAGCGCGCTATTACGCGCGGGCCTACGAAATTGAACCGAACTCCAGGGACATCGCCGACAAACTTGCCACCTGCTACATGGCTTTGAGGAGGCCGGCCGAAGCAGCCGCTGTCCTTCGGAAGCTCGCCGACCGTCCCGAGGCCCCACCCGAGGCCTGGAGAAGGGCCGCTGAAGCCTACTCGGATGCCGGCAGACCCTCCGACGCTGAAACAGCGTACGACGTGTACCTCCAGCGGCGCCCCGGGGATCTTGCAGCGCGGGCTCAACTGGGAATCCTTTACGGCCAGCAGAAGGACTACAACAAGGCGATGGAACAGTTCCGCTTGACCCTTTCCTCCAATCCCAATTACTCACCGGCCTTGATCGGGATGGGACGCATTCTTTCCTGGCAAGGTCAGTATGAAGAAAGCGTCGCACAATACGACCGCGTCTTGCGCCTGAATCCCTCCAACGGCGAGGCGCTTTCCGGGAAGGCCTTTGTGCTGCTTTGGATGGGGCGTGCTGAAGAGGCGGAGCCACTCTTCTCAAAGCTCCACCAGCGGTACCCGAAGGATGACGAAGTGTCCCGCGGGCTGGAAGCCGCACAGGCGTCCATCGAGCAGAAGAATCTGGCGCAGGCTCGCCGGACTGGAAACGTCGCCCGCGTCGAAGCCCTCTATCGGGACCGCCTGAGCAAAAACCCTCAGGACCTTGACGCACTCAAAGTCCTTATTTCCCTCACGTCCACTCCCAACCGCTGCGCGGAAAGCATCGGCTTTGCCCGCCGGGCGCTCGAAATTTCCCCGGACGAAGCCCCCATCGAGTTGACTCTCGCGCGCTCCCTCGCCCTCTGCCAGCAGTATGCCGAGGCCATTGCACGCTACAAGCGGTACCTCGAGGCGCGGCCTAAGGCTGAGGACGCGCTCTTTGAGCTGGCGCAAATCCTTTTTCGGACGCGGCGAATACCAGAAGCCACTCAGGCCTTCCGGGACCTGATGCAGGTCAATCCGCGCAACCAGGACGCCAGCCAGGGCTTAGCGCAATGCCTCGCCTCTTCCGGCAATTATCAGGAAGCGCTGGTCCGTTATGATGAGGTTTTGAAAACCTCTCCCGACAACTACGACGCCCTGCAAGGCAAGGCGTACATCTTGTACTGGACGGAAGAGTTCTCTCAGGCGCGGGCGATCTTTGAAAGCCTCGCCGCCCAGCGGCCAAGCGATCCTCAAAACACTCAGGCCCTCGAAGACATCGCGCGGGCCGAGGAGTCGGCGCGCTGGGCCGAGATTCGTCCTGCGCCGGGCTCGCCGCCCAAGGACTTCGTGGTGTATTACCAGAAGCGTCTGGCCAGTTACCCCGATGATGTTTCGGCGATGAAGGGACTGGCCTACTCACAGTCCCAGTCGAATAACCTGCCCGACGCGATCGAAGGCTACGGACGGGTGTTGGATAAAAACCCCGACGACCTTGACGCACAAAAGGAACTCGCTCGGCTGTTCGGCCAGAACGGCCAGTACGACAAGTCCATCCACCTTTATGAGTCGGTCGTCAAAAATCATCCGGACGATAAGACCTCAGCCGAGAATCTCGGCCGCGTCTATTTGTGGGCAGGCCGGCCCGCGGAAGCTCTCCCCATCTATCAGGGTTTGCTTGCCAAAGACCCGGCCAATACCGGCTTGCAAATGCAGGTGGCGAGACTTGAACTTCGGTTGAAAAATTATCCGGCGGCGCGTGAAGTTCTCGCTTCAGTGATCTCCGCAGAGCCGGATAACCGAGAGGCGCGACTGGCGCTCGCGCAGCTTGACTTTGCGCAGGGACGGCGGGAGGAATCGCTGAAGAATTATGACCAACTGCTTAAACAAAACCCCAACGATCCCGACGCACTGCTGGGGAAGGCTCAAATTTCCTACTACCAGGGCGATATGCCTCAGGCGCAATCCACCGCGGAGGCGGCCGTAAACCAGCGGCCACAGAGTTTTGACGCGGTTTTCCTCCTGGCCAACGTCGAACACGCGCGCGGCCACCGAGGGAAAACCAAGGAGCTGCTCAACCAGGCCGCGCAGATCAGTCCTGGAAATTTGGAAGTTGAGGCCATGAAGCAGCGCGTCCGTCAGGAGTCGGCTGTAACGCTCCACACTTCGGTTTCCTACACTCGTGAGATCGGAGCGCCCAGTGAATTTGGAACCCGGCAGGGCCTTCCCAACGAAGACCTGCGCATGTTCAGCTATGGCGCGACCGTGGGACTATCACTGTTCCACCGTACCGATTCTTATTTTTCGTTTACCTCCATGCCCACCGACGCCCCTCCGGGACCGTTCCGGGACCCCCAGGGCAATCAGATCCCTACCGGGATCACAGGCGCCGCAGCCCCCGCGCAGTTCTTATACCGCCAGAACACGCGCGTTTCACCCAAGCTGACCGTGCGCGGCGGCGTGGGCGCCGTGCAATTCGGCCCAGGCATAGTGACCACCCTTCCCGGCCAGCCCGGCCCCGTGATCAGTGCGACATCGAGTGTCATCGGACAGGCGGGTGTGTCGATCGCCCCGAGCAAGAAATTCAGTGTGGACCTCGGCTTTTCGCGGTCGCCGCTCGCCTATACGCCCGTCTCGGCAAAGTTCGGCCTGATCGAACAAAGCGCCAACGTAGGGCTAAACTTCTTCTTCACCAAGCGGGCGGAACTGCACCTCGACTATTCCTTCGAGCACTATTCGACGGCGAAATTTGCCTCGGGGTGCTTCTCCACAACCGGCACGCTCATGGGCCCCGAGTGCCACGATCAGGGTCACCGTGGGCAAGCCGAGTTCATCTGGAATCTCATCAGCACCGAGCGGTTTTCTTTCGACACCGGATATGACGGCACCGTCTACGGCTTCGCCGGGAAACGCCGGAACATTTTCCTCGGCTTTTTCAACCCGAGTTTCTATCAGCGCCATCTGGCTACGGGGCGTATCTACGGCAAGCTGGTCGGGCCGGTTGGCTATGACATCGCGGGCGGATTCGGAGTGCAGCAATCCGGTCAAGGCAACGCTATTACGCGTGGCCTACACGCGAATCCCGCTTTCACGCTGCGCGTCTCGGACCACTTGACGCTTGGTGTGGGCTACACCTATTACAACACGGCCCAGGCGCTCGGACCGCTGCGCGGCAACGGAGTTCGCTTTACTACCGACTGGAAATTTTATTAGGAAGCTCGAAGGCTGTTCCGCTGGTGTTCCATGCAAACCGGGACGTGGCGTGTCCCGGCTTGCTGTTACCCCTCGCACTTACACTGTGAAGTGACCCCGCACAATCTCCGGACGACCAGGACCGTCCTTAAGGGCCGATGCCCTGGGCCACGAAACCCCCGTCCACGGAGATAATCTCCGCAGTCACGAAACGGGCGCTGTCGGAGGCAAGAAAGATCGCGGCGCCCTTGATCTCTTCCAGGTCTCCGAACCGCTTCATCGGTGTGTGCGACAGAATGGACGCCTTGCGGGCGGGCTCATTAATCAGACTGCGATTCAGCGGCGTTTCGAAAACGCCCGGGGCCAGGGCATTCACCGTGATCTTGTACTTCGTCCACTCCGCGCCCAGGCACCGGGTGAGCATCGCCACGGCTCCTTTGCTCGCGCAATAGGCTGTAGCCTCGTGTAAGCTCTGATACGCCCCGATCGAAGCCAAATTGATAATGCGGCCATATTGCTGGTCCTTCATCACACGGCCCACAATTTGGCAAGTTAGCCAGGTGCCCTTGAGATTGAGCTCCAGGATCCGGTCCCAATCATCGTCCGCGAATTCGAGCGAGGGGGCGCGCTTGGTCGTCCCGGCGGAGTTCACCAGGATGTCAATGCGCCCCATCTCCGCGACCATCCGGTCAACCACGCGCTGGATATCTTCACGCCGGGTCACGTCGGCAGTGAGCTCGAGCGACTGCTTCCCGAGAGCTCGAATCTCCGCCGCGGTCTTCGCCACCTCTTCGGGGCGACGGCTGACGGGAACTACGTCAGCGCCGGCCTCGGCAAAACCCAGCGCGATGGACTTCCCCAGCCCGCTCGTGCCGCCGAAGACCAGGGCTTTTTTCCCTTCCAGGCTTAGACCATTGTAGTAGGACATTGCCACCAACCTCAGTCAAGATTCGCGAAGGCAGCCATCCTATCACCTGGCAAAAAGCGCTGGCAAGGGCGGCAATGCGTTGGAGCGGAAATTGACCTCTTAAATTCCCCAAAAATACTATGTCAATTAGGTCAGTTGTGCCCATCGGGAAATTGCAATCTGCCAGGCGGGAGGAAAAGGACTGTCACACTGTCAACTGTAGGTCCGTGCTCGGTACGATGGGCGACGCGTGGCGCGACAGCGCGCTCAGATCCACTCCAGCGCGCCGCGTTTCCACAGCCAGATATAGCCGACGATCAGGATGCCGAGGAACACCAGCATC
>CAYZVR010000075.1:12838-13877 GCA_964481715.1 uncultured Acidobacteriota bacterium | reverse complement strand
AGTATCGATCTAAGCGGTGCCCATCCACATCGGGCGGCATGGGGTCCTCGGCGCCGAGTGCCTGCGCCAGCTCGACGAGTTTCTTCTCGCGCTCGTTAAACAATTGCGCGTTGGCCGGCCCGAAGCGCGGCCGCATCACCGCGAAAAGCTCAAAGATCCCCTGGCGGTGGCGCCGGTCGGCGAGCATCAATCTCGTTTTAAAATTGAGGATCACCTGGTCGGCCTCGGATTTCATCTGCTCAAGCAGCTTCCCGAGACCGGACGGCGGTTTTTGCTCCGGTTGCGCTTGCGGCGGCTCGTTCATCATTGTTGCCTCCCCCGCGTGGGCGCACACGGCGCAGGCCAGCACCAGCCAACAGAGTCCGACGGATGCGTAAGTCATTCGTGCCATCGTTCGTTTCCTAAGAGTCGGGAAGAAGCTCGACAAAATGTATTATTAAATCTCCACAATAGCGAGTGTTACTACACCAGGCCCAAACCGCTGCCTTGCACTGAAGGTGGGATCGGCGTGTACGGGAACCGGAAGTATTACGAACGGGTGGTGGCCCTCGGCCAGTATCAAGATCCGCCGGCCGCGGGAATACTGCGCCAGCAAATCAAGATTCTTGACCAAAGATAACGAGTGAGTCCATTCCCATTACAAGCGATATCGATAGATGATAAAGCGAGTCTAGGAAAGCCTTCGGCCCGATGCCAAATTACTCCCATCGCGTCAAGCACGGAAAACTCCCTCTAACAGCCTCAAGCCTCTAACCGCAGCTGCCGATAAAGCCATCAGGTGTAGTCGTGTAGCCGCCGTGTCGGCGAGGTGCCAAACCATGGCCGCTTCACGCACGGCAATGGTTAGAGGGACGAGCGGGTTGCGAATTCCTGCTTGAGAGGATTTCTGGGATGGGACATGGAGAAATGGCATCACCTCGCACTGCGTTCGGACGCGCGGGAGAAATTCTTCAGATGCCTGACCAAGGAAAACAAGGAATCCTTCAATTCCTCGTTTTCACTCTGGAGGGTATCCGGTACGGTTTGCCGCTTTCCGCGG
>CAYZVR010000075.1:8974-12828 GCA_964481715.1 uncultured Acidobacteriota bacterium | reverse complement strand
GGTCGAACGAGCGGTCCGGGCGGTGGAAATCACGCCCCTGCCGAAGGCGCCGGAAATTGTTCTAGGCATTATTAATTTTGAAGGGCGGGTGGTTCCCGTTGTCAATGTCCGCAGGCGCTTCCATCTGCCCGATCGTGAAGTCCAACTGAGCGACCAGTTGATCGTGGCCCGTACCGCGCAGCGGTCCGTGGCACTTCTTGTTGACCGAACGGAAGGCCTGCTCGAGCGCGCGGAGGGGGAAATCGTCCCGACGGAGGTGGTTCTTCCAGACCTGGAATACATCCAGGGCGTGGCCAAACTCGACGACGGGCTGATTCTGATCCACGACCTCGACGAATTCCTCTCGCTGGATGAGGAACGGATGCTGGGGGACGCACTGAGAGAAACGGGAACGTGACAATGGTCTCAAGCTTTGGGGAAGAGAGTTTGGAGCGATTGAGCGCTTTTCTGGCGGCACAGGTGGGCCTGTCTTTCCCCCGCGAGCGCTGGAAGGACATGGAGCGCGGAATCTGTTCCGCGGCGCGCGAGCTGGGATTTCGAGATCCCCCCTCCTGCGTCGCGGGGCTACTGTCGGCGCCGCTCTCCAAGCGTCAAATCGAGGTTCTGGCCAGCCACCTCACGGTCGGTGAGACCTATTTCTTCCGAGAGAAGGGCGCCTTTGATGTTCTCGAAACGCAGATCCTCCCGGAGTTAATTCATTCGAGGCGGGAAACCGGAAAGCACCTGCGAATCTGGAGCGCGGGCTGCGCAAGCGGTGAAGAGGCTTATTCCATCGCCATTTTACTCAGGCAGACGATCGCCAGCGTGGAGGACTGGACCATAACGATCCTCGCCACCGACATTAATCCGCGCGCGCTTAATAAGGCTGCGGCGGGTGTTTACGGGGACTGGTCGTTCCGCGGCGCGCCGGAGCGCCTGAGGGAAGTGAATTTCAGAAAGGAGGGCCGGCAGTTCGAGGTCTCGCCCGAAATCAAAAGGATGGTCCAGTTCTCTTACTTGAATTTGGCGGAAGACGTTTATCCCTCTCTCTCCAACAACACCAATGCGATGGACATTATCTTTTGCCGGAACGTTTTGATGTACTTTGCGTCCGACCAGGCCCAAAAGACGGTGCGGAAGCTCTATCATTCCCTCGTGGAGGGTGGTCGGCTGATTGTCAGCCCCTGCGAGGCATCCACTAATCTGTTATCGCAATTCAGACCAATTCACTTTCCCGGCACGACTCTCTACAAAAAGGAGTCCGACGGGACGGGACAGGTCGCCCAATGGCAACCCGAGTCCGGGCCTTCGACAGCCGCCCAAACACTTCCAAATTTCAGCGCCGGGCTTGAGACCGAGGAGGTTTTCTTCCAGCCCCCTGCGCCCCCCCCTACCATCCAGGGTGAGGAACGGGCCGTACAACCACCCCGACGGACTTCCTACGAAGCTGCCCATGAGCTTTATGAAAAAGGCCGTTACACAGAAGCCGTGGAAATCCTTCAAGGCGGCGCGGACGAAACTTCGAAAACTCCCGAGGCGATTGTCCTGCTGGCGCGGGCGTATGCCAACCAGGGGCGGCTCGAGGAGGCGCTCCAATGGTCGGCAAAGGCCCTGATCGCAGACAAACTCAATGCCGGCTATCACTACCTCCAGGCCAACATTTTGCTCGAGCAAGGCGCGCTCCCGCAAGCCGTCCAGGCGCTGAAGCGGACGCTCTATCTCGACCCCGACTTCGTGCTGGGTCATCTGGCGCTCGGGAACCTTGCCCGGCAACAAGGGGAGGCAGGAGCAGCTGCAAGATATTTCTCGACCGCCCGCTCGCTCCTCGCCCGGCGCCCCCGGGAAGAGATTCTGCCGGAGTCGGAAGGGATTACGGTGGGAAGGCTGATTGAAATCATCGCCGCGCAGCGCGGGCTTGTGGAGCCCGGGGAGAAGCGCTCCGCGGTGAGCCAAGAGCGGGTTTTGAGTGCGCTGCGCTCCGCTCGTGATGGAAGGAAAGCTCAATGAAGCGCCAACAAACAACTCAAGCTCCGGTTGATTGGAACGAGGTGCACCGCCGCCTGGCAGCCTCCCAGGCGGTGATCGAGCAAACATTCAATCCGTCCGGCGAGGAAAAAAAGAGAATCCTGAAGGCGCGAGCGGCGGCGCTCGCCCGCGAGCCGGTTCGGATGAGCCATGAAGAGTCATTAGAGGTTATGGAATTCCTTGTGGCCCACGAGAAATATGGCCTTGAGCTACGACACCTCCGGGAAGTGCATATGCTCCAGGAACTGACGCCTCTGCCCTCCATGCCTCCCTTTGTCCTGGGGATCTTCAATGCCCGCGGGAGGATCCTGCCGGTCATCGACATCAAGAAATTCTTCGATCTGCCGGAAAAGGGTCTGCCGGAGCTTAACAAAGTCATGGTCCTTTACGACGGAGAAAGGGAGCTGGGGATTTTGGCGGACCAGGTTCTTGGGATGCGGACGGTTCCGCTCCGGGAAATTCAGCCCTCGTTGCCGACTCTGACAGGCATTCGCGAAGAGTACCTGAGGGGCGTGACCCCGGATCGGCTGGTGATTCTCGACGCGGAAAAGATTCTGACCAAAACAAGCTTTGCGGAGTCAAACCGGGCGAACAGATAAGAAGCATCGAAATCGAAGGAGGCGGCCGATGAGATGGTTTATTAACCTTTCCACTCGCGCCAAACTCTTTGCAGGGTTTGGACTGATGCTCGTTCTTTTGGGGGTAGTCGTCGGGATCGCCTACCGCGCCAACGGCCAATTGCGGGAGTCCCAGCATCGGTTGTACGCAAGAGAATTCTTCAACGCGCTGAATGTAACCCTCCTGCGCTCCGACATCAACGGCGTCCGGTCGAATCTGATGGAGATGATGTTGATTACGCGGCGATCCGATCAGGACACGCGCCTTCAAGATATCAAGACTCGGACGCAAACCATGGACGAAATCGTGACGAAACTCCGAGAAAGCAATTTTGATGACCCTCAGTTTCTGAAGTCCCTCGAGGAACTCAGTCGCCTTCGGGCGGCTTACGAACAGACGCGCGATCAGGAGATCATTCCGTTGATCTACCAGGGGAAGGTGGACGAGGCGCAAAAATCAGCCTTCGGTGTCCAAATCGAGCGCTACCAAAACATGAGGGAAATCGCCATAGAAATGGACGACCAAGCTATCGAAGGCGCGCGAAGAGCTGTGGAAGAGGCCGAAAAGACGGCTCGTGAGTCTCTTCGCTCGTTCGCGATTCTCAGCGTGCTCGCCCTCGCGCTCGGGATCGGGCTGACTTTGTTTCTGAGCCGAATGATCGCCAATCCGCTGGCCGAAATCTCGCGCGTGGCCGAGCGCGTGGCCTCCGGCGACCTGACCGTCTCGATGCCCACCAACCATCGCGGCGACGAAGTGGGCGTGCTTGCCCAAACGTTTCGAAAGATGGTTGAAAGCCTCCGCGAGGTGAACCGGCAAATCATGGAGGGCGTCAACGTGCTGGCGTCCTCCTCGAGCGAAATACTGGCGTCGACGACTCAGGTGGCTTCCGGAGCTTCGGAGACGGCGGCGGCCGTCAATGAAACCACCACCACCGTCGAGGAAGTCAAACAGACCGCCCAGCTCTCCAGCCAAAAAGCCAAATACGTCATGGACAGCGCCCAGAAATCCACTCAGGCCTCACAAGCCGGGAAGAAGGCGGTCGAGGAGACCCTGGCGGGCATGCAGCGCATTCAGGAGCAGATGGAATCGGTGGCCGCCAGCATCGTCAAGCTGAGCGAACAGAGTCAGGCGATCGGGGAAATCATCGCCACGGTGAACGACCTGGCCGAGCAGTCGAATCTGCTGGCGGTGAATGCCGCCATCGAAGCGGCCAAGGCGGGCGAACAGGGGAA
>CAYZVR010000075.1:6464-8964 GCA_964481715.1 uncultured Acidobacteriota bacterium | reverse complement strand
ACGTTCAAGATGGAGTCGCTCGAAGCCAAGCAGGCCGAGGAGGCGGCCAGGCGCGGACCGGATGCGGCGGAGATCCACAACGCGGGGGCCGAAGCGGCCAAGGCGGGCGAACAGGGGAAAGGGTTCGCGGTGGTGGCCCAGGAGGTCAAGAGTCTGGCCGAACAATCCAAGCAGGCCACCGCGCAGGTGCGGGCCATTCTGAGCGATATCCAGAAGGCGACGGCGGCTTCCGTGATGGCCACTGAGCAGGGGACGAAGGCGGTGGAGGCGGGGGTCAAACAGTCGCGGGAGACGGATGAGTCCATCCGGCTGCTGATGGAGAGCATAGCGGAGGCGGCGCAGGCGGCGACGCAAATTGCCGCTTCCGCTCAACAGCAGATGGTGGGGACGGACCAAGTCGCCCAGGCGATGGAAAACATCAAGCTGGCGAGCACCCAGAACGTGGCGAGCACCAAGCAGGCGGAAACCTCGGCGCGAAACCTGCACGAGCTGGGACAGAAGCTCAAGCAGTTGATAGAGATCTACCGGGTGTAAACCGGCTCAAGAAGCATGGAGACGAAGAACAACGCGTTCTGGCGGAAGCTGCTCGAGACCTTTCGAGTGGAGGCGGCGGAGCACGTCCGGGCGATGTCTTCAGGCCTTATCGCTCTCGAGAAAGCCGTCGAGCCCGAAAAGCGGACGGAAATTGCCGAGACCATCTTCCGCGAAGTGCACAGTTTGAAGGGAGCAGCCCGCGCCGTCAACAAGACGGAAATCGGAACGATTTGCCATTCACTCGAGACCGCCTTTGCCGCGCTCAAACGGCAGAACGTCACTCTGACTCCCGAGCTTTTCGACACGCTTCATCGGGATGTGGACGCGCTCGCCCGGTTGCTCGTTTCATCGCAGCCGGAACACGGCTCTCAACAAGGCCTGCAAACTTCCAAGACGATTCGATCTCCAGAAGGCGCAGAGGAAGTCCTTTCGCCCGCGGAGGTGACGAAAAAGGGGGGCGGAGAAACCGGCCCGTCGCCGTCATTCCGGGCCGTCCAGCCTTCCACTTTCGAAAAACCGGCGGTCAGCGACACGATTAGGATTTCAGCTGCGAAACTGGACTCACTCTTCCTGGAGACGGAAGAATTGCTTTCCGTCAAGCTGGCCATGGCCCAGCGCGCGGCGGAGTTACGGGAAATCCTCGCGGATCTCGCCGCGAGGAGGAAGCGGTGGCCGCAAACCGGCTTTGAAGCGCCCGGGATGCAGCGGCCGGGACGAGGCGAAAACGGCCTCCCAGGTTTGGGGAAAGCGGCGAAGGAGTTTGCGAAGTGGCACGAGTTATTCGAGCAGGACAGCGCCCTGATGAAATCAGTCCAAGGCCGGCTCGCCTCGACCGCAGCCCGGGCGGAACACGATTCCAGGCTACTGGCGGGGAAGTTGGGCCGCCTCCTGGACGATTTGAAGCGGGCCCTGATGCTCCCTTTTTCTTCGATTTTGGAGGTATTCCCGAAGTTTGTGCGCGATTTCTCGCGCGAGGAAGGAAAGGAAGTCGACCTGGTGATTCGGGGCGGAGAGATTGAAATCGACAAGCGAATTCTGGAGGAGATGAAGGATCCTCTCGTCCACCTCATCCGAAACTGCGTTGATCACGGGATTGAACGCCCCGAAGAGCGCGCGGCTCGAAAGAAACCGCGCCAAGGGACGTTGACGATTGTCATCAGCCAGAAGAGCGGCGACAAGGTCGAAATGGTGGTTTCCGACGACGGGGCGGGCATTGCGGTGGAGAAAGTTCGGGCCGCAGCGGTGAAAATGAGCGTTGTCTCCGTGTCCGAGGCGGAAAAGCTCGGTGAGCGAGAAGTTACCTCCCTCGTCTTTCACTCCGGAGTGTCTACAAAGCTCATTCTTACGGACATCTCCGGGCGCGGCCTGGGTCTCGCCATCGTCCGGGAAAAAGTGGAGAAGGTGGGAGGTGAAGTTTCGGTCGACAGCTTGCCGGGCCAGGGGACGACGTTCCGCATGGTCCTCCCTATTACCCTCGCTACGTTTCGGGGGATTCTTGTCCGCGCCGGTGAGCAGTTCTTTGTTTTTCCCACCGCCAGCGTGGAACGCGTGGCGAGGACCGAGCAAGCCGGGATCCAGACCGTGGAGAACCGGGAGACGGTTCAGCTCGGCGGCCAAGCTGTATCTCTGGCGCGCCTCGAAGACGCCTTGGAACTTCCGCGGCAGACCGTCGCCCGGGATTCCGGGGTGGCGATCCCCCTGGTCGTGCTGAGGTCGGCGGAAAAGCGCATGGCGTTCGCGGTGGATGAGATTCTGAACGAGCAGGAAGTCCTGGTGAAGAGCCTCGGCAGGCAGCTCGCTAACGCGCCCAATTTGGCCGGCGCCACCGTATTGGGGACGGGGAAAGTGGCCCTCATCCTCAGCGTCGCGGACCTGATGAAGTCGGCGGTGCGGGCCGGGGCCGTGCCCGTGCGCGCAGGAGTCGGTGCGGAGGAAGCTCCAGCCCGGCAGAAATCCATTCTGGTTG
>CAYZVR010000075.1:0-6454 GCA_964481715.1 uncultured Acidobacteriota bacterium | reverse complement strand
AGATTCCATCACCGCTCGCTCGCTCCTCAAGGGCATTCTGGAGACCGCCGGCTACCGAGTGCGAACCGCTGTTGACGGCGTGGACGCCCTGACCGCCTTGAAGACCGAAGAGTTTGACCTGGTCGTCTCAGACGTGGATATGCCCAGGATGAACGGATTCGGGCTGACGGCGAAAATCCGCGCGGACAAGAAATTCTCGGAATTGCCGGTGGTGCTGGTGACCGCGCTCGAATCTCGCGAGGACCGAGAGCGTGGAATCGACGCGGGGGCAAGCGCCTACATCGTGAAAAGCAGTTTCGACCAGAGCAATTTGCTGGAAATCGTCCAGAGATTAATCTGACTTGGCGCGTTCATGGCTGAACAGAAAAGTGGCGGAGTGAACGCCGTCAGAACGGAGCGTCGGATGATTCGAGTCCTGGTGGTTGAGGATTCGCCTGTTATCCGCGAATTTCTCGCTCACATCCTCAGTTCGGACCCTGAAGTCCAAGTGGTCGGGACCGCCGGTGACGGCGAAAAGGCCCTGGAAGCGGTCGAGCGTTTCAAGCCGGATGTCATCACCATGGACATTAACATGCCGCGCATGAACGGCTTTGAGGCCACGCGCCGGATCATGGAGGCGCAGCCGACGCCCATTGTCATCGTGAGCGGGAGCTGGGATACCCGCGAGGTCCAAACAACATTTCAGGCTCTCGAGGCGGGTGCCCTCACCGTGTTACCGAGGCCATTGGGCATCAATCATCCTGAGCATGAGATGAGCGTTCAAGAGCTGGTTCGAACCGTTAAGCTCATGTCGGAAGTTAAAGTAGTGCGGCGCTGGTCGCGCGCCCGGCGCGAGAGGCTGGCGCCCTCCGCTCCACTTCGAGCCGAACCCGGCGTGAAACGACGCGAAGAAATCCAGATCGTCGCCCTGGGGGCTTCCACGGGTGGCCCGCAGGTTTTGCAGACCATCCTTTCCGGCCTTCCGGCGGATCTTCCGTTCCCCGTTCTGATCGTGCAGCACATGGCGGCGGGATTTATAGGCGGATTTGTCGAGTGGCTGTCTCAGACTTGCGCCATGCCGATTCATCTTCCCGCGAAAGGCGAGCGGATTCACCCCGGTCATGTTTACGTCGCTCCCGACGGATTCCAGATGAAAGTGGACCGCCCGGGGAAAATCCTGCTGACGCTCGACGATCCGGAGAACGGCCTTCGCCCTTCCGTCTCCTGCCTGTTCCGTTCCGTGGCGGAGATTTACGGACGGAATGCCGCCGGCGTGTTGCTGACCGGAATGGGCAGGGACGGCGCCGAAGAATTGAAGCTCCTGAGGGATCAGGGCGCTCTGACCATCGCGCAAACCGAGGAGAGTTCGGTGGTTTTCGGAATGCCGGGCGTGGCTGTTAGCCTGGGCGCCGCCGATTACGTGCTCCCGCCGGAACAAATTGCCGGGGCACTTGCCGGCCTGGCTGATCCAAGACGAAAGGCGGACGTCGAATGTCATCAAAAGGAAAGCTGAACAACTCGGTCGAAATCCTGATCGCCGAAGACAGCCCGACCCAGGCGGCGCAATTGCAATACTTGCTCGAAGAAGCCGAATACCAGGTGACGTCGGCATCGGACGGCCGGAAGGCCCTGGCGCTCGCCCAGGCCCGCAAGCCGACGCTGATCATCACCGACGTCATGATGCCGGAGATGGATGGCTACGCGCTCTGCAAAGAAATCAAGTCCTCGGAACAGCTGAAAGACGTTCCCGTGGTGCTGGTGACAACGCTTTCCAGCCCTCAGGACGTCATCCGAGGGCTGGAGTGCGGTGCTGATGGTTTCGTGCGGAAACCGTACGAGAGCCGATATCTCCTTTCGCGAATCAACTACGTCCTGGCGAATCGCCGCTTGGCTGAGCCCACGAAGATGCAAGTTGGAGTAGAGATTAGCTTCGCCGGAAAAAAGTACTTCATTAATTCAGAGCGGCAACAGATTTTGGACCTCCTGGTCTCCACCTACGAGGAGGCGGTCCACATCAATGAGGAGCTGCAGGGCAAGCAAGGGGAGCTCAGCCGCTCCTATGAGTCCCTGAGGGCCTTACACCGAATCGCTGTTTCGCTCAACGAATGTACCGACGAGCAGAGAGTCCTGGAGATCGCTCTGGAACGGGCGCTGGAGTTTCCGGGTATCCAGGCAGGGTGGATTTCTCTTCGCGAGGGCGAATCGGGTTTTCGGCCTGTGGCTGCCCGTGGCCTGCCCCCGGCTCTCCAATCGCCGGACGCATTTCAAGGGGATTGTCTCTGTCGTCGCAAACTCCTCGCGGGCGACCTCGACCGGGTAACCAATATCTTAGAGTGCGAGCGGCTTCAGAGGGCTACAGGCGACACGCTGGGCCTTCGCTATCATGCCAGTGTCCCTCTCTGGATCGGCGATCAAGTGGTCGGGGTCATGAACCTCGCCGGCCCAGACCAGGGGATGTTTGCAGAAGGCGACCTGGAAACGCTCTATGGAATCGGGAACCAGATTGCTGTGGCGCTGGAGCGAGCGCACCTTTACAACACGTTGGAAACGAAGGTGGAGGAGAGGACCCATGCCTTGCGGGCGGAAATCGCCGAACGCGAACAGGCGGAGGAATCCCTCCGGCTCAGCGAGGAACGGTTCCGAAAAGTCTTCGAGGAAGGCCCCGTGGGGATGGCGCTCGTGGATGTCAACCTCCGCCTCCTCAATGTCAATGAAGCCCTGTGCCGAATGCTCGGCTACGGTTCGGCGGACCTCATAGGGCTGGCCATTGCCGAAATCACCCACGTCGAAGATGTTGCGGATGAGATGAAACAAGTCCAGCGACTGGTCAGCGGCGAAATCCCGACCTACAAGATGGAAAAACGTTTTCTTACAAAGTCCGGGAAAGTTGCGTGGGGGAACCTGACGGCATCGGTCATCCGTGGAGAAAGGGGAGACCCTCTATTCGGGTTTCAGATCGTCGAGGACATAACGGAGCGCAAACAGCTCGAAATGCAGCTTATCCAGTCGCAGAAGATGGAAGCGATCGGGCGCCTGGCAGGCGGAGTGGCGCATGACTTCAACAACCTTTTGACGGTTATCAACGGCTACAGCGATCTGTTGCTCGGAAAGCTTCCCCCGGACGACCCTCAGCGAGGGAACTTGGAGGAGATCCGGAAAGCGGGAGAACGAGCTGCGGGGCTAACGCGGCAACTGCTGGCCTTCGGCCGCCGCCAAGTGCTGGCGCCGCAGGAGCTGGACTTGAACGGCATCATGGCCAACATGGATAGGATGCTGCGCCGGCTGATTGGAGAAGACGTCGATCTGGTTTCGATTCCCACGCCGGCGGCGGGACGGGTGAAAGCCGATCCGAGCCAGATCGAACAGATCATCATGAACCTGGCGGTGAATGCCCGAGACGCCATGCCTAAGGGCGGCAAGCTGACGATTGAAATCGCCAATAGAGAGCTCGACGAGGTTTACTGCCGCAGCCATGTCGGCGTCACCCCGGGCTCCTACGTCATGCTGGCGGTAAGCGACACGGGCATGGGCATGGACAGCGCAACTCAAGCTCAAGTCTTTGAGCCCTTTTTCACCACTAAGGAGAAGGACAAGGGAACGGGGCTGGGGCTCGCGACTGTTCACGGAATCGTCAAACAGAGCGGCGGCCACATTTGGTTGTATAGCGAGCCGGGGCGAGGTACGACGTTCAAGGTCTATTTGCCGAGGATTGACGAGGCCACAGAGAAATTGTCCATGAAACCGACGCCGGGGAACGAGCCGGTCCGGGGCACGGAAACCATCCTGCTGGTCGAAGACGAGCCGGCGCTCCGGATGATGGCCCGGCAGATTCTCGAATCAAAAGGCTACCGGGTTTTGGAGGCGCGAAGCGGAGATGACGCCCTCGCTGTCGCTGAACAGCACCGGGGACCGGTTCATCTGCTCTTGTCCGATGTGATCATGCCAGGGATGAGCGGCCGCGAGCTCGCTGAACATCTCACCACTTCGCTCCGGCGCGACATGAAGGTACTCTACATGTCCGGGTACACGGATAACGCCATCGTCCATCACGGCGTGCTGGATCCGGGAATTCATTTTCTCCAGAAGCCCTTCACGCCGAGCGCCTTGGCAAACAAAGTGCGCGAGGTGCTGGACACGCGGCGCGAGGAAAAGGCATAAGGCGCCCTGTAATTGTAGTTCCGCGAGCTGTAATCAGCTGATCCCAAATCGATTGCCATGACTCATGCCGAGGCACCTCCACCGTGGCCGTAGCCGCACCATGCACCGCCTTGGGAACCTAAGACATTCCTCCTCCTTCCACGAGTCTTCACGTGACAAACGTCACGTCAGCAGAGACGTTCGGGCGATTGACCGCTGGCATGCCTCCGGCATAAATCAGACTTGAAGAGTGGGAAGTCTTTTATTGGAGGTATCCGGTGCTCTTTTCAC
This sequence comes from uncultured Acidobacteriota bacterium, assembly GCA_964481715.1. Classification (GTDB taxonomy): domain Bacteria; phylum Acidobacteriota; class Terriglobia; order UBA7540; family UBA7540; genus JAHEKS01. The sequence continues at coordinate 2,047 of CAYZVR010000075.1, read as the reverse complement.
GGCCCTGCACTTACGCGATTCGCGCACTGGTTTACTTGGCCATGCAACCGCCCGGCAAGGTGACGGGAACGAAGGAGATTGCTGACCATGAGGGGATACCCAATTCGTTTCTCGGCAAAGTCCTCCTGCAATTGCGCCGGAAGCGCCTCTTGCGATCGTTCAAAGGTATCGGCGGAGGGTACGAGCTGGCCGTGCCGCCACCCGAGATCAGCCTGTTAACGATTGTCCGCGCTGTAGATGGCGACGACGTCTTCGAGAGCTGCGTCCTCGATAACCGCGACTGCCGTCCCTCCAAGCAATGTGCGCTGCACGAATCCTGGCTTGAACTTCGGGAGCAACTCCAGCGGATACTCGAAAAAAGCACGGTGGCTGCCCTTGTCCAAGCCCGGCTCGAAGACCCGAGCCAGAGCGATAATCCGGACGTTGGAATTCTTCCGAATCGTTCAACGGATAATGTGAGCCATTAGTCGTTTATAGCTGACGAGATAGATTCGGAGCGAGAGGCTCCCCGATGAAGAAATGGATAAAAAGCGCAACCGGACACGAGGCCTCCCTCAGGAAGAAACGGAACACAAATCTGCGCAGCCAGCCCCCTAAGCTCATCTGGAACGCAATAAGGGCGGCAACTCTGTGCGCGGTTGCCCTGCTCGCAGCACTCTCTGCGCGTGCCCAGATGCAGGAGGCCGTCGGGTTCTTCCGCCAGAACTGTACGAGTTGCCACACCATCGGCGGCGGGCGACTGACGGGACCTGATCTCAAGAATGTGAACCAGGCAAAAGATCGCGCGTGGCTGGCGGACTTCCTTCAAAACCCCAAGGCCAGGATCGATGCGGGCGACTCCTACGCCCTCAAGCTGCAGCAGGAAGCGCGCGGCGTGGTCATGCCGACCATCAACGGCATGACCGCGGCGCAAGCAGAGGCCCTGCTCGACATGATCGAGGCGGAGTCGAAACTGGCCAAGTCGCAGTTCGCGGGTTCACCCATCAGTGACCGGCCGTTCACGCAGGAGGATTGGGCGCGAGGCCGTGCGCTTTTTAGGGGAACCCAGCGGCTCAATTCGAACGGGCCGTCGTGCGTCTCATGCCACACGCTCAAAGGGCTCGGCGGCCTGGGCGGCGGCCGCCTCGGGCCCGATCTGACGCTGGTTTATGAACGCCTGGGCGGTCGCAGAGGTACCGGCTCGTGGCTGCTCAACCCCGCCAGTCCAACCATGCAGCCCATTTTTAGGACTCACCCGCTTCAGCCGGAAGAAATCATGTCGCTCTTGGCTGTCTTTGAAGACTCGGCGCGGAAGGGCGGCAGCGACGACTCCCCCAATTCTTTGAACTTTCTTATGATGGGCATGGGCGGCGCGGTGTTCGGCCTTTTTATTCTCAGCCGTATTTGGAAGCAGCGGTTCCGTGGCGTCCGGCGAACGCTGGTTTACGGCCACACGACCCACCGAGGTGCGGAATGAAATCCAACGGCTCGTGGATCAAGGACGAGACAAAACCCAAGCTCCGGAGCTGGGAAGAGTTTTACCGGAACCGCTGGCAGCACGACAAGATTGTGCGCTCGACCCACGGCGTCAACTGCACGGGCGGCTGCAGCTGGCAGATTTACGTCAAAGACGGCATCGTCACCTGGGAGATGCAAGCGCTCGATTATCCTTCGCTCGACGCCGGCCTCCCGCCCTACGAACCGCGCGGCTGCCAGCGCGGAATTTCATTCTCTTGGTATCTGTACAGCCCGCTGCGCGTGAAATATCCCTACGCCCGCGGAGCGCTGCTCGACCTCTGGAAGAAGGCGCGCACCGAGCATCCCGACCCCGTCGAGGCATGGAAATCCCTCGTCGAGAATCCCGAGTCGCGGACGCGCTGGCAACGCGCGCGAGGCAAGGGCGGGTTCCGCCGTGTGAACTGGGACGACATCCTCGAGCTGATCGCCGCCTCCTGTATTTACACGATCCAGAAGCACGGCCCGGACCGCATCGCGGGATTTTCGCCCATTCCGGCCATGTCCATGATCAGCTACGCCTCGGGCGCGCGCATGCTGCAGTTGATGGGCG
>CAYZVR010000074.1:8562-13909 GCA_964481715.1 uncultured Acidobacteriota bacterium | reverse complement strand
GAGACCGAGATGAAGGAAAAGAAAGCTCGCGTCGAGGACGCCATGCACGCCACCAAGGCGGCTGTCGAGGAAGGCATCGTTCCCGGCGGCGGTGTGGCGCTGATCCGTTGCATCCCTGCGCTTGAGAAACTCAAGGCCGAGGGCGATGAGCAGATCGGCATCAACATCGTCAAGCGGGCGCTGGAAGAGCCGCTCCGTTTGATCGCCGTGAACGCCGGCTGGGAAGGCGCGGTGGTCGCTGAGAAAGTGCGGACCAACAGCAACCCGAGCTTCGGCTTCAACGCGCAGACCGAAACCTTCGGCGACCTTGTGGACGCAGGCGTGATTGACCCCACCAAGGTCACGCGCACGGCGCTCCAGAACGCCGCTTCCATCGCATCCCTGTTGCTGACGACGGAAGCCCTGGTCAGCGAGATCCCGGAAAAGGAAGATAAGCACTCCGGGCCTCCTGCCGGCGGCGGCATGGGCGGGGGAATGTACTGAGGAACAGTAGACAGTTGAAAGTTAACTGTTGAGAGCCGGAAGAAATGCCAGTGGGCGGGGATCACTTCCCCGCCCTTCCTCTTTTCTGGGCCGTGTGCTTGCTCGTCCGGCCCTTACGAGCGTGCTAGGAAACCTCTCGAACTGTCATCCTGAGGAGTCCGTCAGCTGACGGGGACGACGAAGGACCTCTGTATTTGCTTGATTCCACCCCGCCTTGCGGGGCCGGCATTCTTCCCCCGGTCTGAGGGATCAGAAGGACATAACCCCAGGGTTTTTCAGCAGCCTCTTATCGCTTGCGCCGTATATACAACACGTGTATACTAAATGCATGGCCATCACAAAAGTCTTTCAAAGCGGAAACTCCCAGGCGGTGCGGATTCCGAAGAGGTTCCGACTTCGCTCCGGCCAAGTTGAAATCCTGCGCCGCGGAGATGAAATTGTTCTTCGCGAAATGCCGAAGAGCCTGGCCTTAGCCTTCAATCTCCTCTCAGGGCTCTCCAGGGACTTCTTCAAGGGCGGGCGGCGCCAACCCAGGCTCGATAAGCGCGCGGGGCTGTAATGCGCTATCTGCTCGACACGAACATCTGCATTTACATCGCCAAGCGAAAGCCCCCCAATGTGCTATCGCGCTTCGCACGATTGCGGGCCGGTGATGTGGGAATGTCGGTCATCACCTATCTCGAACTCGTTTACGGCGCGCAGAAAAGTCAGCAGCCCAGGGAAAACTTCGCGCGCATCGAACAGTTGGAACAGCTAATTCCTTCCCAGCCGCTTGATCGAGCCGCAGCCGGGCATTACGGCCGGCTCCGCACTGAACTGGAACGAAAAGGCTCTCTGATCGGCGCGTACGACCTGTTGATCGCCGCGCACGCCCTGAGCCTCGGCTTGACGCTGGTCACCAATAACACCCGGGAGTTCAGCCGAATTGAACGCCTGCGACTCGAAAATTGGGTGGAATAGCCGCTCAGGGCCTCCGCGAAAAGAAATGTTCTAAGAACGTGATGTAGGGCGGGGATCACTTCCCCGCCCTTTTTGTTTTGGTGTGCTGGCGGACGTCCAGTTTTCTGTGCAAACTGAATTCTTTATGGAGTCGGAGAACCACGAGCTGGCTCAGGCGGTTCAACTCTGGCCTCGCCGAGGGTAGGCAACTAACCTTTTAAGGGTCCACAGCAACAGCGAAAGCCGGCCAAGCCGAATTGTCCCCACAATCGGCCTGACAGTGCCAGGCCCCGCCCCCACAAGAGCTAAGTCGTTGCTAGAACTGTACTTAATTAGGACTTGCGTTCGCCGCCGGTTTCGATGGAGAATGACGCTCCATTCATCCTACCTGTAAGGAGCTTGTGTGAGACTTATACCGCGCGAGGAGAAATTTTACGATCTTTTTCGCGACCAAGCCGGACTGATTCATGAGGCGGCGCTGATCCTGGTGGCGCTGTTCGAGAATTTTAAGGACGTCGAAAAGCATGTGACGGAAATCAAATTCGTCGAGCACAAGGGCGATCAGCTCACCCACGCACTGATGACCAAGCTCAACAAAACTTTTATCACGCCCATCGACCGCGAGGACATTCACGCGCTCTGCTCGGCGCTGGACGACGTCCTCGACCTCATTGATGGCGCCGCAGCCCGTCTCATCACTTACAAAATTACGGCGGTCACTCCGGGGGCGCTACAACTTTCCAAGGTCATCCAGCACGGCTCCGAGATCATCGTGCGGGCAGTGGCACAATTGGACAAGCCCCAGAACATTCTCGAGTACTGCGACCAGCTCACGCAGCTTGAAAAGGACGCCGACCGCATCAAGGGCGAGTGCATCGCCCGGCTGTTTGAGAACAACTCGTCACCGATTGATATCATCAAGTGGAAGGAAATCTACGAAGTCCTGGAAGCTACCACGGACAAATGCGAGGACGTGGCGGACGTGCTGGAGTCCGTGGTTTTGAAAACGAGCTGAGACTGCTTTCCCGGTTCTCAGCGATCCCACAAACGCTTCAAAGGTCATCACTCATCAAGCCTTATGCCCATTCTCTGGTTCGCCATTATCATCGTCGTGGTCGCTTTGGCCTTTGATTTCCTGAACGGATTCCACGACGCCGCCAATTCCATCGCAACGGTTGTCTCAACCCGCGTCCTTTCGCCGCGCGTGGCGGTTATCTGGGCGGCCTTCTTCAATTTCGTCGCGGCCTTCACCTTTGGCACCGCCGTGGCCAAGACCATGGGCAAGGGCATGGTGGACCTGCAATATGTCAATCTGTACGTGATTCTCGCGGGTCTGCTTGGCGCGATTTTCTGGGATATCATCACCTGGTATTACGGCCTGCCCGTCAGCTCTTCGCACGCGCTGATCGGCGGCTACGCGGGTGCGGCCATCGCCAAGGGCGGATGGGTGGTCATCGTTCTCTCGGGCTGGACGAAGACCCTGTTATTCATTGTACTTTCGCCGCTTATCGGCATGGTGCTCGGGGCTTTGTTGATGGTCGCTGTCTACTGGATTTTTCGCCACTCCTCGCCCCTGCGCATGGACCGATACTTTCGCAAGCTACAGCTTGTTTCGGCCGCGGCATACAGTTTCGGACACGGAACCAATGACGCCCAGAAAACCATGGGTATTGTGGCCGGAACGCTCTACACGGCTGGTTATCTCAAGACATTTGACATTCCCTTCTGGGTCATCCTCATGGCGCATGCGGCTATCAGCTTGGGAACTCTTGCGGGCGGGTGGCGCATTGTCAAGACCATGGGAATGAAGATCACCAAGCTCAAACCGTTTGGCGGGTTCTGCGCGGAGACGGCAGCGGCCACGAGCCTGCTGGGCGCGGCTTTGGCCGGCATCCCCGTCTCCACCACGCATACCATCGCAGGAGGAATAATGGGCGTGGGAAGTATCCAGCGCCTAAGCGCGGTTCGTTGGGGCGTGGCTGGGCGCATCGTCTGGGCGTGGGTCCTGACGATCCCGGTGGCAGCATTTGTTGCGGCGTGCTGCTTTTGGGTTCTTCACTACTTCTTTCCCTCGGCGTGAAGAATGGGGGTTAGGGGTTAGGGGTTAGGGGTTAGGGTTCAGAATTCAGGATTATGATTGCTTCATTAAGACGATTACTTCGAGCTTCCATTTTCATCAGGTTTGTCCGCCACACGTAAGTACGGCCGAATCGCCCTCCACTTTTTCGGGCCCATGTCTTCTATGGCCAGCAAGTCTTCCACCCGGCGAAAAGGCCCGTGCTTCTCGCGGTAAGCGACGATTCGTCGCGCAAGTTCCGGTCCGATGCCCGGAAGCTTTTCGAAATCTTCGGCGCTTGCCCGGTTGATATTGAGAACGATTGCTCCAGTTTTCTTGGAATTCTTGGTCTTGGAGACTTCTTCGGCTCTGGAGGCTGTAAGAGCCGGCACGAGAAGCAACGCCGCGAGCGTCAAGAGGCCAAACTTTTTCATCCTCGAAAAACTCCTCGCAGGTCTCGCGGAGGCCGCCGCCCCGCAAGGCGCAGCATAGCGCGAAGTAGCTCCAAATAAACGGGGACCACGTCGGGAAAGCTTCGCCGCAAGGCGCGCAGATGCTTTCGAATGACCGGCCAATCGCCCCGCACCGCAGGACCGGTGAGCGAGCGCCGGGCACCCATCTGCTCAAAATTCAAGACCGTCTCCGACACAAAGCGGGCGAGCATAGGTCTTGCAAACTTGGCGGGCACGCCCGAATGCCGCAAGAGATGAAGCGAGCGGTCCATCAACGTAACGAGCGTCGGGCACACAAGGAACGCCGAAGCATGATAGAGAATCTTTCGGGAAGGGTGAACGCGAAAGGCAATTCCTTTGAGGGCTTTCACCCATCGCGTCGCAACCCGGCATGCGGCTGCATCCCCTTCAATGGCCCAATAGGCTCTTAGTAAGTTTCGCAGCCCCGCCGGCGGACTTGGTATCGTTTGATACGGATGGATCGAACCGATAGCCGCGCCGCGCCGCCGGAGTGGCGCGAGCACCGACGCCGGCAACGACCCAGAGGTGTGCAGCACCACTTTGCCTTTCCATTCAAATTGCAAACCGGCTAATTGTTCGGCAACGGACGGAAGTGCGGCGTCGGAGGTTGTGAGCAGGAAGATTGGGGCTCGAGCTAATTCCGGAGAGTTCATTGCCACCGGCCGCCCCCCGCCGATAAACCTTACGGCGCGGTGCGCCGCAACTTTTCGTCGCGCGGCGACGAACCTCACGGGAAACCCTGAGCGATTCAAAAGCTTCCCCATCGCCTGGCCCAGCCGCCCCGGGCCGACGAGAGCGATGGCAGTTTCCGGATTTCTCTTGCGTCGAGCAATCACGGGACGCCCGCCTCTTTCTCCTTGAGCGCCTTGATTCGGTCACGCAACTGTGCAGCTTTCTCAAATTCAAATTGTTTGGCCGCCTCGCGCATCTGATTCTCGAGTCCCCGGATGAGCGCCTCGAGCTGGTCGGGCGTCGCCGCCTCTTCGCTTTCGAGCTCGAGCGAAACCGTCACGAAATCAGCTTCCACAATCCCGGCCAGCACCATATCCACAGGCTTCACAATGCTCTCCGGCGTGATGCCGTTTTCTTCGTTGTACTTCACCTGCTTGGCGCGGCGGCGATTGGTCTCTGAAATCGCCGCCGTCATGGAATCGGTCATGCGATCGGCGTAGAGGATTGCTTTCCCGTGCAGATGGCGCGCCGCCCGGCCCATGGTCTGAATCAAAGAGCCCGCAGAGCGCAGAAAGCCTTCCTTGTCGGCGTCGAGGATCGCCACCAGCGACACTTCCGGCAGGTCCAGGCCCTCGCGGAGCAGGTTGATGCCGACGAGAACGTCGAACTCGCCGCGGCGCAAGTCGCGCAGAATTTTGACGCGCTCGAGCGTTTCGATTTCTGA
>CAYZVR010000074.1:8323-8552 GCA_964481715.1 uncultured Acidobacteriota bacterium | reverse complement strand
GCGGCACCGCACATTGACTTCGGAATAATATTCCGTCAAATCCTCCGCCATGCGTTTGGTCAGCGTGGTGACGAGCACTCGCTCGCCCGCCTTGGCGCGCGCGCGGATTTCGCCGAGCAGATCGTCAATCTGGCTGCGCGTGGGCCGGACCTCAACCTCGGGGTCAATCAGGCCCGTGGGCCGGATGATTTGCTCAACGACTTCCCCGCCGGTTTTGGTCAGCTCGTAA
>CAYZVR010000074.1:940-8313 GCA_964481715.1 uncultured Acidobacteriota bacterium | reverse complement strand
AAGGCCCGGGCGTCGCCGAAACATAAACGACCTGCCCAACGCGGTGCTCGAACTCCTCGAAGGTCAGCGGGCGATTGTCGAGCGCCGAGGGCAGGCGGAATCCGTAGTCTACAAGCGTTTGCTTGCGCGAGCGGTCGCCATGGAACATGCCGCGCAGTTGCGGAACGGTCTGATGGCTCTCGTCGATCACGAGCAGCGCGTCCTGCGGAAGATAGTCGAGCAGCGTGGGCGGGGGCTCGCCCGGCAGGCGCCCCGAAAGGTGGCGGGAATAGTTCTCGATGCCGTGGCAATAGCCCATCTCCTTCATCATCTCGGCGTCGAACATAGTGCGCTGGTGGATGCGCTGTGCCTCGACGAGTTTTCCCTGCTTTTCAAGCTCGCCGCGCCACCACTCGAGCTCGGCGAGGATTCGCTCGATCGCCTCCTCGCGCTGCTCAGCCGGCATGACGTAGTGCGTCCGGGGATAAATGGGCAGCCGCGCGTAGGTCTGCTTCACCTGGCCGAAGAGTGGGTCAATCTGCGAGAGCGATTCCACTTGTTCGCCCCACATTTCGATGCGATAGGCGTTGTCTTCGTAGGTGGGATAGACTTCAATCACGTCGCCGCGCACGCGAAACGTCCCGCGCTTGAAGTCAAAATCGTTGCGCTCGTACTGGATTTCTACCAGCCGCCGCAGAATGTCCTGCCGGGAAATCTTTTGGCCCTTTTCTATGAGCAAAAGCATGCCGTAATAGGCTTCGGGCGAACCCAGGCCGTAAATGCAGGAAACGCTCGCCACGATCAGGCAATCGCGCCGCTCGAACAGCGAGCGCGTGGCGGACATGCGGAGCTTGTCCAGCTCGTCGTTGATGGTCGCTTCTTTTTCGATATAGACGTCCGAGGCCGGGACGTAGGCTTCCGGCTGGTAGTAGTCGTAGTAGCTGACGAAATACTCGACGGCGTTTTGCGGAAAAAAGCCCCTGAATTCGTGGTAGAGCTGCGCGGCGAGCGTTTTGTTGTGCGCGAGCACCAGCGTCGGCCGGTTCACGGCTTCGGCCACTTTCGCTACCGTAAACGTTTTGCCCGAGCCCGTAACGCCCAGCAAGACCTGGTGCTGCTTGCCGTCCCCGGCGCCACGGATCAGTTGTGCGATCGCGGTCGCCTGGTCACCCTGCGGTTGATAGTTTGAAACCAGCTTAAAGTCCATCGGTCGCTCAGGTCTCTCCCTTAATTTGTCCGAAACCGCATTATACTCTGGGAGCGATGCGAACGAATTACGAGGAGTCTCGACGCCGGCGTTGGACCGATATCTGCCACTCCACTCTGCGGACCGGCCATCGAGGCCGTGGTCTGCTTTTTCGTTCGATCACTTTGGCGGTGGCCTTGTGGGTGGTCCTCACCGCCCTGCCCGCCACAATCGCACAGGAGAGGCCCGCGGATAAGAAAGAGAGAGTCGTTTACCGGAACGCGCAAGCGGGAGTCAAATATGTCGGGGATAAAGCCTGCCTGCCGTGTCACAAACCGCAATACGATAGCTTTAAGAAAACGGACATGGGCAAGTCCATGAGCATCACTTCGCCGAACGACAAGCTGCGAGAATTCGCCAAGCCGGCAAAGTTTGTGAACGACAAACTTGGCCGCTCATATTCCGTTTACAACCGGGATGGAAAGATTTTTCATCAGGTCGACTATCTCGAAAGCAAGGGTCGGCCCTTTTCCTCGGAATCCTACCAAGTTCTTTACTCGGTCGGTTCCGGCAACCACGGGCGAAGCTACATCGTGGGCCGCGGGGATTACCTCTTCATGTCGCCGATCTCCTATTACACAGCCAAAGGAGGATGGGAGTTGACGCCCGGGCACGATTCGGGATTGTATCGCGGGTTCACTCGCCCGGTAGGAGACCTCTGCGTCTACTGCCACAGCGGCGTCTCTCAACCGGTTGAAGGAACGCAGAATCGCTTTCGCGCGCCGCCTTTCCCCATGCTGACCATCGGCTGCGAGCGCTGCCACGGGCCGGGAGAAATTCACGTGCGCGAGCGGCTGGCGGGCGCGCCGCTGAGCAGTCCCGTGGACACTTCCATCGTCAACCCTGCCAGCTTGCCGGGAGAGCTCCGCACCGACGTCTGCAAACAATGCCACATTTCGGGAGATGCTCGCGTGCTCAAGCCGGGAAAGACTTATTCCGACTTCCGGCCGGGGACGTCCATTGACGATGTGGTCTCAATCTTTTCGGTGCCTCCGGAGCTCAAAGCAGGAGCTTTCCTGGCCATCGGGCACGTGGAACAAATGGAGATGAGCCGCTGCTGGAATCGGAGCCCGGGCAGGATGACCTGCTTCACCTGCCACGATCCTCACGTGCAGCCCGAAGGCGCGGAGGCGGTTGACTATTTCCGGGGTCGCTGCCTGACCTGCCACACGCTTGAGAGTTGCAAGGCAGCGCCCCCGGCACGCCAGGCCACCTTGCCCGCCGACAACTGCATGACTTGCCATATGCCGAAAAGAGCGATCACCACCATCGCCCACGCCGCGCTCACCGACCACCGCATTCCGCGATTATCGGGCGAGCCATCGGATTCCTCATCTATGAAAGACGCCGTAGCCGGCAAGTTGTTGTGGCTGACGCGGCCTGAAACCCCGTCGGACGCCGCGCCGAACCTGCGAACCATGGCACTTGCCTTCTATCAGGTGGCTGAAGCCTACTCGGGCTACGGCCAAACCGGGCTTCCGCTGCTCGAACGCGCGGCGCAAGAATATCCCGACGATGCGGAAGTGCATTCCGCACTCGGGCTCGTTTATTCGGTTATGCGCAGATCCCCAGAGCTCACCGAGAAAAGCGCAACGGAACTCGAGCGGGCGATTGCGCTCGGCTCGACGTCCGCACAGGTGAGGACGAAATTGGCGCGCATCCGGCTTGGGCAAGAACGCGCTGCTGAGGCCATCAAGTTGCTGGATGGCGCTATCCGCCGCGAACCCTATTACGCGCCCGCGTACGTCGAACTCGCGCGAGTTCAATCGGCGACGGGGAACAAGACCAAGGCCATCGAACTTCTGCGCCAAGTATTGGACTTCGACCCCGGAAACGATGCGGCTCGCCGACTGCTCAAAGATCTGACCGAAAGCCGCTGACTCCCGTGTACCCCGGGTTAGCCTCACAAGACGATTATTCTTCTCGCCCGGCCTACCTCGCAGAAATCGGTAATCCACCTCGAGACCTGATTCTTAGGCCCCCCGGCAACGAACCGCGGCGCCGGCTGGAAGTGCAGTTTTGTTACAACCCGTTGAGGCAGAATACCTTCCCACTCCAAGCCCACAAAGGCGCAGATTGTGGTAAAATTTTACGGTTTTACAATCCGCAGGGTCGCCAGAGAGGGATCGTCCAATGAAAACAAGTAAAGTACTGAGTCAAGTCTTAACGGCATTCTTCCTGGCAGGCGTCGTGGCCATGACTGGATATGCCCAGCAATCCGCCACGCCCAAGTCCGCCGCCCCGGAAGCCGCAAAAAAGATAGGTGAGCCCAAGGCTGCCGAGGAGGGTCCCAATAAGGTCGTGCTAAAGGTTGGGAGTAAGAGCTTTACGCAATCCGACATGGAATTCCTGATTAACAGCCTGAGTCCCCAGATGCAACAGATGGTGGCTCGGCAGGGCCGCAAACCCCTTGGCGATCAGTACGCCCTCATGTCCGTGCTCTCCCAGCAGGCGGAAAAAGATCACTTGGACGCTTCGACCACATTCCGGCAAAAGATGGCCCTGCAACAGCTTCAGGCGCTCGCCCAGGCGGAATACGAAAAGCTGGCCGGAGAGATCAAAGTAAGTCCCGAGGAGGTCAAACAGTATTACGACGGTCACGCCTCCGAGTTCGATGCAGCTCAAGTCCGCGAATTCATCATCCGAAAGCAGCCGGAAGGGGCCAAAGAAGGGACGCCCGGCCTTCCGTCTAAAGAAGCCCTGGCTCGCGCTGACGAAATTCGCAAGGCTTTGGCCTCAGGAACCGACCCGAAAGAGGTTTCCGAAAAGTTTTCCGTTGAAAATACGGTCATGATCGATGCGGAACCTCGCTCCGTGCAACACGGGAAGCTGGTCCCGGCGCTCGACAAGGCGGCCTTTGAACTCAAGGACGGCGAAGTTTCGGAACCCCTCGATACTCCACAGGCTATGGCGTTCTTGCAAGTCGTGGGCCACTCTCACTCGGAACTGAAGGACGTCTCGGAGGATATCGAGAACGCGCTACACCAAAAGAAAATTGAAGCTGCGGTGCAAGATTTGAAGAGTAAATCCACCATTTGGATGGATGAAGGATATTTCAAGACGCCCACGGAAACTGCCGCTGATCCCAGCGCGGCGCCACAACAGCAATAAACCATTCGCATCGTACGGAAAGATTTCTCAGCCCTTCCGCACGGATATGGGAAACCCTCTGGGTCTTCAGCCTCGCAACCATTCTTCCGCACCTGGAAACATTCAATAAGGCCGGCGAGTCATTTTTGCTCCGGAGGCGAGTACTCTCTTGTGCGACCTTCGATTTCAACAGGTCTGTTGAAAAACATGTGGAAAAAATGACTTTGGACAAGGGTAAGGTGCCGAAACTAAATAATTTCTACCTCTTTGCACCAATCTGGAGCATTCGAGACACAAGAATCATTCTTCACCGATCATTATATTTGCAGGCTGACCGATAATTTTCGAGGCCGAGCAAAATCCTTTAGGAAGGAACCGGCGTTCGAAGGTTTCCGGTAATATCGGGGAAAAATTCAAGCGGGAAAGCCTCCGAAAATCCCCAACGGTTCTAAATTTGGGGTTGGGGCTTCCTGAGTTTTACCTCGATTACCTGGTCTTCGTTATCAATCTCGAACTCTTTGCCGAAGCTTTGGTGATGGTCTGCCGTTACCAGGAGGCGAATGGGACCTTTCGGAATGTGGTGAAACGTGCACTGACCCTGCTTGTCGGTTTTGGCGCTGAACGCAATCCACTTATCGCGCTTGAGCTTTTTCACCTGCTGGAATTGCAGGGTCAGGTGCGCCTGATAGATGGGTTCGTCATTGACGGCTTCTTTGACGACCACACGCACGTTTGTTTCTTCGTCTGCGCAGGCAACCGCTGGCGCGAGAAAGCCCAGTGCCAGGAAGCACACGGCAACAGCAAGTCTAAACCTCAGCAAGACGTCCTTACTTGTTTGAGTCATGTGCCAATCCCTTGATAGCCAAAGTCTTTGAGTCCCTGAATAATCCTTTGGCCCGGCCAGCGGCGGGCCCCAGCTCGTCCATACTATCAGATGCAGACAGATTTGTGGAAGTTGTGGAAGCTAAAAGGACTCTCGAGCCTTTCTCGCGATGCGATTGACATCGCCGCTCGACTCCGATAAGTTCCCGCTTGCCGCCTTCATTTGCAAGCAGCAGGGCTTTGGGCCCGGAAAGGCATCATGGGATTTGCAACCGACGCAATCCATTGGGGTCAGGAACCGGACCCCTCCACAGGAGCCATCATTGTCCCTATTTATCAAACTTCTACCTTCGTCCAGGAAGAAATAGGAAAACATAAGGGCTACGAATATGCCCGGACGGGGAATCCCACCCGAGCGGCACTCGAAAAAAACCTCGCGCGGCTCGAGCGCGGGCGGTTCGGGTTCGCATTTGCTTCCGGTATGGCGGCCATTAACGCGGTGATGAGCCTGTTCAAGAGCGGCGACCATATCGTCGCGGGCCACAACCTCTATGGGGGAACGTTTCGCCTGTTCGAGCAGGTCCTGAAGAATTTTGGGCTCAAGTTCAGCTACGCCAACACTTGCCGGCTTGAGGAAGTTCGAAAAGTCCTGCGACCCGAAACTCGGATGCTTTTTATTGAAACTCCCACCAATCCGGTTATGGAGATTACGGATATCGCGGCCACGGCGCGCCTGGCGCACGAGCACGGCGTTCTCCTCGCCGTGGACAACACTTTCATGAGCCCATACTTCCAGCGGCCTCTTGAACTGGGCGCCGACGTCGTGGTTCACAGCACCACCAAGTACCTGAATGGCCACAGCGACGGCGTGGGCGGCGCTGTCATCCTCAACGACGAAGCACTGGCGGAACACCTTAAATTCCTGCAGAACGCCGCGGGGGCGATCCTCGGGCCCTTTGACAGCTGGTTGGTCTTGCGAGGCGTGAAAACGCTGGCCGTCCGCATGCGGCAACACAATGAGAATGGCATGGCAATTGCATCCTTTCTCGCGAAGCACGCAAAGGTCAAGGACGTTCACTATCCCGGACTTCCCTCCCACCCTCAGCACGAACTGGCCCGAAAACAGATGGACGGCTTCGGTGGGATGCTCTCCTTCGAGACTGGCTCGCTCGAAAACGCTCGCACCGTGCTCAAATCAGTCCGGTTATGCTCCCTGGCGGAAAGTCTGGGAGGAGTGGAGACGCTGATCTCACATCCGGCCACGATGACGCACGCGAGCGTTCCCGCAGAGGAACGCGCACGCATCGGCATCACAGACGGACTTGTGCGCATCTCCGTGGGCATCGAAGACACCGAGGATTTGATCGCCGACCTCGAGCAGGCGCTCGCGAAGGTCTGACATGACTGATCCGTCGGCGGTTACTATGAAATCTCGGGAGCAGACTCATGGCTGAATGGTTTTTTGAGCCGGGACACACAGCAGCCGAATTCTGCGTGCGGCATATGATGGTGACGTACGTCCGCGGGCACTTTAAAAATGTTCAGGGCAGGCTTTTCTTTGATCCCGGTCGGCCGCTCGAGTCGCACGCTGAGGTGAGGATTGCCGCCAAGTCCTTGTGGACCGGCGAATCAGACCGGGACGCGCACCTTTGCAGCCCGGACTTCCTGGACGTGGAGCATTTTCCGGAAATCACCTTCCTGGGTGAAAAGGTCGAACAGCTCGGCGACCACGACTTCTTCTTGACCGGCCCGCTCACGATTCGCGGCGTCGTGCGGCCGATATCGCTCGCTGTACAGTATTTGGGACAGTGGGCGACACCGTGGTGGGAGGACGGCGTGGATAAAGGGCCTAGAATCCGCGCGGGCTTCCTCGCGAAGGCGACTATCAATCGCCACGATTTCGGCGTCAGTTGGAACTCGAGCCTCGATAAAGGCGGCATCGTGGTAGGCAACACAGTGGAAATCACCGTAGACGCTGAAGCGATCCAGATCGGTCCTTGATGCCCTATCGCGCCCTGCGCAACTCGAGAACCGCGCGCGCATCGGCATGATGGACGGACTTGTGCGCGTCTCCGCCGGCATCAAAGGCATCGAGGATTCGATCGCTGACCTCGAGCAGACGCTGACCAAGTTCGGCGTCCGCCAGATCTTGCCCAAGGGCCAGAAGTTCGATCCGGGGCTGCATCAGGCCATGTACGAACTCGAGACGGCCGATTCGCCCCCCGGCACGATCACC
>CAYZVR010000074.1:0-930 GCA_964481715.1 uncultured Acidobacteriota bacterium | reverse complement strand
ACGCTGACCAAGGTATAATAATCGGTCGCCCCGGCATCACTGCCTCGCCGCACCGGCCGCTGCCTGCGGGATCTCACCCCGACACAGATCCGCAGTGGCATGTAATAAATACACTTTGGCAACCATGTGGGAAACGAAGAAAACGGGATCCGATTTCCCGAGTCAGGACCCTGACCCGCGGAAACACCCTTGGGCCGCGTCCCGCTCGAAATTTCTTGCGGCACTTTCCTTTCTCTGGGTCTTATTTTCGGCAACCACCCTGGCAGCATCGGGGCCATCCGGCGGGCGGCCGGAGATCAGTATTCCCAGGGTTGATCAGCCCCCGGCCCTCGAAGATTTCCTTGCGATGCGTCCTTCTCGCAAATGGGAAGGGCGTCTCGCCGAATTGCACGATTTCATTCAACGTGCCCCTAGCGACGGCGAGCCTTCCACCCAGCGCACCGAAGTCTACATGGGCTACGACGACAAGAATCTCTACGTCATCTTCGTCGCCTTCGATTCGAACCTGAAGGGGGTCCGGGCGCGCATGACCACGCGTGACCAGCTTACCGACGACGAGCGCCTTGACGTTTTCCTGGACACTTTCCACGACCAAAGACACGCTTTTGTTTTCACCTGTAATCCGTTCGGCCTCCAGCAGGACGGCCGCTGGGACGAAAGCGCGATCTCACAATACGATTCCTCATTTGATACCGTTTGGCACTCGCGCGGCCAGCTCACCGACCAGGGGTTCGTCGTGTTGATGGCTATCCCCTTCAAGAGCCTGCGCTTTCCGCCCGGCGCCGAGCAAACCTGGGGCATCGTTTTTATCCGCTGGATTCAAAGGAATAACGAGTCGGATTCCTTGCCCTGGGTTTCGACACGCGTCGAGGGGCGTTTGAGTCAGGAGGCGACCCTGACGGGTCTCAAGGACATTTCTCCGGGACGGAA
>CAYZVR010000073.1:0-13946 GCA_964481715.1 uncultured Acidobacteriota bacterium | reverse complement strand
TTGACCTTCGATCCGCACCCGGCCGTCATCCTTGCCCCCGAGCGCGCACCGAGACTGTTAACCTCTCTCGAGCGAAAGAGCCGACTAATTGCCGCGCTGGGCATTGATTTGCTCGTCGTACTTCCTTTTACCCGCGAGCTGGCCCGGCTCTCGCCCGGAGATTTTGTTCAAGATATTTTGGTGAGGAGCTTGCGGGCTGTTTCCCTGCACGTGGGTCCGAATTTTCGTTTTGGCTATCGCCAAGCGGGCACGACCGAGCTGTTGCAAGAGCTTGCGCGCAAGTCGGGGTTCACAGTGGAAGTCCTGCCGATGCTCGAAGTGCGCGGCGAACGAGTTTCCAGCTCACGCATCAGGCAGTTGCTCGCCGAAGGACGGGTTGGGAAAGCGGGAAGGCTCCTGGGACGACCGTACTCGATTCTGGGGGCGATCGTTTCCGGTCAGGGAGTGGGCAGCCGGCAAACCGTGCCCACGCTGAATCTCGGCCCCGTCAAAGAACTGCTCCCAGGCAAAAGTGTCTACGTTTCCCGAACCCGATTGGGCGAGATGTCTCACGAGTCGGTGACCAACGTGGGCCACAAGCCTACCTTCGGGGAGCACCAACTGACCGTGGAATCGCACCTATTGAACTTTACGGGGGAAATCAGCGAAGCCGAAATGGAAATCGAATTTCTTTACCGCCTTCGCGACGAGAGAAAATTTCCCGACGCTTCATCCCTTCTCACACAAATCCGCAAGGACGCCTACCGGGCGTCGCAATTCTTCCGCCTTTCCAAGGCCGTGCGCAAACGCCCCTCGCGCCAAGTCCCAACCGAGCGGTAGCCCGGCGGGCGGTTCCTGGGAACCCGAATCTGTATGGGAGCCGTGCGGACGAGAAGTTAAATTTGCGAGCTCGCAGAGTCCGCGAGCGCACCGATGGAATAGCGGATGACATTCGATTCATCCGAATAGTAGAACCTGTTTGAAAGCCGGTCGCGCACGGGTTCTGCCGTGCAGCTCCAGTGGGTATTGTCCGGGTTTGAAAGCGAAAAGATATACATCGAATAGATCTTCGTATCAGCCGCGGGTGGAGTACCCCCACCGGAAGAGCCACCTCCCTGACCAGAGGGTGTCCCACCTTGGCCCGGTGGAGTTCCTCCTTGACCGGGCGGTGTCCCTCCTTGGCCTGGAGGTGTTCCCCCGCCCTGTCCGGGAGCCGAACCGCTGTTGCCTTGAGGCGCCCCAGGTGGCAGAGGGGCCGCAAAAACCGTGGTTACAAAACCGCCATCGCCGGCTCCGTCCGGGAGCGCAGGCGGGACGAGCTCAGCCGACATGTAGGGTTGCAGCTTCGCAAAAGTGTCAGCGTATTGCTGGTTGGCCAATCGGTAGGCCTCCTGCGAAGCCTGGATCTGGCGAAGGAAAGATACGGCTACGGCCTCGTGGCCACGTTGGAGGGCGCTCAGATAATGCGGTATTGCCATCGCCGTGATGATCATCAGGACGACCATCGCTATCATCAATTCAACAATCGTGAATCCGGAAGACTGCCGCATCATTCGCCCTCCTTTGACTTGGCCATGCTGCTCCCGACAACCTGAATGTGGCTGACTTCCTCGATAAGATCGTCCAACTCATTCAAGATTTCGCTTTTCTCCAGGTCCCGTACTTCCAGGCGTGATTTGAGAAATTTGAGACGTTTCTCGAGCGAAGAAGTCTTGCGCAGGTTGCTGGTTGCAATCGAGTCAATGGTCTGGGCCAGCCGGTTGGCGATGTCTTCAAATTCGCGAAACTCGTCATTGTGCCTGAATTTGATCTTTTCATAACTCCCTGCCATCATCTGCATCATGCCGCGCTTGAGCTCGAACAAGGGGCCCGCCACGCGATTGGACCGGACCAGCGCGAAAATGCCGGCCACCAGCGCCGCAATGAGCATCATCGGCCACAGGCGAATGTGAAGACTCAGGAGTTGCTCATTCAGGAGAGCCCGCACGATCGGGCTGGGATCAAAAGCCGCGCTCCGATACAAAGGGAAGAACACAAAGGCCCCGGTGAGAATTGCAAAGGTCACCAGAAACACCACGACGGGCAACACCATCCGGACCTGAAATGACGAGTCCACGATGACGCGCCGTCGCACCCAAGGCCGCGCCTTGCCCACCGCCCCCTGAGGCTTCGCGCTGGTTGGACCTTTCTTCACCATTTATGCTTCCTTTTAGGAATTCACCATCGGCCCCGGAGAAGCAAGGTCGCCTGCCCCTTAATTGGCATTGTACAGCAAGAAGGCAAGCTTCCAACCGTACTAAAGAGGGATTTCCCAAGTAATCATTGCCGACTTCGAGTAACCCCGCGCGCAGGCCATGCAAACGTGAGGTTTAATTGAGGATGGGGAAAGGCTTCTCTGGGGCGGGCGCGGTTACGGGTACCGCTTCGGGGTGCGGTTTCGATGCTTCGGCGCGGTTTTTGTCAGCCACAAAACGTTCAATCTCTTCTAGCAATGCCGGAACGATTTCTTCCTCGCTCACGCGGCGGATGGCCTTTCCTTCGCGATAGATCATGCCGTTGCCCCGTCCGGCCGCGACGCCTAGGTCGGCTTCGCGAGCTTCTCCGGGACCGTTCACGGCGCAGCCCATCACCGCCAGGGTCAGAGGAGTCTTGATGTGCGCGGTCGCCTTCTCGATTTCGCCGGCGATTTTGAACAGGTCCACTTCCAGCCGCCCGCAGGTCGGGCAGGCAATGACCACCGGCCCGCGGCTGCGGAGCTCGAGCGCCTTGAGCATTTCGTAGGCCACGCGGACTTCTTCCACCGAGTCGGTCGCAAGCGAAACCCGAATCGTGTCGCCGATGCCTTCGGCGAGCAGCATGCCCATTCCCACGCACGATTTGACCGTACCCGAAAATTGCGTCCCCGCTTCGGTGATACCGAGGTGGAGCGGATAGTCGAAACGCTGGGAAAAAATCCGGTAGGCGGCGACCGTCAATTTCACGTTGGAGGATTTGAGCGAGACAATCGTGTCCTTAAAACCCAGATCTTCGAGAATTTTGATATGGTACTCGGCGCTCTCGACCATCGACTCGGGCGTCGGGAAGCCGTACTTTTCGAGCAATCGGCGCTCGAGCGAGCCGGCGTTGACCCCGATGCGAATCGGAACTTTCTGTTCCTGCGCGCGGCGAACCACCGTCCGCACTTTTTCGGCGTCACCGATGTTGCCCGGGTTGATGCGCAGCTTGTCCATGCCCGCATCCAGCGCCATCAGCGCGAATTTGTATTGGAAGTGGATGTCCGAAACCAGGATGGAATCCGGGCAGCGCTTGCGGATTTCCGCCAGCGCCTGGGCCGCCTCGATATCGGGCACGGCCAGGCGCGCGATTTCGCAACCCGCCGCCTCCATTTGCTGAATTTGCGCGACGGTTTTCTCCACGTCACGCGTGTCCGTCTTGGTCATGGATTGCACGACGATTGGGGCATCGCCCCCGATGGTCAGCCGCCCCACTTTGACGGGACGGGTCTTCCGACGCGCGCAAAAATATTCCTGGTCGCTGAAATTCACGGTTTAAAATTCACCTTTCTTGCCGAATCTCTTATCCGCCCCTCGCGCACAATGAATCCCCACAACGCCGGCGACTTCAATGCGGCCGAATCGTCTTGATAATGTCGTTGTAAGTTACGAAAACGGCCAGCAACAGCAGAAAAACGATGCCGACTTGCGCGAACCTTTCTTTGACTTGCAGGCTCATGTCACGCCGCATCAGGCCTTCGATAAAAAGCACCAGGATCATGCCGCCGTCCAGAATGGGAATAGGCAGCAGGTTGAAGATGCCCAGTTGCAAGCTGATGAAAGAAACGAGCATGAGAAGCTCCGGGAGCCCCGCCCGGTAGGCCTCGCCGGAAATCTGCGCGATGCCGATGGGGCCGGAAAGCGAGCGCGCCGACATCCGCCGCGTGAGAATCCTGCCCAGCACTTCGAAGGTCACGACGCAATTGCGAACGTTATCGTCAACCGATGTCAGGATGGCGTCTCCCCAGGGCAACTGCCGAACCACCACTTCGCTGCGGTAGCCCACTCCGATCAGCCACTTCTCCGTGCCTCCCGAATCGCCCCGGTACGGCGTGACCGAAACATCGAGCCGTTTGCCGTCGCGAATCGTCGACAGTTCCACCGGTTTTCCGTCCAGTTTTTGGATGCCTCCCGATAGCTGCTGCCAGCAACCAATCTCCTGTCCGTTGAGAGTGACGATGACATCCCCGGCCTTCATGCCGGCCTTGCCGGCGGGCATTCCCGGCTCGACATAGCCGATCTTTCCGGGAATACACGGCACCAAACCCGCATCGCCAATTTCTTCGGGACCCTTCGCCAGCGGAGTCAGGGAGGTCCGAACCGTCTGCCCGTCGCGGAGCACCTCGACCGGCATGGCTTCCCCGGCGGTCGTCAAAATCTTCATCTTGAGATCTTCCCATTTAGGCTGCTGCAGGTTGCCCAGGCGAACGATCAAGTCACCGGGCAAAATTCCCGCCTTGGCTGCCGGCGAATCCGGCTCAACCTCGCCCACGCGCGCGGGCTCTTCCATGTAGGCGGGTTTGGGAAAGTGGAACCGGTAAAGTCCCGCCAGCAGCACCACCGCCATCAGAATGTTCATGCTGGGGCCCATCACCGCGATGATGAAACGCTGCCACCGCGGCTTGCCCAAAAACTCGTCCGGGTCGCCCGCATGAACTTCGTTCGGCTCATCACCGGCCATCTTGACGTAGCCGCCCAGGGGCAGAAGGCTCACGCGATAGTCCGTATCGCCGCGCTTGAAACCGAAGAGTCGCTTGCCAAAGCCCAGCGAGAAGGTCAGAACCCGCACGCCGAAAAATTTCGCCGCCACAAAGTGGCCGAGCTCGTGGACCAGGATCATGATTCCCAGCACAACCACAACCACGACGGCGCTTGTCAGAAAATCTGAATGCATTGCGAATCTGTCCCTCTATTCATTGGATGCGCGCGATAACTTCTCGGGCGCGGCGGCGAGACTCCTGATCGAACTCCATGACGTCGTCGAGTGTTGACGGCCGGACCGCCGGAGTTTGCCGCATCACGTCTTCGATGATGCGCGGAATATCCGGAAACTTCACCCGGCCCGCGAGAAATGCTTCGACCGCCACTTCATCCGCCGCGTTCAGGGCGCAAGGCATGGCGCCGCCCTTTTCCAGGGCCTCCCGGCCCAGCTCAAGACACGGAAAGCGCCGCGTGTCGGGTTTCGAGAAACGCAGGCGGCGGGTTGCCACGAGGTCCAGCCAAAGGGCATCACCGTTCATTTCCACCCTCGCGGGATAAGTGAGAGCGTACTGGATGGGAAGGCGCATGTCCGCAACCGAAAGCTGTGCCATGACAGAGCCATCTTGGAATTCTATCATGGAATGCACAATGGATTCGGGGTGTATCAGGACGTCCATTTGCCGCGAATCCAGGCCAAAAAGCCAGTGCGCCTCGATAATTTCGAGTCCTTTGTTCATCAGCGTGGCGGAATCAATGGTAATGCGCGCGCCCATTTTCCACACGGGATGCTTCAACGCCTGCTCGGCCGTAATGGACGCGAATTGATTGCGCGGCGTTTTGCGGAAGGGTCCGCCGGAACCGGTCAGAAGCAGCCGGCGCACCTCGCCGTGCCGCCCTGCGCGCAGGCATTGGTGGATGGCGCTGTGCTCGCTGTCAATCGGCAGGATGTCAACGCCTCGCTCCCTCGCGGCAGCCGTGACCAGCTCTCCCGCCACGACCATCACTTCCTTGTTCGCGAGGCCGATGGTTTTACCCGCGCGGATGGCTTCGTAGGTCGCTTTGAGGCCCGTGACCCCGTGGGATGCGGAGACGACCGTGTCCACCTCGGCGTGAGTCGCCGCTTCCACCTGGCCTTCAGTCCCCGAGAGGATTTGGACCGGGCGTTTGTGACCAAGGCTCGTCACCCGCTGGCGGAGCGGCTCAACGCATTCGCCGGAAGCGACGGAAACCGCCTGCGGAGCAAATTCCACAACCTGTTTTGCCAGCAGGTCCAGATTTTTGCCAGCGGTGAGAGCCACGACCCGGAAGCGTTGCGGAAGGCTCGCAACCACACGAAGGGTATTCGCGCCGACGGAGCCCGTCGAGCCGAGAATGCACAATCCCTTCAATGCGGCTTCACCCATGGAAAAACCCCTGGAACGCCATCGCCAGCCACAACGCCGGAGCTGAAAACACCAGACTGTCAATCCGGTCGAGCAATCCGCCGTGTCCCGGCAAGAGGCCGCCCGAATCCTTCAAATTGGCCGATCTTTTGAGCGCCGATTCCACCAGATCACCGACCTGCCCCGCCACGGCGGCGATCGCTGCTAACAGCATAACCGTTTTCAGTTCGGCTGTCTGCCAGAACCAAATCTTGCAAACCCAGCCGACCAGGAGACTCCCTGCGAATCCGCCCAGCGCGCCTTCCACGGTTTTGCCGGGAGAAATGCGCGGAACGAGCAGATGACGGCCCACAGAACGGCCCACCAGGAGAGCAAAAGCGTCCCCAGCCCAAATAACCAGGAAGAGGAATAGCGTCAGCTCGCGGCCCTCAAAAGACTGGGAAAAACGTAGAGGGATCAGCCACGACAAAGTGAATCCCAGATAGAGGACCCCGAAGACCGTTGAGGCCGCTGAGCCGAAATACTCCTTGAGATTCATCCCCTGGAATAGCGCCGCCACCACGGCCAGAAAGACCGTAGTCAGCAAGAGGGCAAGATCGAGCTCGGCAACTTTCGAGGGCGCGGCCATTTGCGCCAGGCAGAGGGCGCCGCCTGCCAGATATCCCACCGCAGGGGCACCGCCAAACCCCGCGGCCCGGCTGAGCTGAAAGTATTCGAACAGGCTGATTTCAACGACCGCCAGCAGCACCAGCAGGAACAACCAGTCTGGACCCCACCAGAGCAGGGCGGCAACGAGCAGTGCCAGCGGCAGGGCCGTGATGACTCGTACTTTCATGAAGGGATTGTCAGTGGTCAGTTTTCGGTTGCCGGCCGACAGTCATCAGCCCAAGCCCAACCCGCCGTACCGGCGTTCGCGCTTCTGAAAGTCAATAATCGCCTGGAACAGGTGCTCCTGGGAAAAATCCGGCCAGAGCGTCTCGGTCACCCAGATTTCCGAGTAGGCCGCCTGCCATAGCAGGAAATTGCTCAGGCGCATTTCACCGCTCGTGCGAATCAGAAGGTCCGGGTCGGGCAGCCCGCGCGTGTAAAGGCAACGGCTGAAGGTTTCCTCGTCGATCGTCACGTCGCCGTTCCGCTTGAGCCGCTCGGTAAGTTCGCGGACCGCGTCCACCAGTTCCGCCCGCGCACCGTAGTTGAGCGCCAGGGTCAGTCTCATGCCGCCGTTCTGGCCGGTCTTTTCGATGGCGTTTTCAAGGTCTCTCTGAACGTTTTCGGGAAGCTCCTCGATGCGTCCGATCACGCCCAGGCTGATGTTCTGTTTGTTCAGTTCGCCGATTTCTTTTTTCAGGTACTCGCGCAGCAAGCTCATCAACAGCTTGATTTCGGTATGCGGGCGCTTCCAGTTTTCGACCGAAAAAGCGTAGAGCGTCAGGTAAGGCACACCCAGGCGAGCGCAGGCCTCGACCGCCTGGCGGACGGCGCGGATGCCCGCGCGGTGCCCGGCAATGCGCGGCAGACGCCGCCGCTTCGCCCAGCGGCCGTTGCCATCCATGATCACCGCGATGTGCTGCGGCAATCGTTCCAGGTCAATCTGGGCCAGGAGTTGCGCTTCGGAAAGTTCTTTGTGCACGGAGGGCCTGAAAAATCGGAAATGATTTTAGACGTACAAATTTAGCACAGCGGCCCGCCGACCGCAAGGCGCAGGCTTTGCGAGGCAAAGTTGAACCTGAGTGCGCGATAGGTCCTGATCCCTTAGTTAAATGCACCGAGCAGGGCCCACTTCACCGTACTGTTGTAGGAGGTTCAAGCGGCAGAGGGAGTCCTGGAACCGCAAGTTGCAGAAATGGGCGCCAAGTCGTCCAGCCCCCGTTACCAAATCAGCTTCAACGCCAATTGGATCTCGCGCGGGTCGAAGGTGCCATTCGCCTGTCCGAACAACGGATTGTCCACGCGATGGGTTGTGAATGCGGGGGGGTGGAAGTTGGCCCGGTTGAAAGCATTGAAGAACTCGGCGCGGAACTGAAGCGCAAAGCGCTCCTTGATTGGAATCTTCTTGAAAACAGAAAGGTCCGTCTGGAAGAGGCCCGGCCCGACCAACGTGTTGCGCCCTAAAGCCCCATTGCATCCCAAACAGGGAGCCTTAACATACTCGCCCTCATAAGCGTCCTGGTTTCCGCCAAAGAAACCGTGGATCCATTGTTCCTTCGTTGCTTGAACAGTATTCGACCCCACAGGATCAGGGCGATCGTTGTCAACTCCATCGAGATTGAAGTCCCCGCCCACATTGATGATCGTGCCGCCACCCGCCAGGCAAGCACTGGCCCCGCCCGCACCGTTGGCAATGTTGCCATCTTCTGCGCCCCCCGCACAGGTCAGGTCTCTTGGCCCCCTCTGAAAGGCCGTCCAATGCGCCCCCGTTTGGTACGTCCAAATGCCGTTGAACTGCCATCCTCCCAACAGATGTCCGAGAATACCGCGCTGGTCTTGCCGCCAGGGAAGCTCCCAAACCTGGCTGAAGGTAAACCGGTGGCGAAAGTCAAAAGTGGAGTGGCCGCGGTCGAGCTCGGGGTGAGCGACATCAAGATTGTAAGCATCGCCCGCCCCCTGGCCATTGATCGAGACCCCACCGCTGTGCCAGTCTGAACCCCCATCAATCGAATGTCCCCAGGTATAGTGGGCCGCAAGCGTCAACCCGCGCTTCCTCCTGTGCGTGGCCGAAACCTGGAGCGAGTTGTAGTTGGAATTGACCGCGTTCTCCCAGACTCGCAAACTGTCAAAATTCGGGTTGACGCGCCCCGCGGCGTTGACGAAATCACCGGTGATCGGGTTGGCCGTTGTGTCCCGGTTGCTGCACACCGTCTCCCCCTGAACGGCCAGGCACATCCCGGGAATTGGCAGGCGGCCGCCGCGGACAGCGTTCACGTCCGCCGCGCGAAACAGCTTGCGTCCGGCGCTTCCCACATAGTTCACTTCCAGCATGGTGTTGCGAGACACTTCCCGTTGAACCCCCAAGAAGAAGCTGTAAACATAAGGGTCGCGCAGTCCGCCCGGGTCCACGATGGCGGTCAAGATGGCCAGGTTGGGATTGTTCGGGTCCCACCCCGTCAGGTTGCCGACCGCCTGGGCCCCGATGCCCTGACCCGGGTTGGTCGCCGGGCCGATAAAGGTTGGCGTCTGGTTCGGGTCGAAGACGACGTTGCCGTTCGCGTCCACGGTGCTCGGCCCGTAGACCACGTTGTTCACGTCGCCGCCTAGGAAGTTATAGGCGACGTTGAAGGAGTAGAACGGCAGATTCCAGCGAGTATTGGAGAGCGGGTTGTAGAGGGTTCCCTCGTAGGAGACCCCGAAGCCGCCACGGATCGAGGTTCGACCGCTTGTCCCCGGAGACCAGGCAAAACCGAAACGGGGGCCGAAGTTGTTATGGTCGCCCGGTCCCAGGGCTTGGGCTTTAGCGAAACCGCCCGCCCCGCATACCCCCGCGAGTTGCGCCTGGCGAATCTGAGCGAGGGTGTCGCACCCCGGCAGGCCGGCCGGCGTGTTGGTATTTCGGACGCGTTCGGTAATATTCGCGCCCTGCCCCAGGATGAACTGAGTGGCCCGGCCGAATTTTTCCGTATGACGCGTGTAGAGGTCATAGCGTAATCCCAGGTTCAGCGTCAGATGCGGAGTCACTTTCCAGTCGTCCTGGAAAAACATTCCCATTTCGAGGTTTCGCCATGAACGAACATTGTTGGCGAGCTGGGCCGGACGGCCGGAAACGATTCCCGGATCGACTCCCGCAACCTCGGCTAAGGGCGCGTCCGCCGCAAAAAATAGATGATCGAAGAAATAATAAGAGGGGCGCGCTACGTTGTAGTCGCTGTTCTCCATGTTGCGGCGGAACTCCACGCCTGCTTTCAGGCCATGCTTGCCCTTAACGATGGTCACGAGGTCAGCGTACGTGTAAATATTCTCATGGAAGAAATTGGGGTAGCCGGTATAGGACCCAAACCCCAGGTCCCCCGTGGCGAAGGTAACAAGGGGAACCCCGGGCGCGGTCTTGACGGAGTAGTCGGTGGCGTCGCGGACGTAGCCGGCGCGCAGCTCGTTGACGATGGTGGGGCTGAAGAGGTGGGTCCAGGAGATGGCGAAGTTCGGGAAAAGCCCGGTGAACGGAGTGGTAAACCCGCGCAGCGAGACGGTCTGAGGAAAAGACGGGAATCCGAATTGGTCGGTTGTTTTTTGCCAATAAAAGCGGCCGAAGAGCCGATCGCCGTCGCCGATATTGTGGTCAATGCGGGCGGACCATTCGTTGCCCTCAAACAGCAACCCATCTTGTGACGCCTGAGTGCGCAGTAAGGCCACGGTGCTCACTTGAAAGGGGAGCGTGCGATTGAGCGCCTGGGTAGCGTTCTGCCCAACCGGAATGGCCGTCGGACAAGCTGTGGCCTCCCCCTGCGTCACACCCAAAAGCTTCTGGAAGCTTGAAGCGATACGCGCGTCGAAGTTGTCCGGGCAGACCAAAGTCCCAAACCCGCCGTAGTTATCGGTCACAAACTTATCTACCGTGTTAAGCACGAATCCATTGGGGCCGGGAAAGTTCGAATAAATCAGGGCCGCCACGGAATCGGGCAGCGCGTCAGTAACGGCTTGGCGCCATTGAGGCGATTCCAGGGTAAGCGGAAAGGCCGGGGCAAAGGTCCTGGTTCGCTCGCCTTGATACGACCCGAAAAAGAAGGTTTTGTCCCTGCGGATCCGTCCGCCCAGCGTAAAGCCGAACTGGTTAAAACGGAGCGGATTTTTTTCCAGATTACCCCTGCCGTCTCCGCGCGCGGGCCCGTGACAGAAGGGGTCAACCCCCAGTTCGCAGCCGAATAGGTTCCGAAAGAACTCGCTGGCGTCCAGGGCCTGGTTGCGGAAATATTCATAGGCCGTGCCGTGGAAATCGTTCGTCCCCGACTTAGTCACAATGGTGGTAACGGATCCGGCGCTGTTGCCGTATTCGGCGGAAATGTTCAAAGTGCTGATCCGAAATTCCTGTACGATGTCCTGGTTGGGCAGAGTGACATAGCCGCCGCTCAGGCCCTTGTTGGCCACGCCATCCAGCCAGAATCCGTTGAAATTCTCGCGCACCCCATTCACCACCGTGTTGGCGCCAAGTTCAAACATCACGCCGGAAACGTTGACCGCGCCGGGCGCCAGTTGCATCAGTTGGTAAACGTTGCGCCCGTTCAAGGGGAGGTTCGAGACTTCGCTCGCTCCCACGAGAGAGGAGAGCCGCCCTTCTTCAGTGTTTACGAGAGGAGCCACAGATTCCACCGTGACCGTTTGAACCGTGGCGCCCAGTTCCATTTTGAAATCCACGCGCTGCACAACTCCGACCGTCAGCTCAACATTCTGGTTGAGGAAGGTTTTGAAGCCTGTTGCTTCCACTTTGAGGGAGTAGACGCCGGGTGAGAGATTGCCGACTCGATAGACTCCTGAGGTGTTCGTCTCGAGCTTGGCGGTTACGTTCGTGCCCTGGTTGGTCACGGTGATGGCCGCGCCCGGAATGAGCGCGCCGCTCGGGTCGGTGACCGTGCCGGCAAAGGTGCCACTCTCAATCTGGGCATCGGCAGCCAAGCCAAGGGCAAGAAATGAAGCGAGCGTCAGAAGCCCAGTTTTCCATCGCAGCAAGAGTTGGTGGCTCATCCCATTCCCTCCAAATGGATCACAAAAGGGAAATTGATTCAAAATTTAGGAGAAATTTTACGAAGCTTGAACCTCCAGCCGAGCCGACACGTCTGGAAAGAATTCAATGAAAGCAGTGGTTCCCTAAAATCCTCCCTGAGTCTAATCTTACGGGCAATCAGCCATGCCCCGTTTGCAAGTGAGTATACACGGCGGGATTGTTAAAATAAATAGTTTTTGCAATGCAATAGCCTCGAGGAACCGCCCGCAGGTTCGGTTCAAACACATCGGCATCCCCGTATCGCGCGCTGAAAATTCACTTCGAAAAGTTCATGCGGCGCAGGAGGGCCTGGAAGCGCGGGTCGGAGCGCGGGGCCTATGGGTGACGCGGTGCCCGGCCCACACCGAGCCAACCTGCTAGGTCGCCTCTACGGCGGCAGGCCGATGCGGCGCATAAGAGTGTGGAACCGCACATCGGATCGGAGAGCTTCAAGCCTGGGGTCAGCTCTGAAGTAGATAAGGAAGCTCGACCGCTCGTTGTAGGCTTTATCAAGCCATTCGAAGGCCCGGTCTGGTTCCCCGAGACCTGTATATATGACGGCAATGTCGTAAGCCGATACGTAGCCTCGTTTGGATCGGTTGATCAACCGGGTTAGGATACTCCGGGCCTCGCGGGTTCTCCCGGAGATAGCATACGCATGGGCAAGGCTGGCCGTGGGCAACGCCGGCTCATTCCAGGCGACACTCGCCGCTTTGAACTCGGCTACGGCCTCGTTTAACTTTTGCTTCTGTTCGTATGTCCAGCCAAGGTACAAGTGCGCCCAGAAATCGTTGGGATCCGTGCGCAATGCCTCGCGGCAATGCCTTTCCGCCTCGTCATACTCGCGGGCGAAGAGGCAATGCCATCCGAGGCAGGCCCTCAGAGACATGTCGAAGGGACTGATTTGCACTGCGCGTTCGCTCTCTGCGCGGGACTCCGCCAAGCGACCCATGTGCAAGAGGAAATGCGCGTAGGAGTGGTGATAGTCGGCATTGTTGGGGTTCAACGCGAGGGCGAGCTTCAATTCGCGTTCGGCCTCAGGGAAGTTCCAGTTGTACTCCAAATGAACCATCGCCAGAA
Source organism: uncultured Acidobacteriota bacterium (assembly GCA_964481715.1). GTDB lineage: Bacteria > Acidobacteriota > Terriglobia > UBA7540 > UBA7540 > JAHEKS01. The sequence goes on along the minus strand of CAYZVR010000073.1, from coordinate 1,062 downwards.
CCGCGTGCGCTTCGGACAACGTATCATCAAGGCTGAGGGCGTGGCGTGCTGCTTGTTCAGCTTTGGGATATGCCTCGTGCGGCGGACGCATGGCCATAAAGCCCCAGATGAACTGGTAGAAACCCGCCAGGCCTACGTGGGGCAGTGCGAACTGGGGATCCAGCCGAATTGCCTCTTCGAACAACCTCAAATCGCCGGTGTACTTTGCCCTCAAGTAGGCCTCATAAGCCTGAGGGTTCACGGCGCGGCTCTTCGCTAAGCGCGTCGCCTCTTGAGGTGTCAGCTTCACCTGGACTTCGCGGGAGATGGAGCGTGCCACCTCGGCTTGCAAACCAAGAATGTCACGCAGTTCGCGATCATAGCTCTGGGCCCACAGGTGGCGATCCGTCGCGCCATCAATAAGCTGGGCCGTGATGCGCACTCGATCACCCACACGCAGGACGCTTCCTTCCACGAGCGTGTCCACATTCAGTTCCCGAGCGATCTCTGGCATCGGCTTTTTCGTGCCCTTGTACTGCATTACGGAGGTCCGCGAGATCACGCGCAGCGCCTCGATCTGGCCGAGGCTGGCAATCAGCTCCTCGGTCATCCCATCAGAGAAATAGTCTTGCTTGGGATCGCGCGAGAGGTTATCGAGCGGGAGTACGGCGAGGGACTTGAGTGGTGACTGGGGTGGGACGGGCGCGACCATGTCGCCGCGGCGATCCCCCGCAACCGTCAACAGGCGGTCGCGCAGGCCGGCGACGTTGAGGGCGAGGAGCACGGCCACGATGGCTACCACCGCGCCGCCGGTCGCCGCGATAATCCATCGCCTGCGTAGGGGCGCCGCTTGCTGCGCCCTCGTGGGCGGGGCAAGCCCCGCCCCTACACGCCCGGATTCCGTATCGCGTTTCACGCGCTTCAGGTCAGCGCGCAATTCGGCGGCGCTCTGGCAACGCACCTCGCGGTCCTTTTCCAATGCCTTGTTAATGATCTCCGTCAGGTTGGCCGGGAGCTGGGGATTCAGTTGCACCGGCGGCGTGGGCGCCCGGTTCAGAATCGCATCGTGAATCACCGCCGTAG
>CAYZVR010000072.1:0-13999 GCA_964481715.1 uncultured Acidobacteriota bacterium | reverse complement strand
GCACGACGTAATCCTCTTCCGGCACTTCGTCCTTGATGCGCCGGTAGAGGAGCTTATGCTCGAAGAAAATCACCGGGTTGTCGTCGCGGATGGAGGCTTTGATTAGCCCCTTGGCGTCGTAAGCGGTCGAGGGGACCACAACCTTCAGGCCGGGCGTGTGCACGAACCACATTTCGTTTGACTGCGAATGGTACGGCCCGCCGTGCACGCCCGCGCCCGACGGCCCGCGCACCACGAGCGGCACGGCCGGTCCCCAGCGGTAGTGGATCTTCGCCGCCATGTTGACGATCTGGTCGAAGCCGCAGGAGACGAAATCCATGAACTGCATTTCCGCCACCGGGCGCATGCCCATCAAAGCCGCTCCCACCGCGGCTCCCACGATGGCGGACTCTGAAATCGGGGTGTCGATGACGCGGTCTTCGCCGAATTTTTCGAGCATTCCGGCGGTCACTTTGAAGGCGCCGCCGTAGGCGCCGATGTCTTCGCCGAGCAAGAAGACGGATGGATCGCGCTCCATCTCCTCCCAAATGCCCTGGCGAATGGCTTCCAGCAATGTCATGACTGGCATGAACGCACCCTCAGGCTGTCAGTTGTCCTTTGTCCGTGGTCCTTTGTCCCTTGCAACGGGCTAAGGACGACGAACGACGGACGTTCTTCCCCACCAGCAATCCGGCTCGCAATACACGCCCTCGACCGCCGTCGCGCCTTCCGGCATCGGGCTCGAGTCGGCAAAGGCCACGGCGTCGTCAATCTCTTTGCGAATCGCCTCTTCCAACTTGCGGATGCCATCGCGCGTGAGGATGCGTTTTGCGAGCAGGTGCTTTTCCAGCCGCATGATGGGATCTTTTTTCTTCCCCTGCGCGAAGAGTTTATCCGGGACGTACTCGGCCATGTCGTGCGCGGAGTGTCCCGTCATGCGAAACGTCTTGCACTCGATGAAGCTCGGGCCGTCCCCCGCGCGCGCCCGGGCAATGGCCTTTGCGGCGGCGCTGTAAACCGCCTGGACATCCGTGCCATCCACGGTGACGCCCGGCATGTTATAAGCGGCGCCGCGCATGGCCAGATCTTTGACGGCGTATTGCTTTTCGACCGGCGTCGAATACGCATAGCCGTTGTTGTTGCAGACGAAGATTACAGGCAGTTTCATCACCGATGCCATGTTCATGGCTTCGTGCACGTCGCCGCGGCTGGTGGTGCCTTCGCCGAAATGCACCGCCGCGACATTCCCCTTGCCGCGCCGCTTCAATACCATCGCCACGCCGCAGGCGACGGGACAGGTATCGCCCAAGTGCGAGATGATGGGAATGACGCCGCGCCGCATGTCGCCGAGGTGCAGCGTGTTGTCGCGGCCGCGCGTGGTGGTGTTGGCGCGCGCCATCCAGGTGCAGAAGATTTCCCGCAGCGTGAAGCCGCGAATCACGAAGGCCGCGAAATCACGATGGCATGGAATGATCACATCGCCCGCGACGAGCTGGATCGCCGTGGCGACGCCGACCGCTTCCTGCCCGCGCCCCACGTACACCCCGCCCACAATCTTCCCCTGGCGGTAGAGCACGCGCTCGATGCGCTCTTCCGACGCGCGCGCGAGCTTCAAGTAGTAGAGCATCCGCTCGAGCCTCGAGTGATCGGGCGATTTGGCGATTGCGCGACGGAATGGTTTGGCCATTGGTCCGTGGTCCGCAGTCCGTGGTCAGTTGCAACGCACAACTGACGACTCACAACGAAGGTTTCTTTCGATCTCCCGATGCCCCGATGAATCAGTGGCCCGATGATCAGGCCCAGACGCTCCGCGCCGCGCCTTCGGGAGGAGGGAATGGACTTGCCTCGGCAAATTCCACGTCCTCGCGGATTTGCTTATCAATGCGCGCTTCGATCTCGGCCTTTTCCTTGTCGGTCATCAAGCGCTTGGAAGCCAGATATTTTTCAAAGCGCAGGATGGGATCCTTTTTCTTCCATGCCTCAAACACTTTTTTGGGAACGTAGCGCGCGTCGTCGTGCTCGGCGTGGCCTTTCATGCGCATGGTCTTGCACTCGATGAGCGCCGGCCCGCCGCCTTGGCGCGCGCGCTCGGCCGCGGCACGCGTGGCTTCGTAAACCTTCAAGACGTCGTTTCCATCCACAATCACCGCGGGAATCCCATAAGCTTTGCCGCGCACGGCGATGTCGCGTACAGCCATTTGCTTTTCCGTGGGGGTCGAGTAGGCCCATCCGTTATTTTCCACAATGATGAGGAGCGGCAGTTTTTGGACGGCGGCAAAGTTTAAGCCTTCGTGAAACGACCCGGTGCTGGTGGCGCCGTCGCCGACGTAAGTGAGCGCCACGCGTTTCTCCTTGCGCAAGCGCACGGCCAGCGCGATCCCCGCCATGACTTCCAATCCCTCACCCAGCATGCTGATGGGCGCTATCACGCCGCGGCCGACGTCGCCAAAATGTGTATTCGCGTCGCGACCGCCGGTTGGCCCGTCTTTGCGAGCCATATATTGCAGGAAGAGATCGCGCGGCCTGTAGCCGCGAATCAAGAGAGTCCCGACGTTGCGAATCATCGGCCCGACGAAATCCTCGGGCTCGAGCGCGTAGGCCGTCCCGACAGAAATCGCTTCCTGGCCGAGGCCGGAGTAAACGCCGCCCACAACTTTTCCCTGCCGGTAGAGATTGGTCAGTTGCTCGTCCACACGGCGATTGAGGCGTAGGTAATAGTAGAGGTCGTGGAGTTGGGAATGGCTGAGCTGCTTCAAGTTACTCCGCAGTTTAGGGTCGAAAGTTAAGAGTTGAAAGTCTCAAGTTGAAAGTCGAAAACAGTTACTTTCGACTTTCGACTGTCAACTTTCGACTCTCTTGCATCTCAAGGCCGAACACCTTGCCGAAATGTTCGACCACCAAGTCGATCACCGATTCCATGTCCACCGGCCGGCCCAGGAGTTTCTCGAGCGAAGTCACCTGCTTGTCGCGAATGCCGCACGGAACGATGTGGTCGAAATAGCTGAGGTCGGTCGCGACGTTGAAGGCGAACCCGTGCGAGGTCACCCAGCGCGAGACGTGCACTCCCATGGCCACCAGTTTGGCGTCGCGCACCCAAACTCCCGGGCAGCCTTTGATTCTCCCGGCACTGACGCCAAAATTCCCCGCAACTTTGATAAAGACTTCTTCGAGCGAGCGCATGAACCAGGCAAGGTCGCGGCGGTGTTGGGCGAGGTCGAAGATGGGATACCCGACCAGTTGCCCGGGCCCGTGATAGGTGACGTCGCCGCCGCGGTCGGCCTCAAATACTTCAGCGCCCAGCGCCGCCAGCCGCTCGCTAGAGACGAGCAGATTCTCGCCGCGCGCGTTCCGGCCCAGCGTGTAAACGTGCGGATGTTCGAGAAGCAGCAGCGTGTCAGGAACCTCGCCGGCCTTGCGTGCGGTGATTCGCTCCTGCTGGAGGCGCAGGGCTTCTGCGTAAGGGACCAGGCCGAATTGTTCGACAATGCAAAGCATGGCGAGAAAGTCAGTCGAACGTCAAAGGTCAAATGGCCTCTTTTCTACTTTAGACCTTCGACTTTCAACTTTCGACTGCACTTAAATATGAATCGACATCCCCTCCACACCCTCGGCGGCTTCGAGCACCGCTTCGGTGAGCGTGGGATGCGGATGGATTGTGTGCGCCAGGTCGTCCACGGTGCCTTCCAGGCGCATGACGGTGACGGCTTCGGCAATCATCTCGGTCACGCGCGGGCCGATCATGTGAACGCCCAGGACTTCGCCGTATTTCTCCTCGCTGACGATTTTGATGAATCCCTCGCGCACGCCGAGGATTGCGGCTTTGCTGTTCGCTGAAAAAGGAAATTTGCCCACTTTCACCTTGTGGCCCGCCTCGCGCGCTTTTTGTTCGCTCAAGCCCACGCTCGCGACTTCCGGCTCCGTGTAAGTGCAATTCGGAACCTGGTTGTAATTGATAGGCTCGGCGTTTTTGCCGGCCGCGTGCGTAACGGCGACGATGCCTTCCATCTCGGCCACGTGCGCGAGCAGAGGGCTGTTGGCAACGATGTCGCCGATGGCGTAGAGGCCTGGCTCGTCGGTCTGCATGAAGCCGTTGGTTTTCACAAACCCGCGCTCGAGTTTGGCGCGCGTTTTTTCCAGACCAATGTTCTGTGTGTTCGGCGCGCGGCCCACGGCCACCAGGCACGTGTCGGCTTCGAGCTTCTGCGCCTTGCCATCCGAACTGGTGAAATCCACCGTCACGCCTTTGGCGGTTTTTGCAATTTTCTCCACCTTCGCGCCCAAGTGCATGGCAAGGCCTTGCTTCTTGAACGACTTTTCAAGTTCGACCGAAATTTCCTCGTCCTCGAGCGGCACGGCGTGCGGCAGCATTTCGAGAATGGTCACTTTCGTCCCGAAGCGATGGAAGATGGAACCGAACTCCACGCCCACCGCGCCTGCGCCGATCACCACCATGGACTTCGGGAGGTCTTTCAGGTCCAGAACTTCCCTGTTGGTGAGAATAATTTTTCCGTCGGCTTCGAGCCCGGGCAGCATCTTGGCTTCTGAGCCCGTGGCAAGCACGACGCTTTTGGCCGCAATCTCTCGTTTCTGGTTCTTCGAGTCGGTTACCGTGACGCGCCCTGGTCCTGTGATTGCAGCGAACCCCTGAATAGTTTCGACCTTGTTCTTCTTCTCCAGAAACTCAACGCCCTTCGAGAGCTTTTTGACGATGGCCGCTTTGCGCGCCAGGACGGCCGCCCAATCGAGCGAGAACCCTTTGCAGTCGATCCCGTACTCTTTGGCGTTCTTGAAGGTGTCGTAAACCTCGGCGTTGAAGAGCAGAGCCTTGGTCGGGATGCAGCCCACGTGCAGGCAGGTGCCGCCGAGCTTGTCGTCCTTCTCAACCAGCGCCGTTTTCAATCCCAGTTGTCCGGCCCGGATGGCGGCTACGTACCCGCCCGGCCCGCTGCCAATCACCACCACGTCGTACTTGGACGGTTCTGCCAAATCCACACCTCCGCTCGGGTTACACGCGCAATGATATGAGGACTAAATGCCGCGAAACCTGATCTTACATTATGAAAAGAGAAGGGACAAGCTGTGTTACAAGAAGAGGCGTTTCCTTTTCTCCGTGCGCGGGGCAACTGCCCCTCAAAGTAATTTGAGCAGGGAGAAATACCGTCTGGCCTGTCTACCTAGAATGTCTGTGGGAATGTTACGGTTGATATGGTCGCGCGCCGACAAAGGGTTCGCTGGCTAAGTTACCGTGTGCCTATTGTTACGCGCGCGAAAATCGGATGAGGTTCTCCCGGGTCTGTTTGCCTATCCTGCTTGCCTCCGCGTATCCGTCCATTATTTCCCTGACTGACTCTAATCTCATATTTAGGTCAGCAGCCAGACCGGGGTAGTTGATAGGATTGCCATAAATAAGCTCCGCCATTTGTCTTAGCGCACGCGGCTTTTCAGATGGGACGTCCAAATTACTCGGCTCCTTACTTCTCCAACCCCTGATGCTCAATTGCTCGAAGAGATACCGATATTGCCGTTCGGATATGATATTGAGATCGTACGCCCTGCGAATCATCGCTTGCACGGATACTTTCCATCGAGGCTTGAGCATCGCAATTCCTGAGAGGGTTACGGGCGTGGGCAACTCCCGGCGGAACGCGTCACGTGGCATCAGTAGTTCAGCCCCAAAACGGTATGCATCGCGTTCATTTTCCGGACTCCAATGGCTGTGATGTGACATCACCAAGTGACCAAGTTCGTGCGCGACACTGAGGCGAAGTCTATCCCCTGGCTTCCCACGTGAAAGAGCAATGACCGGCTGCCTTTCAACCCAGAGAGAAAATGATTCGCGGCCGGCCAAATTTGTCGGAAGTGCGAGGACCAGCACTCCACTTTTTTCGGCCAGATTTATTAGATGCTTGATCGGTTCTTCCTTAGACAACTGGAAGTGGGCACGCGTCAAGGTTGCCGCAGCTTCAGCGTCAACCGAGGTTTTCGGAAGCGTCACAGGTATGGGGTCGACGTGGCTCGCCAGCGCCCGTGCGGCTTCATATAGAACTTCTGCGTACCTGCACGCTTCAATACCTTGACGCCTTGTCATTGAAGCGTGTGACCGAAATAATAGAGACTCCAACGAAAACTCTACCGAGGGGTCGGTCAGAAAAAATGATAAAGGGAACTTCGTCTGCAAGGCAACTGCTGCTATCGTCCCTCTCGAAGGATCTCTAAACCCCCCCTCAATGTGTGCGATCTTCGCTTGAGAAACGCCAACTCTCTTCGCGAGGGCACTCTGCGTAAGTCCGCGAAGTTCGCGAGCTTGTTTAACCCGTTTTACGCTGAACATTTATCCTATTTTGACCTTGCTTGCGGGCTCCGTTTTAAGTCGAATCGGGAGGTCAGGTGGCGCCTCGTGTTCAACCGTGGCTGGCAGCACTGATGTGGGATCGGGGATGCGCTTTGCCCACCACGCCTGGGCTGTCTTGTCGTCTCCCCCCTTTGGGCACACAAGCCAGAGGCGAGACAGATTGTGATAGGTGTCTAAGTTCCACAAGACGACCAAGTGAAGAGGAAAAAAGGTGGGTTCACCCTCGCCCTGCGGAAACGCGAGCTGCTGCGTGTAAAATTGTTGCTTCGGCGCAGAATGGCCTGGAACAGGTAACTCAGAATCATCAGATTTCCACATCTTAATCAAGAATTTTGGCAGCTTCAGTGAGAGCCCGCAAAGACTGACATCTTCTATATTGACGGCGTCCATGCCCTTCTTTTTCAAGTAGTCCTTAGCATGAAGTCTGACGATTGTCGGGAAGGCGGACGGGTCATGGCTAAGCGATTCTGTCTCAAAGTGATTCCTTGCCTTAAATACACCATGTTCAAAGGCCCTATGAATCGCGGCCAGATGCTCGCTTAGCTCGGTCATTGTCTCGTGGGGGTCCGGGATGCTTGGCAAATTCATTGGCTTTTATTACCTCCAACCTGTAATAAAATACTCCAATTTTACCAAATGTCAAGGAAAAAAGAGAGTGGCTTGCCGGAGCGCCCAGGAGGCGGAAAGAAGGTGCGCTTTAAAGGCAACAACCAAATTGAGTGGCGCCCGCAACGCGAGGCCTCTCTGAGTGGTATGGCTGCTAGCTCACCACTCGCAACGCTTCCTCGAGCGGCTCGGGCGCCGTGGGCGGGGTGTAATCGTCCGGCAGATCGCCGTTGTCGGCGCGGAAAAACTGCAGGTAGTGAGGCTTGACGGATGCCAGGAGTTCCTTGCGCGTCTTGGACTTGAGCGGCTTGGGGATGTAGATCTTTCCCATCCATCCCAGGAGTTTTTCCGGAATGGCGCTCGCGAACATCAGGATGGGCCAGGTGAAATTGGGGCCGTTCAGCCGCCGGAGCTTCCACAGCCAGGTAACGATGGCGCCGATCTTCCATGCGGTTGGCGCCCACCAACTCTGCTGGCCGGGGCGCAGGTTCATTTTCCAGCACTTCATCATGAGCTGCCACTGGAGCCGTGAAAGGTTTCGCGTTTCAGAGACCCCGCGCTGGTTTTCCATCCGCGTGTCGTGCAAAGGAGTGAAGATCGAAGGCACGAGGAACGCAAACAATCCGCGGCGCTCGATTTCGTAAACCAGGTCGAGCGTTGCCTTCGTGTCCTCGTCGGTCTCGCCGGGGTTTCCGACCATCAGGGTCATCATCGGGAACCAGTTGTTTTCGTTGGCGATGCGCAGGCCTTCCAGAACGATGCTCGGCCACTCGTCGATGGGGAAGGGCACCGCCTTGCTGGGCATGATCTTTTTGGCCATGCGAACCGAGCCGGTCTCAAGCCCGATCAACGGGTTCAGCACGCGGCCTTCCGGGTGATCGCTCAGCATCTTGATGCGGATGGGACTCTTGTCGAGCATAACTTCCGTGAGCTTCTTAATCAGCAGCGGGTCGACGACGAAGGGCGCCATGGTGGCGTGGCTCAGTACGTGCTGATCGACGCCCGGCGTATTGACGATATCTGAATAGAGTTCAAGGAGAGCTTCCCGGTTGGGAAAGAAGAAGGGCTTATCAGTGTGGACCTGCCCCCAAATGAACATGTCTTCCGTGGCGAGGGAAATCAGTTTGTTGCCGTGGCGGACGTTTGCCCGCACGGCTTCCATGATGTTGTGTTTGGGGACGTCGATTTGCGGGTTCAGGTCCGGCACGCAGAAGGCGCAGCGGCGGCCGCATCCGGTGGTCATTTCAACCACGCCGAAGGTCGTCCGCTTGGTGGGATAGAGAATTTCGTCCCGGCTTTTGGGATGAGCGACGTTGATTTCCCGGGGCAGGCTCTCGCCGCGAATCGCCTTGTGGAAAAGCTCCATCGCCTCGTGCGATTCGCTGCGGCCTTCCACCACGCAATCGACTCCAAGTTGCTCAAAGGTGTTGGTCTGGATGATCTGCCATCCGCCCGAGCCTCCCACGATCAGCTTGAATTGGCGGCGGAACGGGCTGCCGTTAATGGCATCGAACATCACCCTGGCATAATGTGAATTGATGGGCTGCTTGGAAGTTCCGAACATGGACGTATAAACGCCCGCCGCAAAGGTCACTCCCAGGGGATTATGCGTTGACACGGCGACGACGCGCGTCTTCGGGCCAATAAATTTGGGAAGGTCGGCAGGGTAACAGGCCACGACGTCTTCTTCGCTAAATTCACGCAGAAGAGATCTCTCGAGCAGGCGAACGCCGGCCGGCATCAAGCGGGCTGAGTCGTCCGGGTTGTGTTCGAGGTTGCGCCACTTGGGGTATTTCCGGTCAATGACCCCCTCCATCCAAATGGGCAGAGAGGCGAGCGCCATCTGAATGAAGTAGCCCGCGTGGTCAATGGTTTCGGTGAGCGGCGCGGTCAGGACAATCAGCCTGCCCCCGTCAGCGGGTGGTTCGTATGGCTTGACCAGAGTTTCTTCCGCGCCCTTTCTTGCTGCGCCATTTCCATTTCGATTGAAAAATCGAAAGCTCATCTTGTCCCCTTGGATTGTGTAAGCAATGCCCCTACCCTTCACGAAACAACCAGAATATTCTACCCCAACTCTGTCAAAAGATGCTCCAGAAAAACCTTGCGCTGTTCAACCCGCCTTTGAGACCTTTGGAAGGGTATGCTAACGTGACTTTTCCCATGGGGAAGGCCCCGAGGGCCGACTTCTTGCCATGGATTGTGCTTGATCGATTCCATTCCTTGAGCGTTTCATGACCTGGACAGAGGAACTCGCAGCCGAAATCGCCGGACAAGTGCTTACCGACGATGCCACGCGCGACTCGGCTTCAACCGATTTCGGGAGGGTCATCGTCCGCAAGCCCGCCGTAGTGGTCCGCCCGGCCTCGGCCGCGGACGTGGCGAAAACGCTCAAGTTTGCAGCCACACATTCGCTCGGCGTCTCGACGCGCGGCGCCGGACATTCGCAAACCGGCCAGTCGCTCTCCGAGCACATCGTCCTAGACATGTCCTCGCTCACCGAAATCCGCAAGGTGGACGAAAAGGCCGGCTTCGTGGTCTGCCAGGGAGGGTTGCGCTGGCGGTCGTTGGTGGAGCAGCTCGCGCCCGAGCGCCTTTCGCCGCCCGTGCTGACCAATAATTTGGACGTCACCATCGGCGGGACGCTCTCGACTGGCGGGCTGGGGGTTGCATCGTGGCGCAGCGGCACGCAGGCGGACAATTGTCTGGAGCTCGAAGTCGTTACCGGCACGGGCGAAATCGTTCGCTGTTCGCACGAACAGAACCAGGACCTCTTCGACGCCGCGCGCGCCGGCATGGGCCAGTTCGGAGTCATCACCGAGGCAAAGCTCAAGATACGGCGGCACCGGGCGAGATACCGCAGCTTCTACCTTCTATACGACGACCTGAGCGTGCTCATGGAAGACCTGAAACTCGTCATGACCGACGAGCAATTCGATTTTCTCGAGTCCTGGTGCGTGCCCGCGCCGCAAGGGTTCAAAAAAATGGGCGCGGAGCGCCAGGCGTTCGCGCAGTGGTTTTACCCCTTGCACGCCACGGTCGAGACGGAGGATGGAGCCGCCCCGGACGCGCAGGAGAAACTTCGCGGCTTAAAATTTTACAAACACGTCCACACCGAAGACGGCGAAATCTTTGAATTTTTCGCGCGCCTTGACAGTCTGTTCGCCATCTGGAAGCGCGCGGGCTTTTGGGAGTACGCGCACCCCTGGATGGAGTGCGTCCTGCCCTGGCAGACGACGGCGCTTTATATCGGCCAGGTCTTGCAAAACATGCCGCCCCAGGCGATCGCGGGAGGGCACATCCTGCTGTGGCCGTCGCGCGGCAACGTTTCGTCGGCGCCGATGTTCATGAAGCCGTCGGGCGATTTTGTGATGGGGTTTGGCATCCTGCCATCGATTCCGCAACGATTTGTCGAGGAGGCTCTTCCCCGTCTCAACATGGCCAGCCAGGCGGCCACCATGATGGGGGGGAAGCGGTATCTCTCCGGCTGGATCGCCTTCAACGAAGCCCAGTGGAAAGCGCACTACGGCGACCAGTGGGAACGCGTGGTGGAGTTAAAAAAGAAATTCGATCCCAAGGGCGTGTTGAACCCTGGATTTGTCAAGTATCCCGGAACGGCTTAGCGGAACTCCGGCCGAGCGTGGAGAGAATTGGAAGGTCGCGTTGCGGGCCGCTTTTCTTGACACCTTTCGAAAATCCGTGTTAGATTTTGGGCTCTTTATAGTCCAACGGATTGCTCTCACTAAAAGGCTGACCACTCCCAATGCTTGATATCCTTCGCCAGCTTGGACAGCTTTTTGTCCGAAGTATCCCGACCGTCATCTTTGTTTTTTTCCTCCTGCTGGTACTCGAGCGGCTGTTTTTCCGGCCGCTGCTCGAGGTTCTTAAGAAGCGTGAAGAGGCGACGCGCGGGGCAATCGAGCGGGCTCGCGAGCAGGCCGTGGCCACGGAGGCAAAGGCGCGTGAATACGAGGAGGCTTTCCAGGCCGCCCGGCAGGACGTTTACCGCCTGCGGGAAGCTGCGCGCCGGGACGGCCTCGCCGATCGCGAAAACCAACTTGCCAAGGCGCGTGAAAAGGCCGAGTCTAATTTGAAAGAAGCGCTCGATACATTGGCGACTGAAGTCGAGGCTGCCAGGCAGGAATTGGGACGGGCTTCACAGCCGCTTGCCTCGGAAATCACGGAAACCGTTCTGGGCGGCAGCCCATCGCCCGGCGGGCGTGAGGGGGCACGAACGTGAGCGTGGCTTTTCTGAGAAAACTTGCCCTGGGGCTTCTTCTCACCGGCGTGTTGGCCAATGCCGTGACGGTTAGAGCCGCCTCCGCGCAAATTGTGTTCGCCTGGGCCGCGGCTCCCGAGCAGGAGGAACACGGCAAGGAAGCTGACGCAGAACGGCACGAGCTTTATTACAAGATCATCAACTTCGCGCTGCTGGCCATGGCGCTCGGCTACGTGCTGCGCAAGCCCATGAAGGAGTTTTTCTCCCAGCGCTCTTCAGACATTGTGAAGGCGCTCGAAGAGGGCCGCGCGGCGCTCAAGGAATCCCAGTCGAAACTTGCCGTCGTAGAAGAAAAGCTGCGCCATCTGGATGAAGTGATCGCGGCTTTCAAGGCCACCTCCGAACAGGAAATGCAGCAGGAACGGCAGCGCCTCCGGGAAGAGACAGCGCGTGAGGCGGAGAAGATTCTGGAAACCGCGCGTGCGCGGACGGATACCGCGATTCGCGCCGCCAAACTGGAACTGAAGGTTTACACCGCGCAGGAAGCCCTGCGGCTGGCCGAGCAGATGATCCGCGCGCGGCTGGACGAACCGGCGCGTGCGCGGCTGGTCAGCCAGTTCATCGCAACGCTCGATGCCGGCGAAAGACGGAGCTAACCCGCGAGAGGCGAACTCTTCGCCGGGTGTCCGCGGGGACGGAGGAATTGAAACGTGCCGATGGCGGTTGCCAACCGATACGCGCGCGCGCTTACGGACGTTGCCGCCCGCCAGGGCAATTACCGCGAGATTCAAAAAGAGCTGGAAGTGTTTGCCGCGGCTTTCCACTCGAGCGCCGACCTGCGCGAGGTCTTTGAAACGCCGGCCATCACGCCGGAGGGGAAGCAGAAGGTGCTGGGCGCGGTCCTGGCGCGCCTCGAAGCTTCGCCGGTCGCCACGAATTTCCTGCGGACGGTCGCCGCGAATTACCGCATGCGGTTTCTGGATGAGATTCTCGCGGCGTTTGCGCGTACCGTCAACGACCGGCTGGGGATTACTGAGGTCAAAGTCTTTTCAGCCTCCGAGCTCTCGGAAGAAGCTCGCAAGGAACTTAGCGCGCGCTTCCAGCAAGTCACACGAAAGCAGGTGGAGATGGAATACCATCTCCAGGAGGAATTGGTGGGCGGAATTCTGGCCCAGATCCGAAGCACGGTCTATGATGGATCGGTCCGCGGCCATCTCGACCGCATCCGTGAAAAGTTGATCGCCCGGTAGAACGCGCCGGAAGCCGTGCGGTGAATTCCCCCACGGCGCCCGCAGGCGGGAGAACTGAGACCATGGCCCAAATCAAGGCAGACGAAATCACGCGGATCATCCGCGAGCAGATCGAAAATTATGACCGCACCGTAACGGTGAGCGAAGTCGGATCGGTCATTTCCGTGGGCGACGGTGTGGCGCGCATTCACGGCCTTGACAACGTCATGGCCGGCGAGCTGCTCGAACTCCCGCACGAAGTAGCGGGCCTCGCGCTCAACCTGGAAGAAGACCAAGTCAGCGCCGTGCTCCTCGGCGACTACACCAAGATCCAGGAAGGTGACGCCGTCAAGCGCACCAAGCGCATCATGTCCGTGCCCGTGGGCGATGCGCTCATCGGACGCGTGGTGGACGCGCTGGGGCGCCCGACGGACGCCAAAGGGCCGATTCTGACGGAGGACTTCAACTCGCTCGAACGCATCGCACCGGGCGTGGTGGACCGCCAGCCCGTGCGCGAGCCGCTCCAGACTGGGCTCAAATCCATTGACGGCATGATTCCCATCGGGCGCGGGCAGCGCGAGCTGATCATCGGCGACCGCCAGACGGGCAAGACCGCCATCGCCATTGACACCATTCTGAACCAGCGCGGCGGCGACGTGATTTGCATCTACGTTGCGATCGGACAGAAGCGTTCGACCATCGCGCAGGTGGTCAAGACGCTGGAAGAATACGACGCGATGAAATACACCATCGTCGTCGAGGCAGGTTCGTCGGATCCCGCGCCCATGCAGTACCTGGCTCCCTACGCGGGCTGCGCCATCGGCGAATACTTCCGAGACCGCGGCCGGCACGCGCTGTGCATTTACGACGACCTTTCGAAGCACGCGGTTTCCTATCGCGAGATTTCACTCCTGCTGCGGCGGCCTCCCGGCCGCGAAGCCTACCCTGGCGACGTTTTTTATCTCCACTCGCGCCTGCTCGAGCGCGCCGCAAAACTGAACAAGGAAGCCGGCGGCGGCTCGCTCACGGCGCTGCCCATTATCGAGACGCAGGCAGGCGACGTTTCCGCCTACATTCCGACCAATGTGATTTCCATTACCGACGGCCAGATCTATCTCGAATCCGATCTGTTCCACTCCGGCATTCGTCCGGCCGTGAACGTCGGCCTATCGGTTTCGCGCGTGGGCGGCAACGCGCAAATCAAGGCCATGAAGCAGGTGGCGGGAACGCTTCGCCTGGAGCTGGCGCAATACCGCGAGCTCGCGGCGTTCGCGCAGTTCGGGAGCGACTTGGACAAGGCCACGCAGGCACAGCTCAACCGCGGCCAGCGCCTGACGGAAATTCTCAAGCAGGACCAGTACCTGCCGCTCGCCGTCGAAAAGCAGATTGTCATTATCTTTGCCGGCACCAACGGATTTCTGGACGATCTGCCCGTCGCAGACTGCCTGCCTTTCGAGAAGGGCCTGTACGACTTCATGGATTCTTCCTACCCGCAGGTGGGCAAGAAAGTTGCGGAAAAGAAACAGCTCGACGACGGCTTGCGCGCGGAAGTCCGCAAAATGCTGGAAGAATTTAAGGCCAAATTCGTGGCGGAAAAGAAAGCGGTTAAAAGTTGAA
>CAYZVR010000071.1:12420-14153 GCA_964481715.1 uncultured Acidobacteriota bacterium | reverse complement strand
CCGTCGCCTACATGTCACCCGAGCAAGCCCTGGGCGAGAATCTCGACGCTCGTACAGACCTGTTCTCGTTCGGAGTTGTGCTCTACGAAATGGGGACCGGCACGACACCTTTCAAAGGGAATACCTCAGCGGCTCTGTTCAATGAGATTCTCAACAAGGCACCGGTCTCGCCGTTGCGTTTGAACCCCGAAATCCCAGCGGAACTCGAACACATTCTGAACAAGGCGCTGGAGAAAGATCGGGAAGTGCGCTACCAGAGCGCCGCAGAACTGCGCGCCGATTTGAAACGCCTGAAAAGAGAAACAGATTCTGCGCAAGTCATCGCTGCGAGCGGCGCCTTTCCCGCTGCTGTGGAGAAACACGTTTGGTTGTCGCGAAAGTGGGTCGCTGTGGCTGCCGTGACTGTTGCGCTCGGGGTTTTGGCAGCTCTCGCGGCGAGCTTGCTTCTGCGAGGCCGCCGGGCAGGGCACATTGACGCCGTGGCGGTGCTGCCGTTTGCGAACACCACGGCCGACCCGGATGCGGAATATTTGAGTGACGGAATTACTGAGAGCATCATCAACGACCTCTCACAACTCTCCGGCCTGCGGGTGATGGCGCGCAGCACAGTCTTCCGCTATAAGGGCAAGGATGTAGACCCGCAGAAGGTCGGCCGTGAGTTGAACGTGGGCGCGGTGCTCACCGGCCGCATCATTCACCGTGGTGACAATCTGACCATCAGCGCTGATCTCGTCAACGTCGCGGATGGGTCGGAAATCTGGGGAGACCGCTACGAGCGGAAGACGGCCGATGCTCAGGGCGTGGAGAAAGAAATCGCCAGTGAAATCTCGAACCGACTGCGGCTCCGCCTGACCGCCGATGAACAGCAAAAGCTTTCCAAGCGTCAAACCGAGAGCGCGGAGGCCTACCGGCTGTATCTTGAGGGCCGTTATTACTGGAACAAGAGAACGCCGGACGACTTGAGAAAGAGTATTGACTTCCTGCAGCAGGCGATCATCAAGGACCCGAATTACGCCCTTGCTTACGCGGGGCTTGCCGACGTTTTCAACGTCATTAACGACTATGTGGACCGCCCCGCCTCGGAATTCATCCCTCAAGCTCAAGCCGCGGCGAGCAGAGCCCTACAGCTCGACGATTCCCTGGCGGAGGCCCATACTGCGCTCGCCACCTCCAAAGCTTTTTATGATTGGGACTGGGCTGGAGCGGAGCGGGAGTTCAAGCGCGCAATCGAACTCAATCCGAATTACGCCAACGCCCACTATTTTTACGCCCTCACCTACCTGTCCCCGCTTGGCCGCCATGACGAGTCCATCCGGGAAATGCAACGCGCTCTGGAACTGGACCCGATGTCTCCCATTATCAACACGAACCTCGGTCGGGTTTTCTATTATGCAAGACAATACGACCAGGCCATCCTGCAGGAGAAACGAACCCTCGAAATCGCGCCGGATTTCCCTGTACCCCATGCCCGGCTCGCGGGGGCTTACGAGGCGAAAGGCATGTACCCGGAGGCGATCGAAGAACGGGCCAAACGGAAAGGTCCCTTAGAGCCCACATTTGCTGAACTGGTCGCGTTGAAAAAGGCTTTTGCCGAGCACGGCGCCAAGGGCTACTGGCAGAAAAATCTTGAAATGCTCAATGCGCGCTCGAAACAAATTTTCATTACTCCCACCATCTACGCAGGTAATTACGCCATGCTGGGCGAAAAGGATAAAGCCTTCGAGTGGCTAGAA
>CAYZVR010000071.1:2053-12410 GCA_964481715.1 uncultured Acidobacteriota bacterium | reverse complement strand
AAAGGGATGGTGACCTTGAATATCTAAAGGTGGAACCGGGCTACGACAGCCTCCGCTCCGACCCGCGCTTCCAGGACCTCCTGCGCCGCATGAATTTTCCGCCCTAATTTGCTGACCACCGGTTGTGACCCTCCAGCGCGAAGTTATGGTAAAGTCGCGTTCCCCGGAGGCGCGTTTACTTAGACCATGCCGCACGTTTCGCAAAAGGCCCGGCAGTTTACCGAATCCGTAATCCGCGAGATGACGCGCCTGGCAATGGAACACGGCGCGATGAATCTGGCGCAGGGCTTTCCGGATTTTCCGGCGCCTGCTGAGGTGAAAGAGGCCGCCGTCGCCGCCATTCGAGCGGACGTGAATCAATACGCCATTACCTGGGGTGCGCGGGCGTTTCGGCAAGCGATCGCCGCGAGTTTTGAACGCGACACGGGGCTGGCCATCGACCCCGAGCGCGAAATAACCGTTTGTTGCGGCTCGACGGAAGCGATGATCGCTTCGCTCCTCGCGGTCGTGGATCCCGGGGAGGAAGTCGTCGTCTTTGAGCCCTTTTATGAAAACTACGGGCCGGACGCGGTCATCTGTGGCGCCGTGCCGCGCTTCGTCAGGCTTCGCCCGCCCAATTGGACCTTCGACCCAAAGGAGTTCGCCGCGGGATTCTCGCCTCGCACGCGCGCGGTGATTCTCAATACGCCCAACAATCCTACTGGCAAGGTTTTTACGCGAGAGGAATTGGAAGTGATCGCGGACCATGTCCGGCGCACCAGCGCTTATGTGGTGACCGACGAAATTTATCAATACCTTGTTTACGACGGCTTCCAGCACATTTCTATCGCTACACTGCCCGGAATGCGCGAGCGCACAATCACCATCAACGGATTGTCGAAAACTTACAGCGTCACAGGATGGCGCGTCGGCTACGCCATCGCCCCGCCGGAAATCAGCGATGCCGTCCGGAAGATGCACGATTTCCTAACCGTCGGTGCCGCGGCGCCATTGCAAGAAGCGGGCGTCACGGCGTTGTCGCTCCCCGAGGAGTACTACCAAAAATTATGCGCCGACTACCTGCGCCGCCGCGATCGGACGCTGGCCGCGCTCGAAGGAGCTGGCTTTCGCTGCTTCATGCCTCACGGGGCGTACTACATCATGACGGATATCTCCAGCTTCGGTTTTCCAAACGATGTTGAATTTACGAGGCATCTCGTTAAAAACATCGGTGTAGCTGTCGTCCCGGGAAGCAGTTTTTACAGCGACCCGGCCGCCGGGAGCCAGCAGGTTCGCTTCGCTTTTTGCAAGACCGATGCCACTCTTGATGAAGCGGCACGCCGGCTCGAGAAGCTCTGGCGCTGAAGGACGCGGCCTTGCTCAGTCCGATGTGGCGGCCTCAGCCTGGAATGATCTGGGACAGTTGCGATATGATTTCACGAGCAGGGTTTATAACTTAGATTTCGAAATTTGCAGGACGGGCCTCATCGGCCTCGAGGGGGGAGAATCTCCATGCAATTTCCGGTTGCGCCTGAAGACGTCAAGATCGTTCAAGGAGCGAGCGGCAAGGGCTTGCAGGTTACCTGTACCTGCGGGTGCGTCAACTGGAATCACATCGAGGTTCAGAGCTCGCTGTGGCGATGCCGCAATTGCGAGCAGATAATTTCCAACTTCTTCCCAGGTCTGGTTCAAAAGGTTTTGAAATTGCAAAAGCCGGAAGCCGCTCCGGAGGCGAGCCCCGCGAAAGCCTGACGGCCGCCACCTACGGCAACGCGCTTGGACTCGCGGCGTGGTCTATTGGGGAATTTGAAATTTCGGGGAAAAGCGCGAAACCGCGTAGGTCATTAAGGCGTCGAGGAAGCGAGTCGCGAAAGGGTCGGTCCCGTAAGTCGAGCCGAGCGAAAACGTCGAGATCAGAAGCCTTCCTTTTCCATACTGTGCCTGCACGAGCGTTCCCACATTGGAGTGAATCCAACCGTAAAACATTCCTGAAAGCACGTCGTCGAAGTTTTGCGGCGGCACGCCCCTGAGAACCGTGTTCGACGTGATGGGATTGGCCTCGAACCCCGCCAGGGTTTCAAACCCAATGCCCCGGAAGGGCGCGTGGTCCTTGCGAATCCAAAGGAAGCTGGAAATCCAATTCCCGTCGAGATTGTCCTTGGAACGCGGAACGATTTCCAAATCCGGAGCAAGCATCATGGGATCGTTCGCCATCAGGATCACAATTCCGCCGTCGCGAAGCGTTCGCTTGACCTCGTCGTCCCAGACGGAGGAGATTAAGACGGGAAACGCCTCGCGGCCCGAAGGTGGCTGATAACCGCGCGAGCGCATTTCGTTCACGAGGCGCCGCAGTCGGCCTGCAGGATCGTGAAACGAAACGGGTGGTGGCAGTTCAAGTGTTTGGGGCGGGTAAAAATAAAAATCGAGAGAATCTTCCGAGAGGATATGACCATTCAGTGTAACCGTGACTTTCAGCAGGCAATGCGAAGGCGCATTGACGCCGGGGACAATGAACTGAATGTCGCCGACCTTGGCGCTGGTTGCCGCGCCAACGGCGGGCAGCGCGAACCCGCTTTGAAGCTCGGTGCCTTCGAGCTTCCAATCGACGAGGGCGCCCGAGAGCGACCGCCCGCTGTAATGAGAGAAGTAGACCTCCGCGCGGGCTTTGTCTCCTGGCGCGAGATTTCGCCGGTCGGCGCGGACGACTACAATGTCATCCTGTTGGACTTTGCGGAACTCGTCGCCGTAAGCCTTGGGCTGGCGCCACATGTCGAGCAGCCCGTTCGCCTCCCAGTTAACATCGGTGAACTCGGTAATGACGTATCCCTGAATTTCCGGATGAATCCGCAGGCTCCCGATTTCGTGCTTTAGCGAGCGAAATTGAGCTAGTTGAGTGGCTTCTGCGAGCTCGTTGTAATCCGCGAAGAGTGAACCGTACTGGTAATCGGCAAACCGCTTCTCAACGCCCGCGGGTTGCGTGATTTCTCGCCCGTTGAAGTCGCGCGTGAACCACCAGGGTTCCGGTTGGTGTAGCCGTGGCAGTCCCCAGTTTCCGAACTCGGAGAGCACCAGAGGCTCGGTGCCTTTCGGCACGGCGTCGCCGTAGGGGCTGAAAAGCCATCGGGGGCGCGTGGCGAAATCGCCCACCAGCCGGTCGAAATCGCCGGCGTGCTCGGGAATGGCGTTGTACTGGTGAAAGTCGGCGATATCGGTTGCGACGTGAAAATTATCGCAGCACGCGCTGTTGTCGTCCACGAGCCAGCCCGGAACAAGGGACTTGGCTTGTTCGTAGGCGCTTTTGAGCCAGGCGCGTCCGGACGCCGACTTGAGATCAATGCCCCAGCTCTCGTTGATGATGCTCACAATGACGATGGACGGATGGTTCCAGTCGCGGTCGACCATTCCGCGCAGAGTTTCGAGTCCGCGGCGTTCAGACTCGGGCGTGAGTTTGTCCCAATTGGGAATTTCGTACCAGACGAGCATGCCCTCTTCGTCCGCAGCCTCGAGGTAGCGAGGGTCGGGGACCTTGATGTGACAGCGAAGCAGGTTGAGGCCGAGAGCTTTGGCTTTGCGCATCTCATCGCGCAGAACTTGGAGCGAAGGCTCGGTGTAAACCGTATCGGGATAGAACGCCTGGTCGAGCGCGCCGCGGATGTAAATCGGTTCGCCGTTGAGATAGAACTTTCCGTCGTGCGTTTCGAAGGTTCGAAACCCGAATCGAGCGGTTTGTGAGTCACCATTACTGAGCGCCGTGCGAACCGTATAGAGAGCGGGATTTGCCAGACTCCAACGCGTGGCGTTGGGCATATCGCCGTTGAATTCGGCGGCGTTTTCGCCGGCGCTTAGTGAACGGTGGCCTTTCCAAACCGAAGTCTGAGTGGGATCCAATATTTCGGCATCGAGCGTCAAAGGCGTCCTGGTCGCGGCGAGGTCAGCGGCCGTCCGAATGGGTACATGGATCTTGAACTTTCCGGCGGCGTCCGCCGTGACGTGAGCCGCGCTGAGGCGTGTTTGCGGCCGCAGGTCGAGCTCGACTCTTTGCCACAGGCCGCTCGTCTGGACGTACCAGTCTTGCTTGCCGTGCGGAATTTCCGCGTATTTGATTCCCTCGATTTCCTTTAGCTCGCCGCCCGCGTCCGTAACGCGAACGGCAATCTGGTTTTCACCCGCATGGACAAGCGAAGTGACGTCGAACTCGAAGGGCAGGTAGCCGCCGTCGTGCGCGCCTGCCCTTTGGCCGTTGACATAAACTTCCGCGCGGTAGTCTACGGCACCGAAGCGCAGCAGCAGGGCCTGGCCGTGCTGAGGAGCTTCAAGCGAAATCGTCCGCCAGTACCAGGCCACGCCCGCGTAGTCGCGGCGGTCCACAAACGCGGCCTGCCAGGAAGAGGGAACTCGGATTGGAATGCCGTTGGCGGAAGCAATGTCCGAAACCTTTAAGTTGCCCGCTGGGTCGGCGACAAATACCCAATCGCCGTCGAGAGAAATAGTCCGGGCGGATGCGAGTGCCGGTAAAATCCAGAAAACTGCAACCCACGGAACGATAAGTTGTAGGATCACGCGGCGCAAGTGGTTTTCTCCAAACAGAATTGTTGAGTCTATTCGTTTCGGGACCGAGAAGGCAAGAGGAAGGAGAGCTGGGAGCTGGATCGTTTGTGCCTCCGCCGGCTACCTCAAAGAACAACGATCCGGCACGGCGCTTCTTGACGCGTAAGGCGAGGCTCGGTTAGAATGCGCGGCAAAAGCTTGTGACTGTGGAATGTTTTTCAGGAAACAAGACGATACCGAGTCAACTAGATTTGCAGGATTGATTCGGTGACACTGATGACTTCCTCCAAGCTTGTTGTTGTGCAGGCTGTCATGGTTTTTGAGAGGTCGCCAGGGTTGCCGGCTTATTGTGCACATTCCTTATTTGATCCTCTTCCGAACACGCGTGAAAACCCGCTGGAGGTGCAGCAATGCAATCCGCTAAAAAATCAAAAGTTTTCGTTTTCGGATACAGTCATTTCGCTTTTTTCAGGACGGTCGTATCGCTGGTTCTTGGCGCCCTTCTTCTGATCACAGGCTGCAGTAAGCTCAGCCAGGAATCGTCATCGGCGCCCAAGTCAAGTGCCGCCGGGCAAAGCTCCGCCGACGGTACGCCGGCTGTGGCCGGCAGCTTAGCAGCCGATGAAGCGGCCAAACGCGCCGCAGTTGAGTGGGCGCTAAAAGAAGACGAAATCAAGAACGACCCCAACGGTCAATGGGCTATACAGGCGACTGCCTCTTCGTCGTACAACGACGCGCAAGGCCAGGCGGATTGGTCTGCCAATCAGGTAGCTGGACCCCCAAACGTTGACAGATATGCTGACGATGGAAAAGCCTGGGCGCCCAAGACGCTCGATGGCGGCATCGAATGGCTTGACCTGAAGTATGTGAAGCCCGTCCATGCCAGTGAGGTGCGCGTACGGGAATCGTTCGGCTCCGGCGCCCTGATCAAAGTGGAACTCTTCGATGAGCAGGGCGGTACGCACGTGGTTTGGACAGGCAGCGATCCGACGAAAGGATTAAGTTATCTGGTCCTGAAATTTCCCAAGACTGGTTACAAGAGCGCGCGGGTCAAATTGACGCTGGCGACCAATCTCGTTCCTGGGTGGAATGAAATTGACGCCGTTCAACTCGTGGGGGCGGATCAATAGAGGTGACGACCAGGCCGCGCGCTCGGGTTTTAGAACTGGGAGTCACCTCAGTGGGCAACGGAAACCCCCGCGAGGTAATGGAATCGCGCGCGTCAGGCTGTCGACACGCGCTCCAACGGATGCGATGCTATCCATTAGGCTTTCGTTCGAAGCAGTCGCAAGGGTTTCTATTTTTTGCTGCCCTGTGCTAGGATGAGGCCCCGAGATTTAGGCTGTGCTTTGGCCGGACGAGTGCTTATGGCATCCAGTATGACATCTGAGTCGTCAGCCAAGATCCTTCTGGTGCAGGAAACTGTGATCGAAGGCCGCGGCGTAGGAACTGCGCTCGCACTCGGCGCGCTGGTGGCGAAACCCTTGCTGGTTGTCCTCCGCGTGGAAGAAATCATCGAACAGGAATCACTGCACGTATCTGTGTGGGGGTCAACAGACGGCAACGACTGGGGACAGAAGCCGCTCTTCTGGTTCCCGCAGATTTTCTATCGAAGCATTACTCCCGCGGCACTCGATCTCCAGCAGCGGCCGGAGGTCAAATTCCTCCAGGCACGCTGGGAAGTAAATCGCTGGGGCCGCGGCACCCCGCGCCCATATTTCTCGCTCAGCATTAACGTCCAAGAATTAAGCGCGGGAGACTAAGGACTGAAGAGAGGGAAGACGGTTTGAGCGAAGAAGGCCCATTGGTTACGCCCGAAATCAACAAGCGGGAGCACCGGCGCGCGCGCCTGGTAACGCAGGTGCGCTGTGAAGCGCTGGGGCGCGAGGAGATGCTGCTCACGCGTGATGTAAGCGCCGGCGGTTTATTTGTCAGCACCAAGGAACCTTTCCCGATGAATTCCGAAGTCGCGATCTCTATGCAACTGCCGTCCGGAGGCTCTGCGATTAACGGGCGCGGGACGGTGGTCTACTCGCTCAAGGGCCTCGGGATGGGCGTGCAGTTTGCCGACCTCAACGAAACCTCTCTTGCCGCCCTAAAGAAATTTGTAGACGAGTCCGCCTGAATCCTGCCATCCTTCTTTTCACAACATTATTGGGGGTCTGGCATGAACTCAGCCAAATGGTCCGCGGCCATATTTTTCGTTGCAGCTAATTTGACGGCGCCCCTTTGGGCCGCGCAGCAGGACAAGGCGGTTCAGGGCACGCCCGCAGCGGATCCTGCCATGACTGCCGCCCCGCGAATCGTGGAAGAGATGCTCGCCAAGTCTTCGACCGATTCTGCGTTCATGGATGCCGAGCAGGTGAAGGCCGTAGCCGACCAAATGAGGTTCGCGGAGTATCGCATCCAGGACCTGCTAAGTGACCTGCGCACGGAAAAGTGGAAAATGTCGGACGCGGCGCGCAGCTCGTTCGGTGAGACAATCAAAGCGCTCCAAACCCAGATGGAATCACTGAAAGCCGCGCGGACCCACCTCGCCGAACGGCCGGACAGCATGTATGCCGGCTTCGAGACTTACGCGACGGTCGGGACGATTCTGCCGCGTCTCGAAGGTGTTGCTCAAACCGTCGGCCAGGCGGACAACGCGAGCTTTGGCGCGCAATTCAGCGAGGCCGGCAACCGGCTCTTCGATTTGCAGCAGAAGCTCGGTCCCTATCTCGGTTTTCTGCTGCGCAATCAGGATTCGATTCTCCTGGCGCTGGAAAACAACCTCGCTTCGTGTCAGAACGATCTTGGACACGCCATGCGCGGACAAACCGAGCGGCCCAAATGGATGAAGAACAGCGCGCCGGTCAGAGCGCGTCGCACCAAGACCAAGGTTCCCGTGAAGGAATCGAAGCGAAAAGAAGACCCGCCGAAGCCGTAGGGGGAAAGCCGCGCGGAATAGGAACAGGGAGAGAATTAGTCAGAGCCGCCGCCGACCAGGGCGGCGTCAGGCTGTGGACTCGGCCAGGCTTTTGTCGAGCGCGGCGAGCGCGATGTCCACGTCGGGCGCTGAGATGTTGAGTGGCGGCGACATGCGAATCACGTTGCCATGGAGTCCGCCTTTGCCCACCACCAGGCCGTTCTCGCGGCAACGCTCGAGCACCTGGTTGCTCATTTCCGCTGCCGGCTCCTTCGTCTTGCGGTCTTTGACCAGTTCGATTCCCTGCATCAGGCCCATCCCGCGCACGTCACCGATAGCCGTGTGTTTCTCCTTCAGTGCCT
This sequence comes from uncultured Acidobacteriota bacterium, assembly GCA_964481715.1. GTDB lineage: Bacteria > Acidobacteriota > Terriglobia > UBA7540 > UBA7540 > JAHEKS01. Next base: position 4,616 of record CAYZVR010000071.1, on the reverse strand, counting down.
CAAGTCCCTGACGGAAATGATTGCCTACGGTATGAGCGTTGTCCATCAGTCGCTCTTCTTCAATCAGCTCGATGGTCGCTTTGGCGGCCACACACGTTACGGGGTTCCCGCCAAAGGTTGAAATCGTCAGCCCCTTATAGGCATCGGCGATCTCGGGGCGTGTGATGGTGGCGCCGACGGGCACGCCATTCGCCATGCCTTTGGCGCAGGTAATCATGTCCGGCTCGACTTCCCAGTGCTCAATGCCGAACCACTTTTTGCCGGTGCGCCCGAAGCCTGTCTGCACTTCGTCCGAAATGAAGAGGCCGCCGTAGTTGCGGACGATATTCGCGACGATTTTGAAATACTCGGGCGGAGGCGTGACGACGCCGCCCAGTCCTTGAATGGTTTCTGCCAGCATGCCGGCCACGGCGCCGCCGGTCGAAGTCTTGATGACCTCCTCGACGTCCTTGGCGCAGTGCAACTCGCAGCTTGGGTAAGTCAGGCCGTAGGGGCAGCGATAGCAATAAGGTCCCGGCGCCTGGACAATCCCGAAAGGTACGACGCCGGCCTTGCGCCACGTATGCAATCCGGTCAGGGATTTCGCCAGTTGCGAGTGCCCGCTGTACCCGTGGCGCAGCGCCAGCATGTCATAGTTTCCGGTGTACATGCGCGCCGTGAGCACCGCCACCTCGTTCGCTTCGGTGCCGCTGTTCGTGAAGTAACATTTCTGAAGTTTGCCCGGAGCAATCTGGGCCAATTTCTCGGCGAGCGAAACGATGGCCTCCGTGGGGAAGAGCGTTGAGGTGTGCTGCACGCGGTCAATCTGCTTCTTGATTTTTTCCGTCACCTTGGGATTCGAGTGGCCCACGCTGATGGTGACGATGCCGCCGAGGAAATCGAGATACTGGCGGCCGTTTAAATCACAGATGTACTGGCCCTTGGCGTGGTCGATGACCAGCGGATCCTTGTAATAGGTGGTGACACAGTTGAACAGATACTCTTTGTGCTTTCGAACAATTTCGTCCCTGGTCATGGTTCGGCTCCTGTCTCTGAAACTAGCGTGCCAGTGCTTCGATTCCGACGCCGGGCTTTTGAAGCGGCTCCATGTACATTCTCGTCCAGATAATCCGATTTTCGCGAACCCCGAAGACCACCACGCCCAGCATATCCATCTTCGCCTTGTTGGGTTGTGTTCCGGACCAGTGCCACTCCGCCCACACCGTGTCCTGCTCCACGGCGCTACGGATTAACTTCGCGTGAAAATCGGGCAGGCGCCTGAAAATGTCCGCCCATTCCTTGTGGATCTGGTCCCGGCCCCGATAGGCCTTATCCGGATGAAGCGGTTGTTCGGTGCGATGGAGCGGGTCAAAGCATTCAACAAAGGCGTCCACATCGTGTTGATTCAAGGCCCTGTGAAGTCGTTCTATGACCAGCCGGGGATTCAGGTGTATCTCTGTACTCATGGCGATTCCCTCCGTCCGAAGACTCTATGTATGCGAATGAGACCGCCCGAGGGATGCGCCTATTCTAAGCCCGCCTTGGTGTGTTTCCTGCTAAATAATTGCTATGGGTTCAGGTAATGGTCGAGCCAGCCGAGAACCGTCTGGTACCACAGTCGGCTGTTCTGGGGTTTGTTGACCCAGTGACCTTCATCCGGATAGTACAGGAGTCTTGATGGAATACTTCGCCGCTGGAGCGCCGTGAAGAGTTGAAATGCCTGGCCGTCCGGGATGCGGAAATCCAGTTGTCCTTGAACGACAAGCATGGGTGTCTGGATGTTCTGCACGAAATTGGACGGTGACCATTTATCTCTAAGCTCCGCGGCTTGCTTGTCCCATAACGGACCCTTGAATTCCCACTCGTCGAACCAGAGTTCCTCTGTCTCACCCCACATGCTGTGATTGTCGTAAACGCCATCGTGCGAAACCAGTGCCTTGTAGCGGTTAGTGTGGCCGGCGATCCAGTTGATCATGTAGCCGCCAAAGCTCGCGCCCGCCGCACCGATGCGCGTCTTGTCCACGTAGGGCAGGGACTCGAGATAGTCCGTCGCGGCCATCAGATCCTGATATGGCGCGCCACCCCAATCGCCCGAAATGGACTCGACGAATTTCTGTCCGTAACCCGTCGAGCCGTGGAAGTTGGTCATCATCACCACGTAGCCGTGCGAGGCGAACATCTGCGCGCTCCAGCGATAGCCCCAGCCATCCACCCAGGCGCTCTGCGGCCCGCCGTGGACCAGAAAAATGGCAGGATATTTCTTATTTGGGTCAAACGCCGGAGGTTTGACAATCAAACTTTCGACTTGAGCGCCCATCGCCCCCTTGGTCCATACGGATTCCGCCGGGTTCATATCGAGCGCTGCCAGGAGCGCGTCGTTGGCGTGGGTGATTTGTGTGAGCGCGCCACCGGACTTCGAGATTCGATAAACTTCAGAGGGCGCGGTAAGACTTGTGCGAGTTGCTATGAGATTTCCGCCCGGGGTGATTTGCAACTCGCTGAAAAACCCCTCTGTCACTTTTTCGACCTTGGGATGGGTGACCGAAGTCCTGAAAATCCAAAGCCAGTCGGCGACGATGGCCGC
>CAYZVR010000071.1:0-2043 GCA_964481715.1 uncultured Acidobacteriota bacterium | reverse complement strand
TTCTTGGGCTTCTTCAGGAGAAAGGAAATAGATTGTGTCGCTGTCGGGAGCCCAAACAAAAGCCGAGACCCACTGATCGAAACCTGTCGTGGGGTCTTTGATCTTTCCAGTCTCGCGGTCATAGACGCGAAGGCGGATCAAGTCGGACTCATATCCGTCCCGCGCCTGCGACGTGTAAGCGATGTAGCGGCCGTCGGGTGAATATTGCGGCGAAGCGTCGGAGCCAGGATTGCCGGCGGTAATATTTTTGGCATCGCCGCCGCTTGCGCTCACCAGGTACAAGTCGTTGTTGGTGGTCCAGGCCGTGGCACTCGGCGGCATAGCGCGGTTAGAAACGTAACAGACCTCACTCCCATCAGGAGAGACCGCGTAAGCATCCGGAGCTTCCAGGAAAAAGGTCGGCGCGTCGTAAGCGCCCGGAGTCAGGTCGCGTGGAGTTCCACCACGGGATGAAACCGCGAACAGGTGTGTATATCGGCCGTCGCGCCACGACATCCAGTGGCGAAACAAAAGCTCGTCAATGACTCGGGCCTTCACTTTGCTTTTCTCGGCTTCGTCCAGGCGCTTCTTATTGCAATCGTCGTCCGCACAATCCGGGTAAACCTGGGAGGTAAATAGCAGCGTGTCGCCTTTGGCGGCCCAGACCACGCCGTCGGCCTCGGTCGAGAGGCTAGTCAACTGGCGGGCCTCGCCACCGCTTGTGGAAATAATCCACACTTGTGATTTTCCGCCGCGTGTTGAGACGAACACCAGAGACTGGCCGTCGGGTGACCAGCGCGGGTGGCTGTCCGTGCCCTCACCGCGAGTGAGTTGGCGGGCCTCGCCACCCTCGACAGGAACCAGCCAGAGGTGGCCGGATTTCGTATTCGCCTCGAGGTCCACCGAAGTTTGCACGTAAGCGACCGAGCGGCCGTCGGGAGAGACCTGCGGGTCCGAGATGCGTTGGACCTTCATAAGGTCTTCGAACGTGATCGGCCGCTTGGCACTGGCTTGCGGTGATAGAGTTATAAGCGCCAGAATCATTCCAGCGAAAATCTTGTTGTGCATCAAAAAGTTCTCCTCGGCATCCTCAGTCGGTTTACTTGCCCCACTCGGTGTGGAACACACCTTCCTTATCAATGCGGCGGTAGGTGTGCGCTCCGAAGTAGTCGCGCTGGGCCTGAAGCAGATTGGCGGGAAGTCGTTTCTGCCGGTAACTGTCAAGGTATGCCAGCGTATTGCTATAGGCAGGGCAGGGCGTACCCAAATCGATGGCGGTCCGCACCACTTCGCGCAGGCTGTCGTTCGTCTCATTGATTAACTTGCTGAAGTGCGGGGCGAGCATCAGATTCTTGAGGCCGGGATCGGCCTGAAACGCCGAGCGTATGGGATCGAGCAGTCGGGCGCGAATGATACATCCGGCCTTCCAGATTCGGGCCACGTCGGAGAAATCCAAGTTGTATTTGTACTCGCGAGAGGCCACGCGAAGTTGCTCGAACCCTTGCGCGTAGCAGGCAATAACGGTAAGAGTATAGGACTCGCGGATCTGCTGGATGAACCGGTTTTTATCACCCGAAAACTTCCGCGAAGGTCCGCTGAGGACTTCCGAAGCGGCGACGCGGTCCTCCTTGGCTCCGGAAAGGATGCGGGCCTCGACAGCGCTGGTGAGAGTGGGCACAGCGACGCCCATATCCATGGCGTCCTGAGCGGTCCATTTGCCGGTCCCTTTCTGGCCGGCCGTATCCAGCACCAGGTCGACCAGCGGCTTTTTGGTTTCCGGGTCGATTTTCCCCAAGACCACGACGCTGATTTCCAGAAGGAATGAATTCAGATTGCCAGAATTCCATTCAGCGAAAATGTCACGAATTTCCGTCCCAGAAAGGCCCAGGACGTTCTTCAAGATGTCGTAAGTTTCGCAGACCGTCTGCATGATGCCATACTCAATTCCGTTATGCACCATCTTGACATAGTGCCCGGAGCCGCCGGGACCGAGATAGGTGCAGCAGGGACCGTCGCTCGACTGCGCCGCCATCTTCGTCAGGAGCGGCTCGAGGTGACGATAAG